>JBCCQK010000109.1:0-18346 GCA_039024375.1 Bacteroidota bacterium
ATCAAGGTAAGGTGCTACCTTGATTGATGGATATAACAACCTGCATGAGATTTTGATTTAGAGAATATTCAACAGGCAATTGATACCATCAATAACTTCATGGACAAATTAGAACTACCCAACTTGTTTAGGAAAAAGAAGGGTCGTGTGAATAACCCCAAAGAGTTTTATGTTGCTAAAACCTTGCCCCCAAAGTGATATTCCAAGTCCGACTCAAAGCGGGAATAATCCCCGGCCCAGGATAAGCCGTCGCACGCCTAGTAAAGTAAAACTCATTCATCAAATTATTCACGCTAGTAGAAAGCGTCAACCGTTCCGAAAAGTCGTATTTTGCCGAAAGGTCAAGCACGGTGTAGGCGGGAATCACGCCAAAAACGCCCTTAAAAGGGTCGATTGTATTGGCAGCGTCCGAAAATTGTTGCCCCACAAAAGTGCCCTGCAAAGAAGTGGAAAATTTTTGGTAGCCGTAGCTAATTCCCGCTTTGATGTTATAATCGGGCAAATCCTCCAATTTGTTATCTGACCGTACGCCCACCAAAGCCCGTTCGTTAATCTCGGTATAAACGCCTCGATTGACCGAGCCGTTGACGAAAGCACTCAATTTGTGGTTGCTTTCTTTTTTCAAGGTGGCTAAAATGTCCATCTCAAAAAATACCTCTAAACCGTAGATTCTAGCCGACCCAATATTGGTTCTGACCCGCAGTCCATCGTCAATGACTTCGCCAATACGGTTATCGTAAAGAATATAAAATAGGCTAGCCTCTAAGAAAAAGGGTGCAAAATCTCTCTTCCGAACCCCCAAATCAAAGCTAAAACCGCTTTCGTCTTTGATTAAAGTATCGACCAACTGCGTATTGGTCTGAATTTGCACATCGGTAAAGTTGATAGCGCGATAGTTGGCCGTAGCGTTGGCGTATAACTCGTATTTAGGATTCAGTTTTTTGGATAACCCTAGTCCGTAAAGAAAAATGTGCCGCTTACTTTCGGAAGTATCGGTGCGGGTTTCTTCGATAAAATCACCGAAGCTGTTGATGCGGATGGAGTTGATAAAAAAGCCTTGCGATTTGGTATCAATGTATTCGTAGCGAACGCCGGGAATGAGACTCAACGTTTTGTCGATTCGGATGATTTTTTCGGCAAAAAGGGCAACGTTCAAATTGGGAAATTCAAAATCCGATTGTCGGCGGTCTAAAAAAGAAGTATCTACTCTCGTAAAATCAGCATCGACCCCATCCGTCCCAAAGCGCTGGCTAAAATTGGTAAATCCTCGATAAACCCTTGTTCCGACCAAGAGGGTATTTTTCAAATCCTCCACGCTGTCGTAGGAAAACACAAAGCGGGTTTCGTTACCAATATTTCTAAATTTCCCGTCAATTAAATCCCGATTGGACAACGGGTCGGGCACGTCGGGCGTATCCAACAATCCCAGTGAAGTACGCCTCGCCAACAAACCAAAAGTTCGATTGTAAATTCTGGTATTATCCGAAAATTTATAATCCAAAGAAAGCGCCGCCAAGTTCCAATTGACCCGAAACCAGTTCCTTTCCCGATTGGAAAAACGGGGGTCTTCCTCGAATTGCTCGTCCGTCAACCCACCCGCTTGTTGGCTGAGGTAGTACATATGCGTAAAGTCAAGACTCGCCCGAAATTTTTCGGAGGCTTCGTAAGTCAAACTGGTAGAAGCACCGTACTGCTCAAAGGCAGAATTGGGTCGCCAGCCGTTGCCCCGTTTGTACTGAAAATAGCTGTAATGATTCAGCTTACCGACTTGTCCGTGCAGCGTGTTGAAGGTGTTAAACAGTTGGTTGGCACCGTAGGTATTTTCCGTTTCAAAATTGACGGGTCGTTCAAGGTTCCCTTTTTTCATCTTGAAGTTGACCAATCCACCGAATTGACTACCGTATTGCAAAGCCCCTGCCCCCCGTACAATTTCAATTTGACGAACGGCTTGCAAGGGTGGCGTGTAGTAGCTTTCGGGATACCCCAAAGCATCGGCACTAATGTCGTAGCCGTTTTGTCGAGTATTAAAATTAGAGGTTCGTTTAGGGCTTAATCCCCGTCCACCAATATCCAATTGCAGCCCCGCATTATCGCTTTCCCAAATATTCAAACTGGGCACTTTGGCGAAGGCTTGTCGGGCATTATTGGTCGCCTTGTTGGCGATAAGTTTATCAATATTAATGACCTCCGTTTTCTTCCCTTCGTATAAACCGCCCGCCTCAATCGCTCGCAATTGTCGAATCCCAAAAGCATCCGACTCGGCTTTGACGATGACTTCGGATAGGTTTTGGATGTTTTGTTCAACTTGAATCTGAACGGTGGTATCTCCTGCAAGGAGTATTGGTTTTTCCACTAAATCAATGCCAATGCCTTTTATAAGCAGCGTATATTGCCGTTGGTCAATTAGTTGTAGAGAAAATTCCCCTTGCCGGTTGGTATAGTCCAAAGCGTCCGCCTCCTGCACATAAACGATGAGGTCCTCTAGTGGCTCGTTTTTTAGATTGGTGACTTGACCGCTGATGGTGGCGATTGTTTGTGCCCAAGTTTTTTGGATATTAAGTAGAAAGAATACTAGTAAAAGTAGATTAATTTTTTTCATTTTAAATTGTCTCGTAAAAATAGATAAAACGACCTTATGCTATCGTTTTTATCTGTTTTTTAGTTGATATACTTGGACAATATGGGTAGTAAACTAGCCAATTTGTCTAAAATAATTATTTTTATTATTTTTGCTAAATGATTGAACGACGCATCAAATCAGCACTTCTAGCTCTAGTTGGCAAGTTTCCTGTATTGACCATTACGGGGCCTAGACAAAGTGGTAAAACAACACTCATCAAAAATCTTTTCGGCGACCTACCTTACTTTTCCCTAGAAAATCCTGATATATACGCAAAAATAAAACGGGACCCTAGGGAATTATTTCAAACTTACGGTCATCGGATGATACTAGATGAAGTACAACGCTTTCCGCAACTATTATCCTACATTCAAGGTATAGTAGATGACAACCCCGAGGCGTTATTCATACTAAGTGGCTCACATAATATGCTAATGATGGAAGGCGTCAGCCAGACTTTAGCTGGACGGACGGCTATTTTTTATTTACATCCGTTGAGCTACTTAGAACTTAAGCCACACCTCTCATCTGATGTTTCAGCTAATTTTCTCTGTTGGCAGGGAGGTTATCCAAGAATATACGATAAGGATATTCCCGCAACTGCTTTTTACCAATCTTATTTGGCGACCTACGTCGAGCGAGATGTTCGCCAAGTAAAAAATATTGGCAACTTGGATGCCTTTACCCGCTTTGTCCAAATATGCGCGGGATTTATTGGTCAGACCATTAATAAATCTTCGCTTGCTACTGCCGCAGGGATTGACCGCCATACGGCGGATGCTTGGCTTTCTGTACTTCGGACTTCACACATAGTCTATACCGTTCAACCCTACTTTCGCAATTTCAAAAAACGCTTAGTCAAGTCCGCAAAGTTGTATTTTCGAGATACGGGCTTGGCTTGCACGCTTCTGGGAATTAATACGCCAGAACAATTACTCAATTATTACCAAAGAGGCGCCATCTTCGAGAATTTTATCTTCAATGAAGTGACTAAAGCGTTTTATAATCGTGGATTAACCCCACCGATTTCCTTTTGGAGAGACAAGTCCCAACACGAAATTGACCTACTACTTAATATTGGAGGACAGTTGCAGCCCGTTGAAATAAAAAGCGGAACTACTTTTCGCAACGACTATTTCAAACAGTTAAATTGGTTTAGCCAAACTGCCGATATTCCTCTTTTACAACCTACTGTTGTTTACGGGGGTGAGGATAGCCAGCCTGTTGGGAATCAGTACTTGCTGAGCTGGCGAAAGGTAGCAACTTTAGCTCGGTGAAGCGCATCAAAAGTAGTTCTTCGGTAGACGCTAATCATTACTTTCCTGCATCGGCAAAATCCAGCCGTGCCGCATCGGGTCGTCCAACGCATACACATCCAAGGTATCGTTTGTAAAAGGCTGACTCCGCCGACCGTTCAACCACATCCGACTTTTGACATAGACCTCGGGAGCGTAACCGTTGATGCGTTTAAACTCATCGCCGACGTGTCGAGCAAATTGTAGCAACATATCGGGTTGCGATTTCATCTGTTGCGCTTGAAAAGGCGTTAGATAATTACTTTGCCGAACTTCTCGCTGTCGATTTTTGACGGGGTCTCTGACAATAATGGCTGTCTGACCGTTTTTTTCCATCAGCATCACCCGCCAGCTAAAACGATAACCCTGCTCGTGCCAAAATAAGTTTCCATCGTACGCTAAATGCCGCAGAGGTAGAAAGAGTTGAATCACTATATATCCCGCAATTACCTTGGAAATAATAGCACTCGTCTTTCCAATAGGAATTACAGTGGAGTAGGGGCGTCCCTCTTTTGGGAAACCGCCACCAATCATTTGTAGTATCCATTCGTGAAAACTACTCGAAAAAAAGATGATAGTGGAAATAATCATAATGTAGGGAAACATCCCAATCCGAGGGAAAAGAATGCCCGTCATAATATGAAAAACAAGTACGCCTATGTAGGCCAGTACTCTAGTTTGCTTAATCCACAAAAACAACCAAATCGTCAAATCGTAAACGCAGCCCGCCCAACTAAATAAAAAAGCCGTTTCTTTAAATTTCATAAAAGACCCGATAAGCGGTAATTGGTACTTCCCCGGTAACCAAGTCGCCATTGGTTGCGCTTTGAACAGCCAATCGGGATTGACTTTGGCCAGTCCCGCAAAAAAGTAAACGAAGGACAATTGGAGTCTAAAGATACTGATATGCCAGTTAGAGCAAGTAGCGGACTTTATTTTGGGAAATAATTGAGCATCGACCGAATACCAGCGATGGGCAGGGACCCATATCAACCAAAACACCAATAGGGAAACAAGGTAATAATGATTGAGGTAGTAGGTCTTATCAAGTAACTCGACGTAGGTGAATAACAAAAAATAGCCAATTGTGCTGATTCGGTATAAAAAGCCGAGCATAATGCCGATGGCGAACAGGCATAGTAAGCCAAATATAATATACATCCCGTCTCCTCGTAAGGGTGTCAACCAAGAGACAAAGCCAAAATGATAAATGGGGTCAATGTACAATTCCGAAATCCAGCCCTCTTCGTAGGTGCGGTAGTTGCTGTACAGCAACAAGCTACCAAACATCATCCTAAACACCACGAGTGGGGCAATGGATACGCGGCGGTGCAGCCAGTTGTGGAATTGATTGAATAGGGTAGTCATTGTTTGAAACGGTGCACGGTTGATGGTACACGGTACAGAGTAAATGAAGTTAGTCAAGAAAATAAAAATAGACATCTAATGAGATGCCTATTTTTACTGTTGATTCTTAAAAGAAAGAATTATACTAAGCGGTCAATTAGGCAACCGTTTACCGTACACCGTTTACCGTTAACCGACTGTCTTTAATCCCCATCATTCGCTCCGTCCGCATCTTGGACATTGAGCGCAGGAAATAAGTCAGATTTGTATAAAGTTACCAATTCTTGGATAGCGAGGTATAATGTATCATCCCCTACGATACTACCACGATTGTCAATAGCGTCATAGATAGCTTGGTATTGAGCTTTAATGTCCGCATCAATAGACGCCTGTTCTATTGAAATCAGCAAATCTTCGTAGCCGATACCATCTTCTCCAGCAGAGGTAGTACCTAGATAAATTTCTTCCATTTCCTGGATTGATGCTCTCAATAACAGCAGCGAATAGCTGTCATTTCCTTCTTGCAATGACCGGTAATAGCTCTCAATCTTTGTACCATCCGCGTCAAAGGGGGTATCGTTTGGTCCTAATCGACCAATGGGAATACCTACTTTATTACCTCTGATATTTTGCTCGTAATAAATTAAGGTTTCGTTGAGTTGTACACTAACTGAACTACCTAGTGCTACGCCACCGTTACCGATAAAGTTAGCCCTTAGATTGCCAGTCCAACGGTCAACTAAAGCATTCGCTTTTGCATCCATAGACTTGACTAATTCTAATAAAAAAGTAGCTGCCTTAGCATCATTCGTAAAAGTAGCTACGGGGTCTTCAAGTCCATACAAGAAGTAGTCAAGTGCTGGAAAACCATTCGCTCTTTGGTGGGAGATGGTATTGAAAATGTAAGACTCGTTAGCGATTAATTCTTCTAAAATCTCTACATTAATGGGATACAGATTTGTTGTATTGACCAAGTCAAGATTAGCAGTTGCGTAGTAATTGTGTACCCCTGCTGCTTGATAAGCCAAATAAGCTTCAGAATAAGCCGTTTTTACCGCTGTAAGATTATCATTATTGAGGGCTCCAACGAAGGTCTCTGTGGCCGATAGTAAGCCCCCCATTTTTTCTTGATAGGTTTCGTAAGTGGGGATAACTAGCTCATTAACTTGGTTAGCCAGCAAATTTTCAATGTTCACATCTTCTGTGACACTCGTCACGGTGGTATCCATTGTCATTGTATCCGTTACCGTTCCCGTATTGGTCATTGTATCAACCACATTAGTTGTCGTATCGGGGTCGGGTACTTCTACCATTGGTGGTTCTGGCTCTACGTCGTTGTCTTTATTACAAGAGACAATGATGGTCGCAAATAACACTAAGACCAACAAACCGAATCTGAGCAAATTATTCATGTCTAATATTTAAGGTTAATAAAATGAGGCTAACTTTTGGTAAAAAAGTTAATCCTTTAATTTGAAAAGAAGGTTTTCCACTTACTTATCTAAAATGCGAAAGGCTACTAAGCCTTTGCTCATTGTGACCGAATTGGCCATTATATTATTCTCATACAGGCAATCAGCTACAAGTTAGAACTACCTTCCCCGAAAGGTATAAACGATTTTGCGGTAGAAAAAGGGGAACACCTTTCTTCTACCGCAGTACCGAATAATTTTACTTTAGCATTAGAAAGGTACGTTAATGAAGCCGGGGAAAGAGCTGTTCAATTTAACTCTTGCCGCCTCCATTTGTTCATCGGTCACTTCCCAAAGGTTGATGTCGTAAACGCCCGTCAACGTTGGGTTGTCACTAGGCCAGCCCAACTCTTCCAACACATCGTAAGCCTCCGCTTCGGACATTCTTCCTTCCGAATTGTGAGAAAGCGCATAAACGAATCCAATTGCTTCCGACAAATGGTGTAATTTGTCATCGTCTGTGATGTCGGCAATTGCATCGTTAAAGTAGTGGAAGGCAGCAGCAGCCAGACCAGCTTCTACGTACAATTTAATATCTTGACGACATGCTTCTAAAGCGGCCTCATTAACATTTTCGTCACCGGGTCCAAAACCTTCACCCGCCTTTAAGATGGCCCTACCCAAAATGAAGGCGTCCATGATACGCTGTGCCAAATTGATGCCGTAAGCCTCTTCGGTCTCATCGCTGAAGTCGAAGATGTAGTTGGCCATAAAATCACCGTCTCCGTTAGAGGTGTTGTCTGGATTGGGGTAAGTCAATGGGTTCGCCGCTAAGTAGCCGAACGCCTCATCCCAGCGGTGTTGTCTATCCGTACCGATATTATCGTAATTAGCTCCTACCGCTGATTGGTTGTTACCACTTGCGTTGTCAGGGCCAGATTGATTTAATCTCAAATAGTCATCTACCATTTGGTCGTATAAAAGCGGACCGTACATACCCTTTTCAAGGATTTGGGCATATTCTAATCCATTGGCACTGACGTGTCGTCTTTTATCACCCGTTGTGATGATACCCGCTACGCCGTTAGCAGCAGTTACCGCAAAATTCTGGCTAGATTCGACTAAGCTATCCGCCAAAGCTGCAAAATCGTCCGCTACGGACGGGTCGCCATTATCGAAATTCAGTTCGTCCAATTTGGTTCGAATATCAGAGTTACCTATCGCCGCTTCGGTGGTGAATTGGTCTCTGTTTTCGTTAGCCAAAGCCGCTCTAATATCCATCATAATCGGTTCGTCTCTACTGACGCCAACAATTTCTTTCAATTGCGCTACTCTTCTGATTTGACCATTGTAAGCACCCGGAGCGAAAGCACCCTCTAGGTCGAAGAAAGTGGGTACTTCAAAACCACCCAAATCGACTGGACCAAAGGCATCCAAATTGCTGGATAAAAATCCTGCGTTCAAATCGATGATGGTAGTCTCGACGGGCATGATTTCAATACAATTACAAGTAGAAGCTTCTTTGACAAACCCATCAGGACACGCATCTGTACCAGCACAAGGGTCAGGTGTGATAGAGTTAGCATCTACGATACACTGACAATCTACGGATAGTACTTGACCCGCACCACAGGTAGTGTTACAGGTAATCCGGCCATCGTCACACGAAAAACCTGCAGGTAAGGCTAAGTCTTCACAAGGGTCGTCATCGCAGGAACTAATAAAAACGACCAAGGTCGCTAGCATTAGCATCAATACAAAGTTGTTCTTTTTCATTATTTTGTTTTATGTATAAATAAATATGACAACAGGACAATGCATGTCCCAAAATGTGGACAAATGTAGGGTTTAATTAGACTAATTCTTGATAATATTCAATAAAAAATCGAATCGTACTTAACATTAGGTAAAGACTTATACCTATCGTTAGGTATGTAAATACTTAATAAAGTAAAAAAACTAAAGCTTGATTTTAGCAGGTAAACTTAGCCGTTACGAATTTGGTGCTAAGAAAGAATGATACAACAATTTAGCCCTTAAATACTACCTAACATTAGGGATACCACTTACCAAATTATCGAATACCACCTACCGAAATATCAGTAATTTGCGCCACTTATTTTAAATTAGTCTAAATTAATTTATACGTTTGCGCTCGGTTAGAAAGTAAACAAGCAAAAACATGAATCAAACACCCACACTAATAAAAGGTATTTCCTGCCTGCTCCTATCTCTGTTTATCAGCACCTTATCCGCCCAACAAGCTAGCATCGTCGGCCTTATTGAAGAAGCTACCTCCAAAGAACCCTTAACGGGCATCACCGTTTTTATCGAATCCATCAGCAAAGGGTCTGCTACGGACTTTGACGGTCGCTACCAAATCCAGGGTCTAAAAGCGGGGACTTACCAGTTATCTATTTCAGGCATTGGATACGCCCAACAATTGCAAGAAGTGGTATTGACCAAAGGCCAAAAATTTACTTTAAATATTGCTCTGTCAGAAGAGGCACAGCAGCTGAACGAAGTGGTAGTCAGAGCCAAATCGAACGAACAGCTACGACGAGAAGAACCCATTAAAGTGGAGGTGATTAGCGTAGAAAAGGTACTAGAACAATCGTCCAGTTTGCCCGAATTAATCAATCAAACGTCGGGAGTAAAAGTACGACAAGCTTCGGGGGTCGGTAGTAGTACCACTATCAATATCAACGGCTTACAGGGTAATGCCGTTCGTTATTTCAAGGACGGCATTCCAACCGATTATTTGGGCTATGCTTTTAATATCGGTTTGGTGCCAACGGGTAGTATCAAAAATATCGAAATTTTTAAAGGTGTTTTACCCATTGAATTGGGAGCCGATGCACTTGGTGGAGCGATTAATATTGTGACCAAAAGCAAAGACAAACAGTACTTGGATGCCTCTTACGAAGTTGGTCAATTTAATACCCATTTGGTGAATGTAAACGGTAATTTTATTATTCCCAACACCAAAATCCATGTAGGAGCTAGCAGTTATTTATCGCATTCGGACAACGACTACGAGTTTGATTTAGATGTGACGGACTTCAATGGCGTAACCCAGCGTAATACTTTTCGCCGTTTTCACGATGCCATCACAGCCCGTTTTGTGGAGGGTAACGTAGGCGTGCATAATACAAGTTGGGCGGATTTGCTGGACTTCAAAGTGGCCTATTTTAGTTTGGACAACGAGGTGCAGCACGGGATTAGAATTACCCAACCGTTTGGAGAGGTCGTACAATCTCAAACCAACAAAATCATTAGTCTGAATTACGTTAAAGAAATTGCGCCCAATTTGCATTTGAATGCTTTTGGAGCGATGGCTGACCGCAATTCTACTGACCAAGATTTATCGGCTTTCCTTTACGATTGGACAGGTGAACAATCGCAACCTACACCTGCGGGGGAAGTCCGCCTAAGAGACCAAGTTTTTGACGAAGAAACCAAGGTAGCGCGTTTGAATCTTCGCTACGAAATCAACGACCAATTTAACCCTAAAGCTTTACAAATTTTTGATTTGGCTTCTATGAATCGAACGGGGGAAATTGATATTACCGACGAAATGGACGCCCTAGTGGCCAAGATGGAGGGGGTCAATCCCGACAGTATCACCTACGGAATGGGTGGGTTCATGCTAGAGCGAGACGGTAAGTTTTTCACTCAGCTATTCTTTACCGATAAATCGGGTATTGAAGTAGTGGATAAAACCTTCGTCGGCATTTTTGACGTTGCTACCGACGAATTGGATAAAATCATTGAATGGGATGACTTTATAAGAATTGGCTATTTCTCTTGTTTGAATTGCAGCTACGCTACTATTGGGGATGATAACCACATTTACCTAGCTTCTTTTATTGGCAATTTCAACGACCCCGAAGGTCCCAATTACCGTGCTTTGAGAATCAAAAGCGGAGAAACCGACTTCGATAGAACGTGGGACCTCAATGGTAACCGCGATTTTCCCGCTGGCGAAAATTTTGCCTTAGGTAGCACCGTCATGAACGGCAAGATGTACGTTAAGATGTTCGATGCGCTCGTGGATGTAACTTGGTCACTGCTGCGCGAAAAGCGATACTACGCTTACGAAATTGATATAGCTTCCAAAACGCCCAAAAAGATTGAGGATATTCCAGCCGCTTACTGGAGAAGTATTCACGGTCCCACTAACTACGGTGGTAAGCCTTACTTCATCGTAGAAAATTCCGAATTGGACGACCCGAATGACCCACACCAAGGAAAGGCGTACTACTATTCTTACGACCCTTTTACGGGTGCTTCTACTTTAGAAGTGACCATTTTGAATGGACAGCCGCAGACGATTGTGGAATTTTAGTAACTAGTACCTGAATGCTGGTTGCTAGATGCTAGTAATTAACATTCAAAGTTAAAACAGGTAGTTTAGCTGCAACAAATTTGGTCGGTGCGCTGCACCTTATCAAAAGGAAAGTAAGCACCAAGTTGATACAAATGTAGTCGATGCTACGCATCTTGGCATCGAAAAGTCCTATTGGGACGACCACCTTTGTATCAAGTGGACTAATTAAGGTCTCCAAAGGTGCAGCGCACTGACCACATTATTACTCGCTTATTTTTTGAACGCTAATAACTAGCATCCAGTAACCTGTAACCAGTATCTATGTACACTCTAAGTCTTCTTGCTTGCTTTGGTTCGGTATTTTGCCACTACGCCATCGCCCAAAAAACGGACATTACTAAAACGGGACTAACCTTGCGGTTATCCCAAAGTCGTTTGTGGGCAACGCTAGCAGCGATAGTAAGCGGTCTGATAATGACGGCTGCTTTGATTGCGCTAGAAGGACCGATGACGGGTATTTTTACCAGCATGGTTTTGTGGATGATTGGGGCCAGTTTGATGCTTTTGTTTCGTCCTTTTCAAAAGGTACAGCTTTGGCATATTTTGGTCTTTGGGGGCGTTTTTTGCTTGATAGAATACTGTTTGATAGTCTGGTGATTAATATCAAATACTTTTTAAACAAAGTTTTTGTTGACAATTTTGCAACTGTTCAACCCCGCTGGGGTTGGAGGGCTGTCGCTGAATATCCTACCCCGAATTGTAAATTTGGGGAACATGATATAAAAGGTAAAGCCGCACAACACCGAAGGTGTTGAACTTGAACATTTTAAATCCAAACCATCAAACCACCCCAACAATTTCAACCATGCCAGCAAACACCAAATATCTCCTACAATCCCCTTGGGCAAAAACCAGCAAAATCATTGCCGCTATCTTCGGCTGCCTCATTGCTTCGATAGTGGTACATTTAGCCCTAGCCCTTTGGGTAGATTTATCTACTTTTTTGAGCATTTCCATTTATGGCACATTCATTCTCTGGGTGGCTTTTATATTGGCCATTTATTGGATAAAAAGTCCTTGGAAATATTGGGGGATGTTGTTAGCGGTGATTACCATTTGTAGCATAGCTATTTATTTTGGAAAAGGGTAAAAAACAAAACTATGGAATCCAACGACAAAAGAACCCACAACGTTTTTTTCAACCTGCACACCGTATCGGGCATTGCTATTAGTGTAGGGCTATTTGTGATTTTCCTAGCGGGTGCTTTCGCCCTCTTTTTAGAGGACATCAACCATTGGGAAAAGAATAAACAGCACGCCGACCACCACTACGTAGCCGTTGATTATGACCGTATTTTGGATTCTGTAGCTACGACCGATTACGAGTTATACGACCGCACTTTTTTCTTTTACGCCGATTCCGAAAATTGCTACATTTCGGTGAACGCCCAGCCTGTACCCGCCGATTCTACGGAAAAAGATAGTAGTATTCTAGCCTTATCGGGTCCTATTGCGCTCAATTTTGACATGGATACCTACCAAAAAGTGGAGTCAAAAGAACGGGAAGAGGGCATCGGCGATTTTTTGTACCATCTGCACTATTTTGAACCTATTCCTGTAGTGGGCATCTATATTGCAGGTTTAGTAGCGGTATTTTTTCTGCTTGCTATTGTGACGGGGATTTGGGTACACTGGAAAAAAATTGTCTCCAATTTTTATACCTTTCGCCTAAAAGGTAGCCTCAAAAATTTATGGACGGATGCCCATACCGCATTGGGCGTCATTGGTTTACCTTTCCAATTGATGTACGCCGTGACGGGCGCTCTTTTTGGCTTGACCATTCTCATTTTTGCGCCGTCCATGATGATTCTATTCGATGGCGACCAAGAAAAAATGACTAGTTACGTTTTCCCTCCTTACACACCCTACGAAGTGACGGGGGAACTAACCACCGATGATAAACAATTGAGTGTCAATAGTGTCGTTGACCAATACCTTAGCCAATTTGACCGTAATGATATTCACTTCGTTACCTTAGCCCTGCAAAATTACGGAGACAAAAATGCCCACGCTACGGTGATGGTAGATAGCGAGGCAGAACGTAGTTTTTACAGCAATGCCTACGCCATTTTTCGCTTATCGGACGGGCAAATAGTACGAGAAAAACCAATGGACGTTAATCCGCACAACGAAAGTGTAGTTAACTTTGTCCACCTCATTCACTTCGGCAATTACGGTGGCTATTTGATTAAAATCCTCTACTTTTTGCTGGCCATCATTACTTGCTTTGTCATCATTTCGGGAGTGATGGTCTGGCTGGAGGCGAGAGACAAAAAGAAATACGCCGCCAAGCAGCGGTTTAATACCAATGTTGGTGCGATTTATTTGGGGGCTTGTATGGGGCTGTATCCCGCTATTGCTTTCCTTTTTTGCGTCACTAAAATTTTGCCGCTCGAAATGGACAGTCGGATGACGGCTGTAACGGGTAGCTTTTTTGTTTTTTGGTTGGCCTACACCGTTTACGCCTATTTTTCTAAAAATTATTTCCACATCAATCGCAATGCGCTGTTTGCAGCGGGCGGACTAGGGCTTTTGATTCCTATTCTGAACGGTTTACAGGCGGGCAATTGGTTTTGGGTAGCTATTGCTAAAGGCTACTCTAACTCCGCTTTTGTGGATATTTCGTGGATTTTATTAGCGGTCATTACGCTGGTTACTGCCTGGAATATTCGGCCAACGACTAAGCCTAAAGACCGACAAAAAGTAACAAGAAAACGTATGGCTTTGGAGTCACCGATTGTGCTGCCCACGGAAATGCCCGTGGTGCAGGCGAAGGTGGAATGAAAAAATGATTGTTGGATTGTTTCGCTGCGCTGATGGTTTGATTGTTACTAGCTAGACGTTGATAACCATAACAATCCAACAATCTAACAATCTAGCAATCTAACAATCATAACAGTCAAAAACATTAAAAAATGCTCAACACTCAATCTAAAGTGGCCCTCATGTGGCTATTATTACCCATCTGCATTTCGATTCATACGGTTTTAGAAACAGTAGAACACGTATTCTTTTCCGAAAAAATGGAGAGCTTTGGAACGGAAATTCCCACCGAGGCGCATTTCATCTACATTGTCGCCCTGCTGTTGCCATTAATCCTTGCCTTCTTGAGCATCTTTATTGACCACAAAGGCTTTCGGTGGTTTAGTTTGATTTATGCAGGCTTGTTGACTTTGCTTAACGTCGTTCATTTAGCGGAAATAGTGATGACCAATATTGGCAATATTACCCAAGTTATTTTGCTGTTATTCGTGGTGGTGGTAAGTGTGCTATTAATCGTAGAGTTGAATAAATGGCGAAAGCTAGAAATTGCCTAACAAAATCCTTTAAAAAGTTCAAACGATTGTCCATTGAAAGAGTAAACAGCACCTGAACTCAAAATATCACCTTTACGGTCTTGATAGATGGAAAAATCTTGTTTTGGAAAGCAAAGATGGTATCTTTTGTGACACCGTTGAGCGGTTGCGCCACTTTACCTTTTTGGGTACTATTTATCTACTCCTTGACAAGAAAAAAACGCAATTCCCACGATTAGAAGTAGCTTTATCATCATTTTTATACCTGTTCTTGCTGCTTTGGTCACGTAGTATTTTCTAATAGAATTAAAAAAGGAGATAATCAATTTTTAGTAGTTTTGTAGTGAATATCGCTTAAATTAAGACCTATGCCTAAATCTATTAATAAAGTCATCTTCGACCAAAAAAGAGCTACTAATTACGATGAATTCAGTCAAGTATGGATGCCTAATTACGATGCTTTTTGTCGTTGGCTGCCCAGTATTTTCAAAACGGAAAAAAACGTAGCAGTTCAAGATATCTTGGCAGTCGGCTGTGGAACTGGAAAAGAACTTGGCATACTAGCCGAACATCATCAAGCGTGGTAAATTACAGGCGTTGACCCATCGCCCCAGATGTTGAAAATTGCCAAAGCTAAATTGAGACAATACTCAAATATTCAACTGACTGAGGGGTTGGTCAGCAATTTGTCCGTAGATGAAAAGTATCATGCAGCTACCTTACTGCTAGTCCTCCACTTTTTATCTGATGACGGTACAAAATTGGATTTGTTAACGGCTATTAGCAAACGGCTGGACTATAATACCCCACTAATAATTGCTGATATTTTTGGAACAACTGCAGAACTACAGCATAATTTGAATGTCTTGAAAGGTCTTCTACAGGAAAAGGTATCTACCAAAGATATTGCTCGCCGCTTTCAGAAAATTCAAACACAGATTCATTATATTTCGGAGGAACGACTAGCCATTTTACTAGAAGAAGCAGGCTTTTCTGCGCCTGTGCGTATTTTTCAATCGACTATTTATGGAGGGTGGATTTGTCGAAAAAAATGAAGCTACTACTAAATTTTTATCTTTAGGCCAATTTTTTACAACTCTCCGAGTTGTGCCGAATTTGTTAATAGCGCTAATTTTAAAATCAAGACAAACGAAAAGTCATTTCTAGCTTTTTGAGATAGTACCTCGTATGGCCACTTATCAAATTTGGAATAACCGAGGCATCCGCTACTCGTAAATTTTTGATTCCTCTAACTTGAAATTTGGTATTGACGACAGCCATTACAGGGCCAGTAGTGCCACCACCGATGACAATATAATCAAATGAATTATTCATATGTTTTTTCGAAAATGGAGCAAGGACACAGAATATATTTGTGGCCCCACTCCAAATAGTTTTTAAAATGAAAGGACTGACAACTCCTTAAAACTTTCCATTGTCGTTCTTCCATTCTGACTTCGGGGGGATGGGCGCAATCACGTCCCAATGCTCCACAATTTGCCCATTTTCTAATCTGAATAAATCGTAGAACGCAGAATGTACATTTTTACCAAATTTGCCTTCGCTCATAGTCAATACAAAATTTCCTTCCCCCAATACTTTATGGATTGTATCATATTCCATCACCAAGCTATTTTCGGCAAAGTATTTCATAGCAGCACCAAATCCGTCCAAACCATCCGCCACAGCAGGGTTATGTTGAATGTATTTGGTAGGATTGATGTAAGTAGTTAATTTATCGTTTTCATGGTTCAGCAAGACTTTTTCAATAAAGTCCCGAATCGTTTTTTTATTGGCTGCTGTTTTATCTTTGTTCGTAATATCGGTTGCTCCATCAAATTGGGTATGACCACTTGGATTAGGTGGTTGTATTTCCAACATATTATCCCAATGTTCTACAATTAATCCATCTTCAAATCGGAAAACATCAAAGGCCGCTTTTGGTCCAAAGAAATCATATTCAGTATGCGTGAAAACATAGTCGCCGTCCTCGAATGCTCTGACTACATTGGCTTTAAATCCTTGTGGTGGGGCATTTTGCATAACTGCTCCGAAACCGGCTAATCCATCTGCCACCCCCAAATTGTGCTGAATGTATTTATCTGGATTAATATAGGATATTGGCGTTTGGTCGCCCGTGTTAAAGCTGTTAAGTAATGCGACTACTTTTTCTTTGTTGGTCAGTTCCATATTTAAAAATTTATAACGTCCCATGTCGATTGACGACTGGTCCATTTGTGCCATAAATTGTTTTGAGATAGGGTTATTCATGAAAGGTTCAAGAGCAGCGTCCGAATTTTCTTTACTGTCCCAATAGACGGCTACAATTTGTTTTCCCTCATTAGTGCCAGTCAAACGCTGCACAAAGCCTTTTTTAGGAGCGGTTACTTCCTTGGCAACCTTACTGTTAATCGCATTAAAAGCGGAAACTTCTACCCCCTCGCCGAGTTCAAAAGTCATGATTTCAATAAATCGGCTATCCTTCCCGTCAAAAGGCTCATCCATCGTGTATCTCGACATTTTCATCGTCGGTCCATCAATCATTTGAGCATAGTCTGCTACAGAAGCATCGCCCATAAATTTATTCATGGAAGCCTCCGCATCAGTCACACTTTTCCAGTACACTACAACGACATAGTTTCCTTTATCATCAACACCACTCTGGCGAGTGATAAATCCAGGTTGTTTACTCGTAAAGTCGCTCTCTACTTGAGCGTCTCGCTGGGCAAAAGCCATCGAATTGACATCAAGTTTGGTACGGAAGGTGGTAACTTCCACAATGGTTATATTTTTCATTTTTGAAGTAGAATTTTTATTGGTTAAGCAGCCAGTAATAAAACAGGATAGAACTAGCAAAAAGCAAAAACTAAGGTTGATTCGCATATTGTTTATATTTAAAGTGGTGGTGAAAAAAAAGAATTGAAATTTGGAAATTGTATGGAAAGACCGACTATATAATGCTATTTTGTCCCATACCTATCCTATTAAAACCATGACTGTGGCATGATTTGCTAGGGTTAAAAACGAATTATAAATGGAAAACAGTTGGTTGCCATCAAGCTCGCCCCCTAATAGGAGATTCCTGAACTTGACGGCGTACAGTCAGGTAATTACTTGTGTGAGTACTCCTTTCCCTTGATGGACAAACTTACTCGCATACTTCATGTTATTTTTGAGGATGTAATCTGCGTAAGGTGCCGTTCCAGCCATGTCCATGTTATCCGCATAAATCAAAGTACTTTCATGGAAACGAGGTGCTAACATTTGAAATAATGGTAAGTATAAATTCTTCCAACCATCTAAAAACAAAAAGTCGATAGGAGTAACTTCTTCTTTGAGCGTCTTCATGGCATCCCCAATTCTCACATCAACGTAGGCTTGTAGTCCTGCTGCTTCTATATTTTTCAGGGCTTTTTGTGCCTTACTTTCTAGTAGCTCGGTGGTTACCACTTTGCCTCCAGTTTGTTGAGCAGCATCTGCCAAATAAATGGTCGAAATTCCAAATGAAGTACCGAACTCCACAATTTGTTGACAGTTATTTTCTATTATCAATTGTCGAATATCCTGTCCTTGTTGTTTGGAAATAGGCATATAGACATTTTCAAAGTCAATCGGTTGTATCGGCCTAAAAATGGACTTTGCAATGCCTTTGCCAACTCGGAAAATGTCTTTTTTCGCATCCAAGTGCAACGCATTTAATGTTTGCTCTACTTTATTTATTTGTTGTATGGTCATTCTATAATTTTTGGAAATCATCTTCAGTCAATGATTTCGGATTACTTAAAAGATTACTACAAAGTTGAGGATAAAAAGGAGGGCAAAAAAGGTAAAAGTTTTTGTAAAAATGGTAAATATCGAACCAGCTACTATTTTTGATAGGCTTTTCTAAATTGGGCGGGTGTTTGCTGACTATACTTTTTAAAGAATTTCACCAAATTGGTTGGTTCATCAAACCCCATTTGGTAGGTCAATTCTTTTACAGAAAT
>JBCCQK010000110.1:0-18318 GCA_039024375.1 Bacteroidota bacterium
GTCGATTTGAGAGACGAGCAGTGGATGGGTGTAAGAAATGCAGTGTCCGACGCCTGACTGTTCAAAGGCTGGCGCAACCGTCCACACCTCGCCATCGTCACCCGCAAGCGATGTCGCAATCTCATGCATAACCTCAAGGCCCGGTGCGTCGATACCGTCGTCATTTGTGATGAGAATGCGCATATGCCTGCCCCTAGCTTCCGCGTTCAACGTGTAGCGGGGCGCCGTCACCGGGGCAAGCAATGATGGGCGTTAATAGGGCATGGGATGCGCCCGATTTTTGTATCTCACTACGGAATTTTTAATCTCACCATCGTTTTACAACCTATTTAGTACTAATTGTATTAGTACATTTTCCTGTTAATCAAAAAAAGTTGAAATAAATCTGGATACTAGTGTGTCCATATGTAACCTTTCGACTTTACACCTACTCCGATTTAAGTATAAAAAATTAATCAAGTACCAAACTTGGTTGACAACCTTATATATAACAGTGTAAAGTTGAACTAAAATGTTATGTTAGTTTCCAAGGTACAATTTAGAAAAAAGAGCATGAGATTAACAAAGTTTGGTTAAGACCATTTCGTGAGGCTTCGTGCCTCACTTTTTCCAAACTCTTGAGAATGATTGCTTCTATATGATACACAGGGTCGTGAAAGATGACCTTAAGATTTGAGATTAATTCCGTATTATTGAATGGAGTGGAAACTCGTTTTCCACTTCCTTCTTTTACTTGGTTCTTCGAGTCTCAAATAGTTTAATTATCCAAACTACGTTAGTACAAAGATTAGCAGTTAGCAATTACGATTTAAGTCCACAAGATTTAAAAGAATACTACGAAAGAAACGAACAAGTAAGCGCAACACAAGATAAAAAACAAACATTATTTTCGACCAAAAGAGCGACACTAATCAATATCTCATGAATAAAACATTTACAAACACAAAAATTGGAGCAAGAATGCTTCTACAACTTCCCCGTTTTTCTTTTTCCGAATATAAGTTTGTCGATTATCAAAGCAACATACCTATAGCCAGTCATTTGAGTGATTAAACTCAGAAACCACCGACTGGACAAACACTACACAGCTACCCTACTATAGGTAGTCACATCCAGTAATATTCCTTAAGCCGACCGGAAAAAATTCAACCAATTTACTTTTTAGGAACATCTTACAACAACGAGCTGAATAGCTAATACTGGTCTGATAGACCTTCAGCGACGGGCAACAACTTGGGACTATACGACAGATAATCGTAGCCCTTTGTACGTGTGTACCTATCGTCCGTGACGCTAAGGAAGCTAGATTTAGATTAGATAGCGTGAGAGATTCAAGCTCATCAACCAAAATTTTTTAACCTTTTTTCTTTTAACCAAAATTAACTAATCCTATGAAAAGAGCGATTTTTACGCTATTTCAGCCGCAAAGATGGATGTCTAAGTTAGGACAGTCCGCTTTGATGGTTCTTTTTGTTTGGTGCTGTTTCGGTGTGCAAAATGCCAATGCGCAGATAGTTACTAAGTTTACCGCTAAGGACACTACCTGTACAGTTTCCAAGCTCGCCACCTGTAATGGCGAACCAACTACCACGAGTACTCGTTGGACGGACGATGGTACGAACGATGGTAACTACGCTGACCCTATGGGTCAAGAAAGACGGGATACAACGGAAATCTGTCCAACGGATGCTTGGCACAGAGTGAAAGTTGTTTTCACCGATTTCGATTTAGAAGCAAATGACTCCTTAGTTGCTTTTCAAGGTAAGAAATCTCTTTTGAGAGGACCTTTTACGTCGACTGCCGACTCTCTTGCAAAAAGAGCGGCTATCAGAGACTCTGTTGCCACGGGTACAGGAACTTCTGCAGCCTTCGGTGCTTGGATTGAAGCAGATTGTAACGCACAAGTGAACGCCTCTGGATGTTTGACCTTCATTTTTTACACCAATGGGCAAAACTCTAAAGGTCGAGGATGGGACGCTTGGGTGGATTGTTCGGAAAAGAAAGTAGAATTCGGTACCATCAACATTCCTAGCAGAAAGTTGACTTGTGACAGTTCGGCTTACGGCGTTATTCCAATTACTGTTCCATCAGTTAAGGCTTGTGGTGTCAATGCGGCAGGTACTTCTGACTCTGTGATTATTAGAATTACTAATCAGCGAGGTGACGTGTGTATTGATACTTGCTTGAGTAATAATGCTGGTAATACATTGTCAGACACTTTTGCTATTGGTAGCTATTTAGCAACTTACAAGTGGAAATTTGATACCGCTAAAGTTAAGACGGCAGCTTTCTCCGTACAGGCGCCTTCTTTGATTTGTAATGATGACATCGAAGTGCCATTAGGTTCTGCTTGTATGATTCAGTTGACTCCAGATGACCTTTTGGAGAATCCTTGTGATACGATGACAGATACTATGTATTACAACATTACGGTGACACTTGGAACAGGGAAAAATGCACAGACCTTAAAGACAACTGGTTTTGCGGATGGTAATGCAGTTGTTTACCCCGTTATCACGACGGCTGATTTGAAAAAAGCGGGCATGACGGTATGTAATGCGACTGCTTCCGTAACGGTTGAGCGTATTTACTACGGACGAGCTGGTACACAAAGCCTTGCTACTATCTGCAACAATGGAGCACAAAATGCCTCTTGTACAACTACCTTACGCTTTAATGACCAATCTAAGCCTTTCATCACTTTGGCGGCTGGTGTTGATACTTTAGTTGCTTGTGATACTACTGGTTTGGGTAAAATATTGAATGCGTCAGCAATTGATAACTGTGATGATGAATTGGCTGTAACTTACACGGTAACTATCACTGATGACCCATGTTTCAAGAATGATAGTGATGGAAAGCCAGATACAACTATTGCCGTTGTTAATTTCCGTTCGGAAGATGATTGTGGTAACGTAGGTACATTGAGCAAGAATATCGTTATCATTCGACCTAACGAAAATGACCACTTAGCGAAGGGTACGAACCTAATTAGAGATTGTAAGGATACGAACAACAATACAGGAACGCCTGGTCTGAAGATTGGTACTTACCAAAATAGCATGTTCAATGTAGTTGATACGATTGATTTAAGTACAGATAAATATATCTGTGGTTACATTTTGACGAAGCGTGATGTAGATATTCCTGCAACGGATTGTGGTAGAAAGCTATACCGTTACTGGTCTATCACTGACTGGTGTTCTCCTGAAATTGGACCATCTGTTATTGATACCACTTTCATTGAGTACACAGATACTTCAGCACCGAAGATTGTTAATGAAATTGGAACTTACACGACTCCTTTCGGCCGAACATTCGGTACATTGGCTAATCAAAATATTGATTTAGGACCATTCGAATGTACATTTGACTTAAGTAAGTTCACTAAGCCAGGTGCTACGGATAATTGTGATGATAACCCAACTGTTAGAATTGACTCTATCTTCAGAATCGAAGATGGTTTAGACTGGGGCTTAGCGAGCGGTGCAGCTACCGTAGATTGTGACTCCTTCCGAATCAAGTGGGTAGCAAGTGACCAATGTCACGAGCAACGTGTAAATGATACATCTTACCAAATTGTAGTTGTAAGAGATGTTACAAAGCCATCGGCTATCTGTACAGATGAATTAAACGTATCTCTACCAGGTGATGCTGGAGCTAAGATTAACTGGAAAGATATCGACGCTGGAAGTTTTGATGGCTGTGGTATCAAAGTGATTGAGATTAGAAGAAAAGGAACCAACGACGCTTGGGGACCAGACGTAACTATCGTTTGTGAAGACGTACACGTAGGTACTCAGATTGAAATGAGAGTTACCGATAATAAAGGAAATACTAACATCTGCTGGACAAATGTGATAGCAGAAGATAAGATTGCACCTATTTGTAACGATTTACCTGATATGTCTAGAACTTGTGACCAGTTCACTAGTGGTGAGTTGGGAGCAGACACAGGAGGCGAATTCGTCCCATTAACGGGTGATTTGTTAGCTAAGTATAACGCAGAATTTGGTAATCCAGCTTGTGCGGACAACTTGACTTGTGGTATCATCGAAATTGAGCAAGAGTATAAGTTGACCGACTTGAACTGTGGTGCTTTAGCAATTGAAAGACGATATACAGCGAAGGACTGGGCAGATACAAAGTCTAATGTAGGCACACAGAAGATTACGGTAACGTACAAGCCAGATTGGAAGTTAACTTTCCCCGGAAACGTTGAATTAACATGTGGTGGAGAATTCCCCGCTGCTTCTACGGCTGCTGAAATCATTGATAACGGTTCTTGTGACCTATGGGCACTAGAGGTAACCGAGCAAACATTTGACGTACCTGGAGACATTTGTTTCGAATTGGTTAGAACGTACGAGTTAATCAACTGGTGTGTTTACAAAGCAGGAGACCCTGCGGTAGTATTACCAAACAGCCCAACATCGTTTATGATTACTAGCGAAGGTAATGAAACAGTTGGTCGATACGTTTACACACAAAGATTGATGTTGGAAGTGGACGAAGCTCCATCTATCACAATTGCCGAAGTTGAAGAATGTATCACTGGCGAAGGCGATGCTGCTCCTTACGGAGTAGAAGACATCACTCCGGGCGCTGCTCCTTTCGAGTGTGACGAGTTACGTACATTTACGGCTTCTGGAACGAATTGCTTAGGTCTTGCTTTACCAAGCAGCGCCTTCTCTTGGAAGTTCTTCCTCAACGGTACATTGGCAGGTGAAGGTACTGGTTCTTCTTTCACGAGAGTGGTTTCTGCTAAGTCAAAGTACAAAGTAGAATTCACCGTAGGTGACGGATGTAGCAACTCAGCTACTGCTGAATACGAAGTAGAATTCAAAGATTGTAAGCGACCAACTCCTTACGTATTGAACGGATTGGCCGTTGAAATCATGCAAACGGGTATGATTCAACTTTGGGCAACTGATTTAGACCAAGGTAGTTTCGATAACTGTACACCTAAGGACAAGTTAGATATTAGAATTGGAATCGGTGACCCAACTCAGGGACCACAAGATTTGGCAGGCGTACAAGCCTTAGGAAAGGTAATTACTTTAACTTGTGATAACTTAGGTACACAGAGTGTAAGCATCTACGTACTGGACGAGTGTGACAACTGGGATGTTGTTGGAACGTACGTATTAGTACAAAACAACATGGGCGCTTGTAGCCCAACTGTTGATGATATGGGTGTTGTTGCTGGTACCATTACCAATGCTACTGGTGAGAATGTTGAACTAGTGAACGTATCTGTTAACGGTGGCGATAAGTCAATGGCAACAGGTGCTTCTGGTGCTTTCTCTTTCGAATTAGAATTAGGTGGTGACTACACTATCACTCCTGAGAAAAACATCAATCCACTAAACGGAGTTTCTACGTATGACCTTGTTCTGATTAGCAAGCACATCTTAGGAATCACTCCTTTCGACTCTCCTTACAAGTACATCGCAGCGGATGTGAACAAGTCTGGTTCTATCACTGCATTCGATATGGTACAATTGCGTCAATTGATTCTTAATATCACTTCTGAGTTCCCCAACAACTCAAGTTGGAGATTTGTCGATGCCAAGCACGAGTTCTCTACGGCTAATCCTGCTGCTGAAAACTTCAACGAATTCATGAATGTCAATAACCTAGATGGGCAAATGGCAGACATCAACTTCGTAGCGGCTAAGATTGGTGACGTTAACGGTAACGCAACTGCAAACAGCTTAATGGGTGCAGAAAGTCGTTCTGTGAATGGTACATTCAACTTGAACGTTGCAGATAGATTTGTAGAAGCTGGTGAAATTGTAACCGTTGACTTTAAGTCTACGGATATGGCGGATGTAGCGGGTTACCAGTTCACTTTGAATACCAAAGGTGCTGCTGAAATTGCCGAGGGAGTTGCTAAAGCAGCTAACTTCAACGTGGCAGCGGCTAACCGAGGTTCAATTGCTACTTCTTGGAATGGCGAAGCAACAGCGGATGAAGTATTGTTCTCCGTAACGTTCACCGCTAATGCAAGTGGATTGTTGAGCGAATTGGTATCTGTTTCTTCTGATATGACTAGTGCAGAAGCGTACAACACTGCTGGCGAGTTGATGGATGTAAACATCGACTTTGACGGTAGTAGTGTATCTAACGCATTTGGATTGAGCCAGAATACACCTAACCCATTCAACGGCGAAACTGTGATTGGTTTCAACTTACCAGAAGCTGGTAAGGCTACTTTGAGTGTAATGGATGTACAAGGTAAGGTCTTGTCAATCATCGAAAGAGACGGCGTGAAGGGTTACAACCAAGTAACCATCAATGCGAAGACTTTGGGCGCTACTGGTGTACTGTACTACCAGTTAGAGTCTGCTAACAATATTGCAACTAAGAAGATGATTATCATCGAGTAATCAAGAAACAAAGTAGATGGAGGGGATTCACTTCCCCTCCAATTTATTAACCAAAACATTAAAACTATAATATGAAAAAAGCGATTCAAACGCTATTTCGTCTTCAGAGTCCAATGGCGACTTTGATGGTGGTTTTTGCTTGGTGTTGTCTTAGTTTGTCAACTGCGGAAGCGCAGGATATTGTAATGCAATTCAAAGCAAATGACACCACCAGCACAGCTGTGAAGCTAGCTACTTGTAATGGTGAAGTGACCAGTTCAAGTAGAAGATTTATAGATGATGGTAAAAATGACGGCAACTACACTGACCCAGTTGGTCATTTCCGACGGGATACCGTGGAGATTTGTCCAAAGGACGCATGGAGCCGAGTAAAAGTTGTTTTTACTGACTTTGATTTAGCCATTGGGGATACTTTATGTGCCTTTGATGGCACGAGAAAAGATGTTAGAGATAAATTAGCAATTGTCAATGACCCAACTGCTTCGCAGTCTGCTAGAGATGCTGCCCGTCTTATCGGGATTGGTTCTGGTACGGGAGTTGGGGTTTCTAAGTTCAGAATCAGACCAGGGGTTAATGGAACGGCACCAGATACAGGTGCAGGCTGGATTGATGCCACTTGTGACCCCGCAGTTAACCCTTCTGGATGTTTAACCTTTGTCTTTAAGACAAACGGAGACAACCGAAAAGGTAAGGGCTTCGACGCATGGGTTGATTGTGAGGAGCGAAAGATTGAGCTCTCTGGAGCAAACGTTACGGGTGTTAAGTTGACCTGTGATAGTGCCTATGCCAATGTTACGATTTCTGCACCTACAGTTAAGGGATGTGGCTCTGGAATTACTGATTCTGTATTTGCAAGAATCAAGAACCAGTCAGGCATGATATGCACAGATACGATGCTAGCTGCTACTCCAGGTGGTTTGCCAGAGTCGTTCACAGGTGCTTATGCTATTGGACAATACTTAGTAGAGTACAAGTTAAAGTCTGATACAACGAAAGTACTAAACCGTACTTTCTCCGTTCAAGCTCCATCACTAGTTTGTAACGACGAAATTGTGGCACCTCTAGGTTCGGCTTGTGCGATTCAATTCGTACCCGACGATTTACTAGAGAACCCTTGTGATACCATGATGGATACGATGTATTACAACATCACTATCACATTAGGTACGGGTAAAGACCAACAGGTACTTACAACTAAGGGAGTTGACGATGGGAATGCAGTGGTTTATCCAGAAATCACAAAGGACGTTCTTAAGAAAGCTAAAGTTTCCGTCTGTGGAGGAACCGCTTCTGTAAAAGTAGAGCGAATCTACTACGGACGAACCGGTACACAAAGCACGGCAACGTTGTGTAACAATGGAAAAATAGCGAATTCTTGTACGACGACCATCAAGTTCCAAGACCTGTCCAAGCCAGTGATTAGCGTCGCAGCGGGAGTGGATACCCTTGTAGCTTGTGACACAACTGGATTGGGTGCCATTATTGGTGCAACTGCTACTGACAACTGTGACGATACTGTAGATGTAGGTTACACTGTCTCGTTTGATAACGACCCTTGTTTCAAGAACGATGCGGACGGTAAGCCCGACACTACGCGATTAACAGTCAATTTCTTCGCAGTGGATGATTGTGGTAACCGAGGAACGGCTTCTAAGGAGTTCGTTATTATTCGACCTAATTTGGCGCATCACCTAGCGAAGGTAGATGATGTAAAGATTGACTGTAACGCAAACGTTGCACCGCCGCTACCGGGTATGAAAATTGGTACCTACCAGAACAGTACGTTCAACGTGAAGGATACGATTGAGTTGAGTACTACGGAGTACATCTGCGGATATATTTTGACGGCTACGGACGAGGATATTCCTTCTACCGATTGTGGTAGAAAGCTATACCGATACTACAACTTAGTAGATTGGTGTAATCCTTCAACGGCTGAAGTTCGAATAGATACATCTTTAGTAGAATACACGGATACTACCGCACCAGTTATTGTTGGTGAAGTAGGAACTTACACCACGAATTTCGGCCGAACTTTTGGAACCCTTCCAAATGCGGATATTCCATTAGGTCCATTCGATTGTAAGTTTGACATCAATACGTTTACTAAGCCAAGTGCTACGGACAATTGCGATGATAACCCATCCGTCAGAATTGATTCTATCTTCAGAATCGAGGATGGATTGGATTGGGCATTGTCTGGTAGCCCTACTATGTTAGATTGTGATTCTTTCCGCATCAAGTGGATTGTAGAAGATAAGTGTCACGAGCAATTAACGAATGATACTTCTTACCAAATCGTTGTTATCAAGGATGTAACGAAGCCATCAGCCGTCTGTACGGATGAGTTAGTGGTTTCTGTTCCTGGCGACGAAGGTGCAAGAATTAACATCGGCGAAATCGACGGTGGAAGTTCTGATGCTTGCGGTATTATGCTACGTGAACTACGAAGAAAAGGCACCACGGAGCCGTGGGATACTTTTGTCATCATTACTTGTAATGATGTACACGAAGAAGTACAGATTGAAATGAGAGTTACGGACACTAAGGGTAACCAAAACACTTGTTGGTTGACCGTAACTGCCGAAGATAAGATTCCACCAGTATGTACCAACTTACCAGATACCTCGGTATTGTGTACGCAAGTGCAAACGGGCGAGCTAGGTACTTCTACCGATGCAGATGGTGATGGTAACATGGAGGACTCTGAGTGGCAACCACTAACGGGTGATTTGATGGAGGTATATAATACTCGATTCGGAATACCTGATTGTGTAGATAACTTATCTTGCGGTACATTAGTCATTGAGCAACAATATCAGCTAATTGACCTTGAGTGTGGCGCTTTGAGCATCAGAAGACGATACCGTGCGAATGATTGGAAGCCAAACGCTTCTGCTTGGGCAGAGCAAAGAATCTCTGTTGTTTACGTACCAGATTGGAAATTGACTTTCCCACCTAATGCTGACTTAGATTGTAGCGACCAAATGGTGCCTGCGGCGGCTGCCGCTGCGGACATTATTAGTAATGGTTCTTGCGATAAGTGGTCAGTAGAAGTTACAGAAAAAGCCTTTGACGTACCTGGTGACATCTGTATGAAGATTGAACGAACCTACGAATTGATTAACTGGTGTGTGTATAATGTCGGTGACTCAACCGTAGTTATTCCAAACGCTACTGCTGGTACAATGGTTGACCACGTTGGAAATGAAACGGTCGGTCGTTACCAATATACGCAAGTGATTGCATTGTACGTGACGGAGACACCCGTTTTGACTATCGACGACGTTGAACTATGCATTGTTGGTGCGGGTGATGCGCTTCCTTACGGAGAAGAAGACCAGACACCTGGTGCTGCACCTTACGAGTGTGATACCATTCGAACTTTCTCTGCTTCGGCGGTAAACTGTGTTGGTGCTTCGTTGACGGACTTCACCTGGAAGTTCTCTGCGGATGGCGTTCAAGTAGCTACTGGTACTGGAGCAAGTTTCGACCAAGTAGTATCTCCGGGTATTAAATACACCGTAGAGTTCGAAACTAACGATGGTTGTGGAAACTCTACTTCTGGTACGAAAGACTACATGTTCCTAGATTGTAAGAAGCCAACACCTTATGTGTTGAATGGCTTGGCTATCGAACTAGGCGAAGATGGAACGGTACAAATGTGGGCTACGGACTTAAATCAAGGTAGCTTCGATAACTGTACGGACCAAAGTAAATTAGAAATGTACATCGGTATTGGTGAGCCCAATGCTGGGCCAACCACATTAGAAGGCGTCCGTGCACTAGGTTCAGTAATTACTTTAGGATGTGATAACGTTGGTACACAAAGTGTAAGCATCTATGTAGTGGACGAAGCAGGAAACTACGATGTCGTCGGTACTTACGTGTTAGTACAAGATAACCTCTCTGCATGTAGCGGTATTGGTAACGCAGCGGGAATGGTTGCTGGTAAAATCGTTAGCCCCAACGGGGAAAACGTTGAGCAAGTAGCGGTTTCTGTGGCGGGTGCTATGCAAGAGTCGATGACGACTGGTGCTGACGGTACTTTCCAATTTGACTTAAATATGGGAGATGCTTACACAGTAACTCCTGTTAAGGATATGAACCCACTAAACGGTGTATCTACTTTTGACCTTGTGTTGATTAGTAAGCATATCTTGGGTATCACTCCTTTTGATTCTCCTTACAAGTACATCGCAGCGGATGTTAATAAGTCCGGAACAGTAACTGCTTTTGATATGGTTCAGCTGCGTCAGTTGATTTTGAATATCACTACGGACTTTGCGAATAACGATAGTTGGAGATTTGTAGATGCGAAGCACGATTTCAGTGCGGTGACTACGAACCCTGCTGCTCAGAACTTCGCAGAATTCCTAGATATTAACAACCTGGCATCTAGCATGATGGACGCCAACTTCGTTGGTGTCAAGATTGGTGATGTTAATGGTAATGCTGCTGCTAATAGCTTATTAGGTGCAGAAAGCCGTACGAAGAATGGTACAATGAAGTTAAACGTTGCTGACCGATTCGTAGAAGCTGGCGAAACTGTCAAAGTTGACTTTACTTCTGCGGACATTACTGCGGTTCAAGGATACCAATTCACGATGAACTTTGCTGGATTGAACTTTGAAACGTTAGGAGAAGGCGCTGCAAAAGTGGCTAACTTTAATACGAACGCTGCGAGAAGAGGAGTAATTGCTACTTCTTGGAACGGCGAAGCAACGGCTGATGAGGTATTATTCTCTGTAACATTCAACGCGACTAGCAATGGATTGTTGAGCGAATTAATCTCTGTAAGTTCTGATATGACTAGTGCAGAAGCATACAATGCTAACGGCGACATGATGGATGTAACTATCGAATTCACTGGAAGCGTGGCTAACGGATTTGCTCTGGGTCAGAACAATCCAAACCCATTCAATGGCGAAACAGTAATTGGCTTTAACTTACCAAAAGCTGATGCTGCAACATTGACGGTAATGGATGTACAAGGAAAGGTATTGACAGAAATCAGAGGTGACTACGAGAAAGGTTACAACACCGTAACCTTGAAAGCAAGTGACCTTGGTGCAACTGGCGTACTTTACTATCAGTTAGAGTCTGCTGACCAAGTAGCGACTAAGAAGATGATTATCATCGAATAATATTACTGTAGATGACATTTGAGTGCTTATGCACTCGAATGTCATTATTTGATAAAAATACACTTGCTCACACTGGGCAATGTTTGACTAGAAATAGCTAGTGAATTGTTAAAAAATGGTTCACTAGCTAAATTTTTAAAAAATACAAATGATAAATAATCCCTAAAAAGCGTAAAATGGAATAAAGAGATAATAACTTGACCTTCAAAAGATTACAACAAGCTAAATAGAGAGTTATTGTCTAAGGATTACTGGCTTTTTTTTGAGACTAAATTTTGGTTAAAAGAACACAAAGACGACTATATTCTTATCCTTGACGATTCAATTTAATATTCGTTCCGATGGCAAAAAGTGCTTTCGGATAAAGACATATACTTAAATCGGTTTTTGGGATGGCCTCTCTTCACCCAGTTGGAGGGGGGCTTTTTTTAAAAACTATTTACGGAATTTTTATCTAAAAGAAATAATTGTTCGGAATAAAGACCACTTCGTTGAGAGAATAGAGACCTAAATTGTGGGGAAAGTGCAAAACTTTGTATCAATGTTATACGTCCCTTTCTTCTACACTCTGCTCTCGATTCTGAATACTTCAAGAAATACTTAAATCGGTTTTGGGACGGCTTCTCTCCATCTAATGTGGAGAGAAGTTCCTTTACCAAGACTCGATAAAGACCTATACTTAAATCGGTTTTTGGGATGGCTTCTCTTCATTCAGTTGGAGGGGAGCTTTTTTGTTTTACAAGATGACAGGATAGAAGTGCAGGTCATTCTTATTTGATGTGCTCTAGGCTGTATTCATTGTGTACTATATGTAGATGGAAAATGTAATACTGTTAATCTTATAATCCTGTCTAAAAAGTTATACTAATTCCGTAACAGGACTTAGTGGTTTTTCCAGTTGATAGTGACAGATAGATTTTGATGTAAAATTTGTCGAGAACGAGGCAAAATTTCTTTGCATAGCCGTCGCTACGGAAATAAATTTTAACGAAGTTATCGACAATGTTTTACCAAAAGATGCCGACATTATTAACTGGAAAAACCACTTAGTCAAGAACTCATCACTTTTTCAAATACAGCTAATGTTTCGATTGCGGTTTTTTTCCAACTAAAATCGGTAGCTCTAGTGATTGACTTTTGGGAGAGTGAAGCGTGAAGGGATTTCGAGGTCAATATTTCTTGGATAAAATTTGCCAAGATAGTGGGATTATCGAGTGGGAAAGTTTTCCCTGCTTGACCGATAATTTCTGGTAAGCAGGAGGTGTTGGAAACTAAAACAGGGATACCACAAGCCATTGCTTCTAAAACAGGTAGTCCGAACCCCTCAAAAAAGGATGGATAAACAAATACTTTTGCCGAGCTGTAAAGAGTAACTAAATCTTCTCTAGGAACATAACCTAATTGGCGAATGTCTTTCTTGTAGGGGGATGCCTCTACAGCTTTTAGAAAGGGGGCACTTTTCCAACCCTTTTTACCTACGATTACCAATTGCAACTCGTTTGTGTGGTTGATTTTGAGCCGTTCGAATGCGGTTAGTAGAAATGGTAAATTTTTTCTAGGTTCTATGGTCCCTGTGTATAAGATATACGGGGCTTCCAACTGGTATTTTTCAAGTAAGGCAGGATTTTTACTTGGCTTGAAAAAAGATTCTTTTCCCAAGAGCACTCCCTTCGTTTTATTCGCTGCGAAAGGAAAGTTTTTGATGACATCTTTGGCGGTGAAAGCAGAGTTAGTAATAATGAAGTCTGCTCTTTTTAAGATACGAGGGAGAAAGATAAGCTGCAGTTGACTGCTAACGAAAGTATGCCATCGGGGAAAATGAATAGGGGAGAGGTCGTGAATAACGGTAATTCTTTTGATGCGTTTGGGCAAGTTGAACGGACCAAAATGTCTGGGTTCTACGACAATATCCATCCCTTTGTTAGCTAACAATTTTGGAATGGTGGCCAGTAAACGGTAGGTGCTGCCGCCTGGAAAAGAAGGGATGGGAACTACTAATTCGTGGAAGTTAGCATTGGCCAACGGTGCAGATTTCGACCGAACTATCCAATATTCGTTTTGTTGGTCAATAGCCATCAACCCATTAATGAGTTCTTTAGTATAGTAGTAAATACCAGCATATTGGTAATCTAAAGCATCTGCAATGATAGCTATCTTCATAGGAGTCGATATTCGGACAAAAATAGTTAAACTTTATTGGTTTTATGGCATACGTACTAATCACTAGTCGCTACACTAGTTGCTGGTAAAGTTGTTTGTAGGCTTGAATTGTAGTCGAAAGGTTAAATTTTCGCAGTGGACTAGTTTGCCAATTCCCCTTCTTGGCATCATCCATAGCACTAATTAGACCTTCAACAGAAAATTCCTTCATCTTGATAAATTTTTGGCAGACCACTTCTTTCAAAGCGGTTTGGTCAGAAGAAATCACGGGAGTTCCTAATGCAATAGCCTCTACCGCCGCAAAGCAGAATCCTTCACTGTAAGACGGTATCACTACGCAGTCTGAGTGAGAAATAGCTCTTTTTAACACTTCAAAAGGTAAATGGTGTCGTAAGAGAACCGATTCAGATAGGCTGTTTTCGATAATAAAAGCGTGAATTTTTTGTAAAAAATTGGTGGGTTCTGCTGGAACAATCAATTGAAAACGACAATTGGGGTAGCGTCGATGAATGACGGGTATGGCTTTCATTAATATATCCAATCCTTTAGAAATACCTAATCTCCCAAAATAGGTATAGGTGAAGCATGTTGTTTCAGAGGTTTGGACAGGTACGTGAAATTCGTCGTAGTTAATCCCATTATAAATCGTGAGTACTCGCCTAGACGATACTTTAGCCTTCCGCAAATTGGCTGTGGTACTTTTGGAAACGCCCACAAAAATCGTAAAAGGTAATCTGAGTAGAAACTGCTCGAAAAGATAATGCGCCCATTTTCCAATTGTACCCATATAAGGAAGGCGAAACCACAAATCAGCCCATACTTCGTGAAAAGTAATGATGACTTTTTTACCTAATAACTTAGCTGCAAAAAAAGCGGGTACGCCCGCATTATAAGAAGTTGTATGGACTAAATCACACTTTCTTACGTAGGGAAACGCGTAAAAAAAGGCCAAAAAAGTAAATAAGTAGCGATTATTGAAGGGGAGACGGACAATTGTCAAGTTAGAAGATACTTCTTTTAGTCGTAAATCGGGGCGTGTGCGGGAAGTGACGACCGTAATATCATGACCTTCTTTTGCTAAAGATTCTACTAGACTCTTGAATAAAGTTTCTACGCCGCCAACGTTAGGAAAATAGTTTTCGAGAATATAGACAATCCGCATTAATTATGTTTGGTGGTAGGACTAGCGTTGGGAATTTCTTCAATTGTTTCGGTTGGAGGTTCCTCGGATACGGATGGCTGAATAATGTTCCGTTCGATATCTTCGTCGGTTGCTGGGTTGGACAAATTTTCGTGTAATGCTATCTTCCGAACCAGGGAGGTTAATTGATTTTCGACTCGATTGATGGCTGCCGATAAGTAAAAAACCATCAAAAACAAGAGTCCTAGTGCCACAAAAATCAGGGCATTGATATGGTCTTTGAATCCCAACCCCTTTGCCAAAGAGTTAGGAATCTCATCGGGCATAAATCCTAGCATGGCAATGCTTATCCAGAAAATAATCCAGATGACTGTATTTCTGGGACTATATTTCCCTGCCCCGTATTGCCTAACGGTCCTGATGATGTAGAACAAAGCGATAAGGGGGGCTAACCACTTGTATAATTCGAGTTGCATACATTGATTTTTGGCGATGCCATTATTTAGAACGGTTAGTTCTAATTAGTTATACTCCAATTCGTTCGATTTGATGCCCTACCTTTCCTTTATTTTGGTTAACTGAGGTATAAGGTGTCGGATACTTTCAAAGTATCCGACACCTTAGCCTCTGATGAACGTTGAAGAGCCATTGAAACTGGCCCATTTTTGTCAAATACCCCTATTTTCGCCAAGCGGTATTCTGTTTGTGTAACTTGATTTTAGGGAATCAGTATTAATACTTATACTTTGCGGATATACTAGCAAACTACTAATGTTCAATTCAATGACAGTAAAAATTGAAAAAATATTAACCCTTGCTTTCTGTGCTTTTTGGATGGGGGTTATTTTTTTGGAATACTGGTATTACCACCCAGGATACGATACGGCTATTCGTTATTTTCAGTATTGGGACACTTTAGCCATTTTAGGAGTCGTTGGTGGTATTTTTTTTGGATTAACTAAAAAGAAAGTAATTCACAAATGGGGCCCATTCCTATTCGGTGGTATTGGTCTTTATTTAGGGTTAATGATTATTTCTGCCACCATTTTGTGGACACACTACCCTAAATTGACGAACGAAATGCTAGATATCGGTAGTGGTTTAGCGTTTTTGGGAAAAATAACGGGCGTTTTGCTAGCGGTCTATCTAATTTTCATGGCTTGTTATGTCTTGGGTTCGCTTTTTATAAAAAGAATATTTGTCTTTCCTTTTGAAAAGCTAGAAGGTGCTTTGGTAAAAATAGCGCTGGGTACCACTTTTTTTTCTATTTATTTAACCATTTTAGCTTTTGTCAACTTACTAACTGTCTTTGCAGTTTTGCCTCCGTTTTTACTTGTTTTGGGAATAGGCTGGAGAACTACGCTGACTTTTTTACAATCAACGCTTTGGCAATCTTTCTGGTCGAAAGAAAACATCAGTTGGTTAGGATTTACTTGTGGTAGCCTACTGTTGATTTTTATAAGTCTTATCTTCCTCTCTAACATACGACCTTTCCCTTTTGGTTTTGATGCTTTGGCTATCTACCTAAATTTACCGAACCTCTTGAGTCAAAAGGGTGGTTTTATTGAAGGGTATTCTCCTTATTACTGGTCTTTGTTTATGGCGCTAGGCCACCTAATTTTTGACCAAACGCCTGTCACTATCGGCATTGCAGTGACTGGAGGCTTGTTAAGCACTATTGCCGTTTTTACCATTAGTAAAAAATGGTTAGACGTTAACCAATCATTGCTGGTGGCCGTCATTTTTTACAGTTTGCCGCTAGTCAACTACCAATCTTTTCGAGATATAAAAACGGATTTGGGATTATTATTTATTCTATTAACTGGCGTATTATTATTGATGAAATGGTTGGAACTAGAAGAGAAAGTAGTGAAAAAAGGACAGGAGAAAACGGGAAATACGGCGAATCAAACCGCTCCTTTTTTATCCAAATATTTGTCGGAAACGGAACAGCTAATTGTACTGATTGGGCTTTTATCGGGAATGGCGTTGGGAATAAAATTAACGGGCTTGTTATTGGTTTTTGGAGTTTTGACCGTATTGTCGTTTGTTTTGACAGGAAAGATAGGGTTCGTTGCCAATGGTTTATTAACCTTTTTTATCGTTTTAGCTGGCGGCTTGGATACCTCCCTACGCCCGTATCATTTTGGTGCGGATTCTTTCAAATGGCTAGTGTTACTACTGGGGGTAGGGACGATAGGGTACGTCTTTATAAAAAATAGACAACAGTTTGTTCGCTTAGTGAAGTTAGTGGCTATCTACACTGTTTTGGTGGGATTGGTGTACGCACCTTGGCCGTTGAAAAATTTTAAAGAGACGGGGGAAATTTCTATTAAAACGTTCATAGAAGGAAAACCTATCGGTATTCCCGATGACTAATTTATTTTATCTCACTACTTACAGGTAGTGGGTTTTCCTACTTTGTAAAACGGCAAAGTTAATTATGCGTAATGAGATACTTACTACTAAACAACTCGATGGAGAAACGTACGGCGACCAAAAATAAAGTGAGTGAATTGGCAATGACTTTAAGGAGCTTCCTTCACAATAGTAGAATGAGTTATATTAATTCATTGCTTTGCTGCTTCATCTTGCTGTTTTTACTACCAACGGTTGGAGAAGCGCAAATTGGGAGTGGGCAACCAAAGGAATCGACGGAAGTGGTAGAGGAAGAGGAGACCCATTCCAAAATTAAAATTAACTCTGGCGTTCGAGAAGAACTCCATCGGTATATGGGGTACGAAGAGTTACTACCCAAATACATCTCTTTGCCTTACGATGTCAATATGAATACTAATATCGGAGGTCCATTTCTAGATATTAGTTTTTTATTGATTATGTTTTTGCCCGTTCTACTCTTGTTGGGGATTAGGAATAAAGGACTCAAGTTGTTGACTGCAGTTTTGATGCTCTTTTTCTTAATCGTCAGTATTCCTTCAGGGTATCGAGCTAATCGAGTCTTATCGAGTGATAAGGTATCGGAAGTTGTTCAGAGCGAGTTAGCAGAGACCTCCTTTGGGACCTTTCCGCTAGTCAATGCCAAACTACGATTCACAGAATTTTGTAACCAACTTTATTTACCGTTTCATAAGGGGATGATAGAAAAAATTTCTGGCGAAGGAGATAGTATTACCTATCCGATATTTCTGGCGCTATTTTTTTTAGCATTTATATTGCTTAATAATTGGTTGACCACCAAACGCCAAAAAAATCAAGCTTTGGCTGTATTTTTATTGATGTATTATTTTTTGTGGTTAATACTAGGCGCAGGGGTTATCTGGTATGCAATTTTAGCTATTCCGCTCAGCTTGATTTTTATGGTTATAGCTATTTTTAATAAAAAAACAGATTCGGTTTTAAAGTACGCCTTTGCTAGTTTTGTAGGGCTTTGGTTGTTAGGAGCTACTACGCACCGCTTTGCCAATTACGCACCGCCGCTCACCTCGGAAGAAATAAAGGCAGGGGGACAGCAGAGTCA
>JBCCQK010000111.1:0-18247 GCA_039024375.1 Bacteroidota bacterium
AACACTTGCTAGACTCTATCCGTGTAGGCCGTGTTTACGGTCGTTTGGCAAGAATCGAGATTGAATCGGGGAAATACGATATAGCTAGTCGTCATCTTTCCTCAGCAAAAAAATATCTGGTTAGCATAGAGAACTGTTCGCATCCAGAATGGGCGTTTTGGAGTGATTATAAAGGTTGGCTACTAAAAAATTTATCCGACTACGAGGAAGCCACGCAACACTTAAAAAATGCGATTGACATTAGGGTTAAAACCTTGGGCGATAAGCATCTAAAGTTGGGGGAAAGTTATATAAACTTGGGTACTACCTACTTGAAAAAAGGGACCTACGCCGAAGCAGAAACTTTTCTACTCAGCGCAAAAAAAGTCTTCGAATCCCATAACAAAAAGACTGGATTATTAGGCTATACGTTACAAGAATTAGGCAATAATTCTTATCTGATGGGTAACTATTCGACTGCTTTATCCTACCTACAGCAATCGAAAGCTATTCTTTCGACCACAACAAAACTCAGACTCTTTACGGGCACGATGAGCTTGTTAGCGATTGTCTATGAACGATTGGGGGAAATTGAAGAAGCAGAAAAAATCTATCAAGATGCCATCAAAAAATGGGTACACAAGAATGGGAAACAGAATGTCAGATACGCTAACTTATCCGTAAATTTAGGAGAACTTTACGACTATAATGGACAGCCCCAAAAAGCATTAGCGACTTACCTAGAAGCGAAAAAAGTATATGAAGCAGCTAAAAAAACATTAAATCCGAACTATGCCGCTATTCTAAATAATCTAGGTTACCTCTACGAAAACCAAGGGGAGTGGGACAAAGCAAAACAGAGCTATTTACAAATGGTCAAAATAGACAGCACCGTCCTCGGCACCACTCACCCCGACTACCTCTATTCCCTCTACAATATCGCCAAACTCTACCGAAAATTAAACAATCCAGCAAAGACCGCCTACTATTTCAAAAAAGCCAATCAAGGCCAATTAGAACTCATTCACAATTATTACAGCACCTTCGACGAGGCCACGAGAATTAATTACTTAGAGGATATACAACCTGGTTTCAATGAGTTATATTCCTACCTACGAGATACGCCAAACAAATCCGTCGATTTGTTGAACGATGCGCAGCAAATTAGCTTGAGCACCAAGGGTTTAGCGTTGGATTATAATAAAGTGAATCAAGATAAGTTGCAAGAGTTTGGAAATAAAGATTTGCGAAAGGCCCATAAAGAATGGTCTAACAAACGGAAAGCACTAACAACGGCTTACAGCTTGTCCGAATCGGAGCGCTCGGCGAATCAAATTGATTTAACACAACTCAAGCAACAAACCGAACTGAAAGAAAAAGCGTTCGTTCGATTGGCCGAGTACGAAGGCGTTTTTGTGCAAAAAAGGGGTTCGGTTGAAGTAAAAGAATTAGCGGTAAAATTGAAAAAAAACGAAGTTACTATCGACTTCATCAAATACCAATACTACGCCACCACTTCCGAAACTACCGACACCTTCTATTACCAAGCGCTTCTGACAACCAAAGACAACCCCACCCCTAGATTCATCTCCCTCTGCACCGAAAAGCAACTCCAAAAAGTCCTACGGCTCTCCAGCCAATACGGCGCAGGCTATACCAAATACCCCGAAATTGGGCAAAAGCTATACGAATTAATTTGGCAGCCCTTGGAACCCTATTTGGCGGACGTCAAAACAGTCCACTTATCCCCAACGGGACTTCTTCACAAAGTGGCCTTCGGTGGATTGCCGTATAACGATGGGCATTTAATCGACCAATACCGACTTCACTATTACGGAAATCTGCGAGATTTTATCAATGCCCGACCTGCCGCTATTCCACCAAGTATTGCACTGATGGGCGGGGCGTATTTTGATGTGGATTCCGTTGATAGGTCCCAATTAGCACCAGCAGCAGCCGAATTGGCTTTCGCAAAACTAGATACGTTCAATTCGTCGGAGTCCATTGCTTCCGTCAGCCGAGCGATTGCTAGCGACTCCACTCGAAATGCAATAGCGTTTAACTATTTGCCTGGAACTTTGATGGAAGTAGAACAGCTAACGACCGCTTTCACAGTCCAAGACTGGCAAACTACGACCTACACGGGCGTGCAAGCATCCGAAGACAACCTTAAAATACTAAGTGGAGAAAAAGCGCCCGGTATTCTACATCTGGCAACGCACGGTTTTTTCTTCGACCCTTACAACCAAGCCACAGAACTGTCGGATGAAACCCTCCGAGAACGCATCATTGGTGCAGAAAGTCCATTGTTGCGTTCGGGCTTAGTATTGGCGGGAGCGAACTACAGTTGGAAAGGAGGGAAAGCCATCAAAGGGATAGAAGATGGGGTACTAACCGCCTACGAAATTGCTAATATGGAACTAGACCGCACCGAATTGGTCGTCTTATCCGCTTGCGAGACGGGACTGGGCGATGTCAACAGCGCCGAAGGAGTCTTTGGACTACAGCGCGCCTTCAAAGCGGCGGGCGTTAACCGCTTGCTAATCAGCCTTTGGAAAATTCCCGATGCGCAGACGGCAGAATTGATGCAGCTTTTCTACGATTATTTTTTGTCGGGTATGACTTTATCGGAGGCCTTACGTACAGCACAACAAACGATGAGTCAGTCGTATGGTCCTTACTATTGGGCTGGATTTGTATTGTTGGAGTAAGATTTTAATGAAACAAATAGCCGACAAATATAGTCGTAAGTTGTAATAAATTCATTTTTTACAGGGAGTGGTAAATTTGGCATTATCTGCTCTAAGTCAGTTTTATCAAGTTGAAAAGTTTGGTAGATATACAAAACAAAGACTTTGATGTAATTTTGAGTAACTGTATCGACTGTATTCTATTCTGTCAATTGCAACCTATCAAACAAAATGCTCCTCAACGCCTTCAAAACCTTAATAATTTCAAAAATGTCATCGCTTGCTGCGGAAAATTCCCGACTAATAGCGTAGGTTTTATCTTGGAGCGCCATAAAAAACCATAATCGTCCTACTACGTAGCAGCCAAATACAGGATTGGATTCATCGTTTTGCGTTTGCCCGATGAGCATAGCCGCTAAATTTTGACCAATTGGATCCCCTTTGCTCTCTAGTTCTTTTTTGAACTCTTGAAAACTGAAAAAGGGCACTTCTGGCTCCATAAACCCACTCGCAATGATACCATCAGGTTTGCCAACTAACTCGTAATTGTCAATAACTTGCCGAAGTGGACGTTGGGCAAACCAATTTATTTGGTAAGGTACGGTGAAATCAATGGCAGCAAATATGGGTCCAATAAAATTTAAAGAAAGCTCTTGCTCATTCCAAGCGTTAATGTTCTTAATAAGTCTTTTTTGATAATGGGTGGCAATCGTTGTCTCTACGCTATCTAAATCGGGTAAGTCGCTCAGCCAATTGTCCAACACGGGCAAACTAGCTACCTGTCGCAGACCAAACAGTTTATACATCTTTTGCTGAGACATATCGTTCAAGTGCAACTTAGTTAGTTGTTTTTTCATAGAGACGATATTTTATGATGAATCTACAATTTTTTTTACCAGCAGATAAGGCTAAACAAAGATACAGCGCAGAGACTTATCCCACAAAAAACCGACTATTGAATCCATTAAACCCATCCGGCACTCGATAATAATTCATCGGGTCGCTTTTCCAGAGCCGGCCGTCAATCACAAATTTGTATTGGTATTGCCCTTTGGGGAGTAGCGGAATAATATATTCCCAAATCCCTTCTTCCGTTTCTAGCATGGGCATCGCCGTCGAAGACCAACCCGAAAAAGTACCCGTTAAGATAATTTGTTCGGCGTCGTGGTGGTGAAAGTGAAAGCTAATCGTTCGGGCTTCGTAGTCGATAATGGGACTGGTTTTTATCCACTGATGATGGGTTTCTTGACTCGCTTTGGCTACGGCGTGGGCAGGTTGAATAACACCGTAGCCTTGGCGTTTGCGGTCTTCGTAGGGCAGTGGATGAGCAGTTGTTAGTAAATTTTCCCGAATCATTTCTAGCGTTAAATCTGGGTTAGCTTCGAGCATTTGGGCAATGACTGAGCATACAATTGGCGCAGCAAAAGAAGTCCCATCGGCGTGTTGATAATATTCGGAAATCAACTTTCTTCGCCGAATTTCTTGGAGCAATTGGTCTTTGCGTTCGCCCGTCGCCCGATAAAATTCGTGAAACAATTCGGAGGCTTGCTGGTAGGTATCCGTCTTAGGTAAGATGGGGGCCGCCAACCAAATGGCGGGCGCAATCAATTCGGGTTTCAGCAGGCCATCAATTGTCCAACCGTAGCTAGAGTGATACAACGTCTGCTGGAGTGGTTCGAGCGTATTTTGGTCGTTCAACCCGCCGACGGCGATTACTTCGGGTGCGTTAGCGGGCGGAATAATTGGCGCATTTGGGTCGTTCCCGACGGCCGCTACCACAATAATTCCTTTTTTTGTCAGTACTCTAATCGCTTTGGCAACTTCACTGACGTGAAAAGAAATGTCGTAATCGTCCGCAACGGACAAGTTAACAATGCGAATATCATATTCTTCGTGGTGTTCACAAACCCACTGTAAGGCCTGTGCAATCCTTGCGCCCGGTATAGCGCCGCTATCGTTCGAAACCTTCAACAAGACCAAAGAGGCTTCGTGGGCAATTCCTTTGTAAAGTCCATTGGATAAATGACCATTGCCTGCGCAAACGACGGACGTCATCGTGCCGTGCCACGAAACGTTATGTGGTTGTTCGAAGTAACTTTGGGGCCGATTGGGCTGGGTAATATCAACAATTTTTTTAATCCGATTATTAGGTATTGTCAAATCGGGATGCGGATAAAAACCACTATCAATCATGCAAATCGTCACCCCTTTGCCCGTATATTTCGGATTGGCATTCAATCGAATGGGCGTTGGCAAAACTCGAATACCGCCAAAGGAATAATTTTGGACATTCAATAATCCACTCAATAGCTCTTGATGAACGCTGTCTAAACATTCCGTACAAATCGCCGAATCGCTGCTCCAATTGGGCGCTTTTTCCCGTATGACCTCTAGTAAAGGCTCGTTTTGTTGTCCCTCGAAGTGGTGTACTAATGAGGCTTCCGCACTTCCACATACTATACAGATGTCCATAACTATCTAATTTTAAGTGGTAAAAGTATGGGTTTTTGTAGGGAAAAGTAAAAAGTAAGTAGTGGCAATGGCAGTACTGCTTGCGGCCACTGCTACTTAAGCTTTCCTACAAATCGAAAAGTCAAAGCTTACGATTTTATTTGAATGTCGAAAGAGCAGTGAATAAACTATTGTGGCTGAATGTCGAAGTTGGGTACAACCTAAATCTAAAAGAAGCCTTGATTGCCCCGACAGTTAATCCTCGCAATCGCCTATTTTTAGGGAATGGATTTGGTTATGCGTATGTGAAAATTGGTTTGTTTTTGCAGTGGGAATTGCAATTTTTTGGACTTCATTAACAGGTATCGAGTTCAAGAAGTACAAGCAAAATTGGTCGATAGTAAATTTGACCATTACACCATTTTGGGCATCGCTCAAGAAGCGGGATTTAATGCTAAAAGTACTTTTTATACCGCCTTTAAAAAAGTAACGGGAATGACACCAAGTGCCTACCGAAAGCAGCGAGCTAATGCTTAATATTTTTACCTGCCAGTGAAACTAAATTTTCCGCACCAAAGCTACCCAATCCTTGTTCCCGTCCGAGGGGGGATTTCCCAAATTGACTACTTGTCCGCCGTCTAAGGTTTGTAGTACACTTTTCTGCAAATCTCCACCCGAGCGAGGATTATACCAATCGACGGAATACTTAGCATCGGTGTCGGATAAGTCCAGCGTCGTGTTGCCACCAAACGTCAAGTAAACGGCATATACTTCGCCTTTTTTAGCCAAACAATACGCTTGGTCTCCTTTCAATAACTCATCATGAGATGCCATATCAACAAAAGGAACATGTGATTGGAAAAAGTCCATTGCGTGGCGGGTATAGTCCCACATTCGGTCCCGACTTCGCCAATCTTCACATTGCAAATCGTTGTTGTGATTGCGGTAGCCAAAGTACCATTCTGACCCTGCACCGCCCGCCATTAAATTGCCCCAAAGCACCCACGCCCGAATCGTATCTTGATTGTTCACCGCTCGGTCGTCGGGGTCAACACCCCGCCAAGCGGGACCAATTTCGTCCAATGGCATAATCCATTGCCGACCATTCTCGGCGGATTTCTCCGCCCACTGTTTGGTCACATCGTGTACATATTTGGGGCGATTGACTTGCATCGACATGCCGTCTAGGTCTTGGAACCCCAGCAGTAATTCAAATAATGAATCTCGTGTGTGGTAATCCGAATGCGAATGAATAACGACAAAATTTTGGTAAGGGTCCGTCGCTTTGAGGTAACTAACCATATCTTTTTGTTGCTGTGTATTTTGGGCGATGGGGGTCCAATGGGCGGGGCCATTTTCTTCGCCAATATTCCACTTTAGCTGTGGGTGGTGGGCGTAGCGGGCAATCATTTCGCGCAGATATAATTTTCGTTCTTTGCCCGTATCACCGTTATCCAACAGGGTTTCGTTTTCCGTTTCTTGTAAAACTACGTGTTGCATGAGTCCCAAATTATCCATGTGGTCAAAAACGATTTCCCACTGTGCTAGTTTGCTACAATCAAAACGAAATCGCTCATCGTAATCCGTGTAAGGGTAAACGTCTTTGCCATCGCCCTCGATGTTCATCGTCAAAAAATACACACTGTTCATACCTTTAGCCGCCAGGTAATTGAGGGCGCCGATAATACCTTTTCCCTTACCGTTTTGCCAAGTAGGGTCACCCGTTTTCCAATCTTGGAGGTGTAGCTCAAATTTGTGTAGCCCATCTTTGGCAGACGCCTCCCCTTCTCTTTCTTTGGAAATGCCCCCTCTGGCGGTATTATCAAACTCGTGATAACCTAAGAAGTTTTCTGGACTATCTGCTCCCCCTTTGATAAAATATTCGTCCGCATCAGCATATTTTAGATAGCGTTTACCGACGTATTGTAGTCGTCCCTTATCTCCCGATTTAGCAGCTTCTACGGTAATTGTACCCATTGCGCCATCAAAATCTACCCCTTCACCCGTATTAGTATCATTCGAAATAGCAATATCCTGTCCTTTTCTAAAAGATGCTTTATATCGCCATTCGCCTTCTATATCTGGTCTAAAATGCACTTTCCATACGTTCCCCGATTCGGCACTTGTTTCACCCGCATTGCCGTCCGCAGCGTAAAAACCTGGTACAGTCACCGTTTTCTCGGGATGTATGAAGGTGACATTCAGTCGATAGTTTAAAAATGGATTGTCCGCTGAGGCTTCACTAGTGGGTTGTCCCTCAAAAGTCAAGGTTGTTTTTGCCCATTTTTGGGTAGTAATCGTTGGTGTATCGTTCGCTTGTTGACAAGCTGTAAAAGCGGCGAAGCATAGTACAATAAAAAATAGGGTAAATCGCTGCATAAAGCTTAGTTTTTGTTCGCTTAAAAAAGAATGGGTAATGTACGGTAATTTTTTCGTTTTTTTAGAGAATACTCAAATTGTGTAAATATGTGATTATTTGTGGTAGGACATCAAGCTATTTTGGACATACTACTGCAGGAAATTCACCGACAAACGCATTTTTTTGAAGGGGTGCTTGGGATGGTCAAAGAGATAAAGCAGATTATTGATAATGGTTTTAGAGGTCGATATTTTTAAGTATTTTTGTTGTAAATAAAAACTTATGGGCTACAGTAATTTTAAAAACCTTCGACAAGTTAGTCAAAGATTTAAGCTTACCGTTCGGCAAGCAAACTTGTTGACAAATATTCAGCCCATAGTGCCTTCCGAGTGGTTGAAAAAAACAGTTGAGTTAGCCTATGCCGTTCCTTTGTCTAACGAAAAGGTGAAATCCGAAAGATTGATTTCGCCCGTTTTGACGGAAGTCCATCAGCTATTTAAAGATAAATTGACGCTCTTTTCGGGAGAAGAATTGAATGTGAAACCCGAAGAGGGTTTGAACGGTGCCTGTGATTTTTTCTTTTCTGCTGTGCCCAATGCCTATCTTCTGGAAGCACCTATTGTTAGTTTAGCCGAGGCAAAAGACGAAGACATGGATTATGGCATAGCACAATGTACCGCCCAGATGCTAGGGGCACAAATCTTTAATGCTGATGCTGGCCAACCGATGGATGTTATCTGGGGTTGTGCCACAACGGCTGGAGAATGGAAGTTTTTAAAATTAGTAGAAAAAACGCTTTACATCGATGTAAATAGTTATTACCTCAATCAGTTAGACCAATTGCTGGGAGCGTTTAATACTATTTTTAAAGAACTTTAGGAAGTTGTTGATACCTCTGATATCCTTTATAACAGAGCAAGTTTACACAAAAAAGTGACAGACCAGCACTTACGTACTTTAAGGTCTGCCACTGGATAGCTAGCTTGCTCTTTGTTGGGGTAAGTATCGGATATTTTCAAAATATCCGATACTTCAAGCGTTATTTATTCTTGACCCCCATATCCAAATTCAAATCCATCGCCGCCTTGGCGCCCATAATCTGCATAAAATCTAACCCCGCATTTCCACCTCCTTGGCCATTCGCTGGTGTGGTTTGAAACTTAGGTACTAAATCTCCTTTGTAGTTCATAAAGGCATTGGCCCACATATTCTGCACATCTTTGTAAGTAGCTAATTTCTTTTCCAAAGCGCCGTCGGCGGCCATGATTTTCTGCTTAGCATAAGCCTCGGCGTCTGCTAATGCCTTGATTTTTTGTGCTTCTAACTTAGCCGCTTCCATCGCAATTTTTTGCTTGGCTTTGTCCTTTTCGGCCAGTTTGACCTGCGTTTCCGCCTGTACAACCGCTTGTGTCTGTCGCTGCTTTTCCTCGTACTCAATTTCTACTAATCGTTTACGACCTTCGGCCTCGGCGGTCATCGCCTCTTGCTGAGCGGTCACTAAGTTTTGCTTAGAAACAGACTCTCTAGTGCTGGCCTCAATTTTCTTTTTTAACTTTTCATCTACTTGCGCTTCGTAGTCCACATTTTCGATGGTAGCGCTAGCAATGCTAATGCCAAATTGCTTTAAATCTGACTTTTTACGGACCGATTCTCCATTAGCATCTAGTCGAATATTACTTTCGTAAATTCGCTTGACTTCGTTGGTCACTGAGTCTCGAAGGACCCTTTCTCTCACATCTAATAGATATAAACCGTCCTCCAACTGGTCTTGGAAAAACTGCGATAGTTGCGCTCGACCGCCCGAATAGTGCTGCTCCGAATCCATCAATTGAGCCGAGTTTTTCAAGCACTCGATGGTGTAAGGCGCTAAGCCTTTCAATGCGAGGTATTCTTTGTTAACGTACTCCGAATGTAGGACTAACATCTTTTCCTCCAAATCGGGTAATCTAAACCGAACGACCGTTTGGGCCGATGCTTCCGTTGCGTCGTTAAATCTGATAGGAATCTGTCCACCTTCCACCGTAGAACCGTTTTTAGTACCTCGGTGACTAATTGTTATAACGTTCGGATAAGTAGTGATTTTCGACCCTGGAAATTTCCAATAAACCCCGTTAGAGAAGACCACGTATTTTTGGCCCGTTGGCGTTTCGACTACCTCTCGATAGCCTAAATCGTTATACCCAAAAGGGTTAGCTAGTAGTAATGCAAGCAATAAAATGACCGCTCCTGTACCATACAGGAGAAACTTTCCATTGAAATTTTTCATGTTGTTTTCGTTTTAACGGTTAAGAAATGTGTTTGAAATCATTGAGTTGATTCATTGGCTTTATCGGTAAGGTGCATTAAATTTTAAAACTGCCCAATAGAAGTATTTACTATTGATTGTCAATAGATTAAATACAAATTGACTATAAGTGTTTTTTGATAAATAGATGATTTCTAAGAAAAAACTTTCAATCTCTCAACTAGTACACAACGCTAAAAGTAGCTTCACCAGCTAAATTTGAATAAAGGTTCAAATAAGATTTGCAAAAAAAACTTTTGTAAAAGTACGTCCACGACCTGCTTTGAATGAAATAAAAAGTAAGACCTTTTAATATCCTGTCATCCTGTAAAATTATACTACAAATATGCCCCGAAAGCCGACGAATAACAACTTTTTCAGATGGCTACTAGGTTTTTCCCGACGAATCCAAGTAGCGGACTGAAAAGAAGATATTTGGTTTTTTGACTGTTCAGAAAAGCTATTCAAAATAAGTACGTTGGATGCGCTTAATAAAAGATAAGTCTGCTAATCGTTGAATTTTTGCCCGCGCATACTCTTGGTGAGAATTGCCAATACACAACCATTCCGCTTTGCCACATCCGACCCTACCTTTCGATTTTTTATGAATCCGCACGCTAGGGTCAATTTGTCGCACTTCGTTGATGAATCGATTATTGGCAGGAATACAAAATTCGTAGTCAACGGCTACTTTACTCCCGACTTCTCCTACTAGTCCCTCTTTGTCTAGGGCATTAATATCAAAAGCAATTTTGGGATTAGGGTATAAGATTTTCTGGTTGGCACAACTGGTGAGGAAGTAGAAAAATGAAGCAAACAGTAATAGACGGTAGAATCGAGACATGATAGGTAGTTTTCCTACTAAACGACTTTTTCGAAGAAAGGTTAATACTTAAAGTCGATGAAGGTCGTAAATGTCGTATTGGTTTCTATATAGATTTTGCCTTGGTAGAAGTTAGGCGCTTACATATTAACTAGATTAGTTGTACCGTCGAAAAATTGTAACTGGCAAGTAGTAATGGGTAAGGCCGCTTTTTGAACTCGTCGAACAAACTCCTGTCCAAGCCGTAAATCGTGGGTTAAAAAGAACAGTTGCCTGCTTTTTTGCCCAAAATGAATTAGCTGGTTTAATAACTTAGATTGTCGATTGCGGTCAAAATTAGAAACCGTGTCGTCGAAAACGATAATCTTTTTCGATAATTGTCTGTCCGTTTCTAATTTTGCTAAAAAGAACGCCAATGCCAGCGCATTTTTGTCCCCTTCACTCAAGGCGTATTTCATGGAAATGCGGTTTTCTTTTTCTTTGTGTAGTACTTCTTTACCATTGATACAGAGCGCAAATTTAACGACGGGTTCGGTACTACTACCCAAGTAGCCACTCGTCAGTTTTTGCAGACTCAGATAGGGGGCAAAGTGCTTTAGGTGTCGATTGAGAATCGTCAAGTAGGAATGAAATACGTTGTTTTTGTAAACATTCAATTCTGATTTTTTTGCTTCGTTTTGTCGTTTTAGTTGGGTGATGGCTGCTGTATATTTTAGTAAAAGCATACAGTGTTCGGCGATGTCGGGTTCTGCCCTTTTAGCAATGGCTTTTAACTCGTTTAATTCTTTCTCGATACCAGCAACGTTTGTATTACTGTGCGCTTTCATGGATTCAATGCTATCGTTGTACCGATTGATAGACTCATTTATTTCGGCTATTTTGTTAGTAACCTGCTTAAAAATGTTTTCAAATTCCTTCAAATCATCTGTAGGGATAGCCTGCATGGGGTTACGTGATTTTTGGTCCAATAACGTTTTTAATTTGCCAAAGGCAGCCAAGAGTAGGGTTGTTTCAGACGTAATTGACGGCAGTTCGGGTGTTTTTTCAATGTAGCTTTTCCAAAAATCAACTAACCTGTGATTGACCGTTATCGTGTTTTCGATTTGTAGTAAAATAGCCGCCAAGTTGAAGTTTACCAAACTTGTGTTCAATTGATGACTGTCTCTTAAATGTTGTTGGTAGCTTTTATTAAAATAGTGCTGGTAGGCTTTTAAAATAGCTAGATTATTATCCATTTTCTGCAAGCAGAATGGACATTTATCATCGTATTTATGAAAAAATCCTTGTTGCAGCCATTCTTCCGCTTTTTCGAATTTTAGCTGCTTTTTATGGACAAGCAACTGGTCTAAATAATCCGTAGAAATAGCTTCCATGGATTGTTGCAAAACACTTTTGGCAATGGTTAAGTCGAAGGGCAACGTGATGGTCGGCAACGGCGAAAGGGTTGGCTTTTGTTCAATTAGTTGATGGTTGACTGCCAATTCCAACTCTTTTTCCTTCCATTTTAATTTCTCTTGAACCTCTTCATCTGCTGATAAATTAGCGTACGCTAGAGCAGTAAAGGCTTGATTTATCTGTTCTTCCAAGGTTCGGCTAGATGCTCGTACTATTTTATTGCCATTTCGGATTCTGACTTTAATTTCTTGTATTTTATTTTTTAACCTTACGCCTTCATCTCCTAAAATAATTTCAAATAGTTTCTTTTTGTGGTCATTTTGAATCTCTAGTCCAGTATATATGTTGTTATTGATGAAGTGGACGTCGAAGATTTCAATTGCGGGAAAGTGTTGCTGCCATTTAAAAGCTTGGTAGTTTAAGCCTGAGGTTGTTAATCCCTGTGTTTGAATTATGACCTCTGGTGAGTCGAAGTAGTTAAACGACTTCTTTTTCAGCAAAAAGTCATCTGCTCCTTTTAGCGAACGCAAAATATGAGTGAGGGTCGTCTTCCCACTTCCATTTTCTCCATAAATTAAGTTATACTGCTTGAAATTCGAAGGTTTCTTATCTTCCGAAACTTGATTAACCGTAAAGTCTTTGTATCGGCCAACACCCTTTATTTTGTTAAACGCTGTTATCATATTTACCAAAGTTAAAGAATTTTAATACTACACGAAGTATTTTTCGTCAAATGGAATACGGTGTTCTTTCAGTAATGCTCGCAACTCTTCCTTGGAAGTCTGATGTTGGTGATGTTGTTCTTGGTTCTTTACGTATTCAATCAGGTTATTTTTAGCGTCAATAGAGTAGGTGAAAGCGGAATAGCCCACTTGCCAACCTCCAAAATCTGAAAACAGTTCAGCTTCTTTGATGTAGGAAGTGGCGCCCAGTTTGATGTCTTTTACCAGTCCACCCAAAGCTACAATTGGATGGATATGCGTCACAATGTGTAGATGGTCTTCGGCGCCGCCAATTCGGTACACATGACAATTTTTATTCTTCAAAATGCCCCCAATACATTTGTACAACTCTTGGCGGTTGGCTTTGGTGAGGGTTGGCTGTCAGTGTTTGGTGCTGAATACGATTTGATACAAGATTTGTGTGTAGGTACTCATGATGTTTTGATTTTTGTGATGAAAAATATTTTATCGCCTCTTTCTCCGCATTTCATACGGAGTTATTCGAGTTCAATCCCTTCGGGATTGTGCGGTTTGGGATAATTGCTTCTTCTTTTCTCCTTTCTCCGCATTTCATACGGAGTTATTCGAGTTCAATCCCTTCGGGATTGTTCGGTTTGGGAATAGCTGCCTTTTCTTTCCTCCACATTTCATCCCGTATTTTAATCGGGATGAAATGCGGGGAATACAAATGTGAGAAAATGATGCTAATATTGAACAACAACCAATTCCGTCCAAAATGTGTGATGTGATAATAAGAATGGAATACAAATATAACGAATTGTTGGTAAAATAAAAATAAAACACAAAATATTTTTATTTCAAATATTTCCATTCGTTAATGTTAAATTTTTCAATTCATGCCAATAAATTCATCAAAAAGGCTGTTCTTTGTGCGGTACTAAAGAAACAAAAATATTACCAGCAGTACTTTTGAAGAAGTTTTTTGAAAAAATAGAAGGGAAAATAAGCACAAAAAAAATGACGACCCAAGAAGAAAGAATTATCCAAATAGCGACCAAACTGTTCTTAAAAAACGGAGTGAAATCCGTGACGATTGACCGCATTGTAAGGGAGTTGCACACTTCCAAAAGAACCGTTTACAAGCATTTTCCCGACAAAACGGCGTTATTGAAGGCATGCTTGGCGGTGTACCACGAAAAGGTGAAGGGCGAGAACGAGCAAGTCATCCAAGAAGCGGATAACGCCATTGCCGCCATGGGTAAATTATTACACCACATTATCCGCAGGGCCAATGTGGTCAACTCCAATTTTTTCAATGATATTTTACATTATTACCCCGGACTACTGAATGAATCTTATCGAAATACGGGCAACTTTGCGCACCAGAATCTGGCGGACTTGGCGGAATGGGGATTGAAAGACAACATTTTCATCAAAGATTTGGACGTGGAAGTAACCGCTAAAACAGTGTTAATCATGCTCAAGTTATTGAAAAATACGAATCAGTTTCCACTCGAAAAATACAGCAAAGAACGCCTAACCTTCGGAATATTAATACCTTATTTAAAAGGGCTATGTACCCCCAAAGGCTTAGAAATTCTAGCAATGGAAGAAGAACTGTTCCGAGTGACGATTTGAATTTAAGAAGCGAGAAGTCAGACCGTTTTACTGTCAGACTATTTAATTGTCAGATTTCCCTCTCTGACAGTCGAATATGGTCTGACAACGAAGTGGTCTGACATCTGACATCTCAAAAAGATATATGAATTTAAACAACTCCTTAAGAAAGACTCCCGTTGCCGTCATCGGCTTGTCCGCCCTCTTTGCGGATGCCAAAAACGTAGAAGAATTTTGGAACAACATCGTCCAAGCTAAAGACAGCATTACCGATGTGCCCGAAAACCGCTGGAAAATTGAGGACTATTACGACCCCGATATGCGGGCACCCGATAAGACCTACTGCAAAAGAGGTGGTTTTTTACCCGATATTGATTTCAATCCAATGGAATTTGGCTTACCGCCCAACATCTTGGAGGTGACGGATGCTTCGCAACTATTGGGTTTAGTGGCAGCAAGAGATGCTCTAGAAGATGCGGGCTACGGTCAAAAATCGGAGCGATTTACCAGAGAGTTAAAAGACAAAACGGGTGTACTATTAGGTGTTGGTGGTGGTCAAAAATTGATTACGCCGTTGATTGCTCGCCTGCAATATCCAATTTGGGAAAAAGCTTTGCGGTCGAGTGGAGTTGCAGAAGAAGACATTCCGAAGATTGTAGAAAAGATGAAAAAAGCCTACGTCGGCTGGAACGAAAACTCGTTTCCTGGACTGCTAGGTAATGTTATTTCGGGCAGAATCACGAACCGTTTTGACCTTGGTGGAATAAATTCGGTAGTGGATGCGGCTTGTGCGGCGTCTTTAAGTGCCATCAAAATGGCCTTATCTGAACTAGTGGAAGGGCGAGCCGATATGATGTTAACGGGTGGAGTTGATACGGATAACTCACCTTTTATGTATATGTCTTTTTCTAAAACACCCGCTTTTTCCAAATCGGGTAACATCAGTCCTTTTAGCGAAAAAGCGGACGGGATGTTGATTGGTGAAGGACTGGGAATGTTGGTCTTAAAAAGATTAGAAGATGCGGAACGAGATGGCGACCAAATTTATGCGGTTATTAAAGGCGTGGGAACGAGTAGCGACGGGCGGTTCAAATCCGTTTACGCACCCCGTTCTTCTGGACAAGCGATGGCAATCGAACGAGCTTACGAGGAGGCGGGTTTTGACCCTAAAACGGTTGGCTTGCTAGAGGCACACGGCACAGGAACGGGTGCTGGCGACCCGACCGAATTCAATTCCATGAAAATGGTTTTTGGTAAGGAAAATCCCAATAAACAATACATCGCTTTGGGCTCGGTTAAATCACAAATCGGGCATACCAAAGCGGCGGCGGGTGCGGCGGGCATCATTAAAACGGTGCTGGCCTTACACCATAAAGTACTGCCGCCGACCATTAACGTAGAACAACCCAACCCCAAATTTGACATTGAAAATTCGCCGATTTACATTAACACCCAAGCACGACCTTGGATGCGAGATAAAACGTCCCGTCGAGCGAGCGTTTCGGCCTTCGGTTTTGGCGGTATCAATGTCCACATTGCGCTGGAAGAATACCAACCAACGCAGCAATCTACCTACCGACTACACCAACCGTATCAGTCCATTTTATTAAATGCCAGCACGCCGAGCGAATTACAAACTATTTGTCAAAATGCGTTGCAAAGTATTGAAAAAGAGGACGAAAAAGCATTCAAGTCTCTAGTCGAAGTTAGTAACAAAGGGGCAATTCCATCGCATCAAGCGAGAGTTGGTTTTGTGGCTGCGGACGCCAATGAGTGTAGTGCCATGCTTGAAATTATACTAGACAATCTGGCCAAAGGCACCCCAGCGTGGGAACATCCCAGAGGCATTTATTACCGAGCTAGCGGCGTACCGACTGATACCAAAGTGGTCGCGCTTTTCTCTGGCCAAGGCAGCCAATATGTGGGTATGGGGAAGGAAATTGCCAACGCATTTCCGCCGATGTTGGCGAGTTTTGAAAAAATAGATGCGGCGTTCACGAGCGAAGGTAAGGAGAAACTAACCAAAACGATTTTCCCCATTCCCGTTTTCGACAAAGCGGCAGAAAAAGCGCAACAAAAAGAGTTGACCAAAACGCAGAATGCGCAGCCTGCCATTGGCACGTTCAGTATGGGGCTATATAAAATATTGCAGCAAGCTGGCTTTAAATCTGATTTTACCGCAGGACACAGTTTTGGCGAATTGGCGGCATTATGGGCCGCGGGTGCTTACGATGATGCAACGTTTTTGGCTTTAGCTAAAGCCAGAGGACAGGCAATGGCGGCGCAAAACCCTAATGCGGAGACAGGAACAATGCTGGCAGTAAAAGCGCCTTTGGTACAGGTCGAACAGGCGGTTAAATCGTTACAAGGTGTAACCATTGCCAACGTTAATTCGACCAATCAAGTTATCTTAGGAGGTAGTAATGCAGCCATCGAAAATGCGGCTAATTCCTTGAAAGCTAGTGGCTTTTCGGTAGTGCCTTTACCCGTTTCAGCGGCTTTTCATACCGAATTTGTTGGTCATGCGCAAAAGCCATTTGCGGATTTTGTAGCTACGCAGCCATTTAATGGCCCACGGATTCCTGTCTATTCCAATACGACTAGTAATGCTTATCCGAATGATTCGGCAGCTATCAAAAATATTTTACAAGGACATATTTTAAAACCCGTTTTATTTAAAAACCAGATTGAAAATATGTACCAAGCGGGCGGGCGCATTTTTGTGGAATTTGGACCAAAAGGTGTGCTGACCAATTTAGTAAAGGACATTCTCAAAGAGCAAGATTTTCAAGCAGTTGCTTTGAATGCCAACGCTCGAAAAGATAGCGATTTACAATTGCGCCAAGCGGCTATTCAACTACGAGTAATCGGGGTGGCTTTGAACGAAATTGACATTTATAAGAAGCCTTCCAAAGCAGCAGCTAAAACCACTAAGTTGAACGTCAAATTGGGCGGTCACAACTACGTCAGTCCACCAACCCAAAAAGCTTACACGGAAGTGATGAATAATGGATTTAAAATCAAAGGTGGCGGCACAACGGTCGTGGAAAAACCAGTGATTAAAGAGGTAGAAAAGATTGTCGAAGTCGAAAAGGTAGTTGAAGTGCCCGTGGAAAAATTCGTAGAAATACCTGTGGAAAAAATTGTTGAAAAAGTCGTCTATCAAAATAATAACGAACAAGAAGACATGAATAAAGAAATCATCCAACTCCTCCAATCCACTTTAAACCATTTCAGAACGCAGCAGACCAAGTCGATGGAAGTGTTCGAGCGCTTTTTAGCCGAGCAAAACCAACAGTCGCAGCAACTATTGAATATGTTGTCGCAGCAATTGGGCACTGCACCAAGTCCAGCAACTAAGTCTTCTAATGTTAATAATGGTTACACGAATGGCAATGGGCACAGCAACGACAACGGTTACTCGAACGGCAATGGCAACGGTCACACCACGGTAGCGGCAAAACCAACCGTGAAGCCAACGTTTGCGCCAATCGTTGAAGAAAAAATTGCGGTGATTACGCCCAGCCCAAGTGCTCGGTTAAATGAAGCAGTGACCAGTAAGCAGGCGACGGCAGGTAGTGAGCAGCCGATAGCAGTTCAAGAACCAGCGGCTGGCGGAATGGATAAAGGAAAATTAGAGAATATCTTATTGACCGTGATTTCCGAAAAGACAGGTTACCCTGCGGAAATGTTGGAGTTGAATATGGACATGGAGGCTGACTTGGGTATTGATTCCATCAAGCGAGTAGAGATTTTTGGAGCGATGACGGAAGATTATCCCGAAGTGAGTGGTATCAATCCAAACGATTTGACGGAGTTGCGCACGCTGGGTCAGATTGTAGATTATTTGGCAGGTAAAACAGGCGGCAGTACACAGTCAGCAGGTGGCAGTATGCAGTCGGCAGTCAGCAATCAGCAGTCAGCAGTTGCTGTTAAACCAACAACGGACAACCGACAACCGACAAC
>JBCCQK010000112.1:0-18175 GCA_039024375.1 Bacteroidota bacterium
GAACCATTACTTTCTCGAACCCGATTCTTCAACATCTCCCGCTTCTGATGCCGCCGCTTATCCTCAATCAATTTGTCAATCAAATCTTCTCGGTCAATACTGGTTAGTTTTTCCCGTATCAATTGGTGGTTTTCTCGTTTGTGCCAAAAGAAAAACAAATGCTGATTCTTTTTTTCTTTTTTAGAACGAGCGGTGTAAACGGGTTGTAAAGTGTAAGGATGAAGTCCTGTGTAGTAAATAATTGTTGCCACCGTCATAGGCGTGGGCGTGAAGCCGTGTACTTGTTCGAGTTGAAAGCCCATGTCTTTAGTCTCGGCGGCTAAGTTGGCCATGTCTTCTACTTTAGACCCAGGATGGCTTGAGATAAAGTAAGGAATTAACGGCTGATTGAGACCGTGTTTTTTATTGATTTTATCGAACTTCTCTTTAAAATTGTGGAAGTGCTTAAACGACGGCTTTCGCATAATTTTTAGCGTGTCGTCGGACGTATGTTCGGGGGCTACTTTCAAGCGACCGCTAACGTGGCAGGTCACCAATTGCTCCATATATTCGTCTTCGCTACCGTCGGTATTTTTATTGTAAGAATCAGCCAGTAAATCGTAGCGAATCCCACTACCCACAAAGGCCTTTTTGACCTTGGAATTGGCGTCCACTTCTTTGTAAATCTCGGTTAGCGGTTTGTGCGATGTATCTAAATTGCTACAAATAACGGGATGAATGCAGGACGGACTAACACACTTATCACAAATGGACTGCACCTTACCCTTCATGCGGTACATATTAGCCGACGGGCCGCCCAAGTCACTGATGTAGCCCTTGAAATCGGGCATCTCCGTTACCGCCTCGACCTCTTTCATAATGGATTTCTTCGAACGACTCGCAATAAACTTACCTTGGTGCGCCGAAATCGTACAGAAACTACAACCCCCAAAGCATCCACGGTGCATATTGATGGAAAACCGAATCATTTCGTAGGCAGGAATTGACCCTCGTTTGTTGTACTTTGGGTGGGGAAGCCGAGTGTAAGGCAAATCGAAAGAAGTGTCAATTTGCTTCTCGGACATCGGCGGGTAGGGCGGATTGACGATTAAATAATTATCGCCCGTTTCTTGAATGATGCGTCTCGCTTTGACTTTATTGGACTCCTGTTCGATGATTTTGAAGTTCGCAGCAAAGGAACGTTTGTCCCGCAAACATTTTTCGTGCGAGCTCAAATGTATGTCCTGCCAACCTTTATTTTTGGGTAAACCCTGTTCTTTAGTGCGACTGATGGCCGTTTGTGGGACGGTCGTCAAAGAGTGAAACGGCACGCCTCGCTTTAACAATCGAAGAATCTCTCGCAGGGGCATTTCACCCATTCCATAGACCAACATATCAGCACCGCTCATTTCCAGAATATTGGGAAACAGTTTGTCGGCCCAGTAATCATAATGTGTCACCCGTCGTAGCGACGCTTCGATGCCTCCAATCAAAATGGGCACATCGGGATATAGTTTTTTAAGAATTTTAGAATAAACAACCGTGGCGTAATCGGGGCGAAAATTGGCCGCTCCACCTGGCGTATAAGCATCCGTCGAACGTCGTCGCTTGCTGGCGGTGTAGTGATTCACCATAGAATCCATACAGCCCGACGTGATGCCAAAAAAGTATTTGGGTTTCCCCATTTTCTTGAAATCCCGCAAATCGTCCTGCCAGTTAGGTTGTGGTACGATGCCAATGCGCATCCCTTCACTTTCCAAAATCCGACCAATGACCGCCGTCCCAAACGCTGGATGGTCCACGTAGGCGTCTCCAGAAATTAGCACAATGTCCAATTCTCCCCAGCCCCTCATTTCCACTTCTTTTTTGGTGATGGGTAGCCAATCTGTTACAGGTCTTTTATGGTTGAGCATGACGATAAGGTGAGTGTATTTTAGATTGGATAAAATGCTGATTTTGTAGTCAAAGAAATAATTTGAAATAGATAGAAATACGTAGAAATATTTCTATTGTACTTCCATCTATTTCTACTTATTTCTAGAAATCGAAAATCACTTTTCTATGCAACTCTAAATATAAAAAACAAGGTGACTGTTTCTCACAGTCACCTTGTTTTTTAGGTATCTAATTTTAGAACTTGTAAAAACGCCTTCTGCGGCACTTCTACGCTACCAATCTGCCGCATCTTTTTCTTTCCTTTCTTCTGCTTTTCTAATAGCTTTCGCTTACGAGTAATATCACCACCGTAACATTTGGCGGTCACATCTTTTCGAAGGGCAGAGATGGTTTCTCTGGCAATAATTTTGGCACCAATCGCTGCTTGAATCGCAATCAAAAACTGTTGTCTGGGTAACAATTCTTTTAGTCGCTTACAGATTTTTCGACCGAAGGAAGCTGCTTTATCCCGGTGTACCAAAGCGGAAAGCGCATCAACCGAATCACCGTTCAGCTTGATATCCATCTTAACCAAATCGGAAGTACGGTACTCTTTTGGTGCGTAATCAAAAGAAGCGTAGCCTCTCGAAATGGACTTCAAGCGGTCGTAGAAATCAAAAACAATTTCTGCCAAAGGCAAATCGAAAGTTAGTTCAACTCTTTCCTGCGTCAAATAGGTCTGCTTCGTCATCATTCCCCGCTTTTCCATAGCTAGCGTCATAATACTACCGATGTACTCGGGCTTCGTAATGATTTGCGCCACGATGAACGGTTCTTCCACTCGGTCCAAAACGGTTGGGTCGGGTAGTTCAGTGGGCGTATTGACCGTATATTTATTGCCTTTTTTATCATAGGCAAAGTACGATACGTTTGGAATGGTCGTAATGACTTCTTGTTCAAATTCTCTGGATAGTCGTTCTTGAATAATTTCCAAGTGTAGCATTCCCAAAAAGCCACAACGGAAGCCAAATCCTAATGCGACGGACGTTTCGGGTTCAAACACTAACGACGCATCGTTCAGTTGAAGCTTCTCCAAACTATCCCGCAAGTCTTCAAAATCGTCGTTGTCAATTGGGAAAATACCCGCAAAGACCATTGGCTTGACATCTTCAAAACCGTGAATGGGTTCTTCGGCGGCATTTTCGACTGTTGTTATCGTATCTCCAACCTTAACCTCTTTAGAGATTTTTACACCTGTGACAATGTAACCTACGTCACCCGTTCCTAACATTTTCTTGGGCACTTGGTCCATCTGTAGAATACCAATTTCGTCCGCCGTATATTCGTTACCCGTGTTCATGAATCGAACCTTATCTCCTTTTTTCAACGAACCGTTGATGATTCGGAAATAAGCGATAACGCCTCGGTAGGCATTAAACATAGAGTCAAAAATCAAGGCTTGCAAAGGTGCTTTGGGGTCGCCCTCGGGCGCAGGAATTCGGTCAACTGCCGCTGCCAAAATATCTTCTACCCCAATACCCGTTTTTCCACTTGCGTGAATAATCTCTTCTTTGCTACAACCAATCAAGTCGATAATTTGGTCGGAAACTTCATCAATCATCGCCGATTCCATATCCACTTTATTCAAAACGGGAATGATTTCCAAGTCGTGTTCGATGGCCAAGTACAAGTTAGAAATAGTTTGCGCTTGAATGCCTTGGGAAGCATCGACTAACAGCAATGCTCCTTCACAAGCGGCAATGGACCGAGACACCTCGTAGGAAAAATCCACGTGTCCGGGCGTATCAATCAAGTTGAACGTGTAAGTCTCGCCGTCCGTATGCTGATAATACATTTGGATGGCGTGGCTTTTTATCGTAATGCCTCTTTCCCGCTCAATGTCCATATCATCCAAGGCTTGCGATTGCATATTCCGCTCGGAAATGGTCTGCGTAAACTCTAACAGCCTATCGGACAACGTACTCTTACCGTGGTCGATATGGGCGATAACACAAAAATTTCTGATATTTTTCATAAGTCGCAAAGATACGTTTTTTGACTATGTGGGGAAAGTCTAGTCAATAGGTGTTACAATTTGATTACAAAAGTTTGGTTAGTATTTAGTGACTGGTGATTCGTGACTAGTTTAGATGTTGACGGTCAGTCGTTTTCTTAGGAATATTGCAAGATTTTAATGCAGGTCTGGAGACCTGCGGATATTCGTATCAAGTCTCCAGACTTGATACATCGAACATCTTATTATTGTTTTGATAATTGCTAAGTTGCACATTGAACTAAAGGACATTTTGTAGTACCTCCCAAATATTCTCCGCAACGATTTGATGCCCTTCCGCCGTTGGGTGAATACCGTCGGCTTGATTCAATTCGGGAACACCACCAACGTTGCTGAGGAAAAAAGGAATGAGCGTTGCGTCATTTTCTTTGGCTAATTTTGGGAAAACGGCTCTAAAATCCGACGTGAATTTTTGTCCCATATTGGGCAAGGCTTCCATCGCACAAATCACAATTTTGACATCGGGATATTTATCGGTTACCTTTTGAAGAATAGCGTTCAAATTCTTGTACGTTTCTTCTGTAGAGGTGCCTCGAAGTCCATCGTTAGCACCTAACTCCAACACGAAAACGTCGATTTTTTGCCGCAAAATCCAGTCGATTCTACTATTACCACCCGCCGATGTTTCTCCACTCAAGCCTGCGTTGACGACCCGATAATTTAGACCAAGAGAATCAATTTTTTCGCCGATTAATCCGACAAAACCCTGAGCGGGGTCTAAGCCGTACGCAGCAGTTAGGCTATTTCCGAAGAAGACAATCGTTTTTTTGCTCGCTCTAGAGGTGGCTGCTTCGGGTGCCTTTTGTACCGTTTTGGGCGTTTCGGCAGTTGATTGAGTGGAAGGGGTTTCCGTCGTATCGCTACAACTGAGAAAGGCACTGATTATTAGGACGAAATAGATTATTTTTTTCATAAAAAATTTAGCTACTTGATGTTGGTATGAATATCTAACTCCCCGTACACTTTTCGAATTCGATAAGCGGTATCCTCAAAGATACCGCTTATCCTCTGCTTAAGAATTGTAGGATAGGGGATATTTTTGAGAATATCCCCTATCATTATCTATAAGATTAGATGGTTATTAAAGACGTACGGTAGATAATAGAATATAAGCGTAAACTTGCTCATTTTGTTTTACCTGAGAAACATATCTAATTGGCAAAAGCCAAAATAATAAAGCAGCCTATGCGTTTCTTTTAAAAAAAGTGAATCTTTTGAAATTAAATTGATTTCACGCAACTGCATTTTTTCGAAACAACAACTATGGTAAAAATTGGCTTACTAGGTGTCGGACATCTAGGAAAAATACATTTGAAATGTTTGCAAGCGATTGATTTAGTGGAAATCATCGGATTTTATGACCCAAACGAAGCTGCCGCCACAAAAGTACAGCAATCATACTCCAAAATTCAACGGTTCGATTCGCTTGACTCACTTATCGCCGCCGTCGATGCCTTAGATATTGTAACACCAACTAGTACACACTTTGAATTAGCAGCTAAAGCTATTCGGGCAGGAAAACACATTTTCATAGAAAAGCCATTGACAGAAACCATCGAAGAAGCCGAACAACTAGTAACATTAGCTGCCCAATATTCAGTGAAGGTACAAGTGGGCTATGTAGAACGATTTAATCCTGCCTTTCTAGCCATCCAAGATATTCCATTAAATCCTTTATTTATCGAGGCCCATCGCTTGGCCATTTTCAACCCAAGAGGAACCGACGTATCGGTCGTTTTGGATTTGATGGTGCACGATTTAGATTTGGTTTTAAAAATTGTCAAAGCACCCCTGAAATCGGTACAGGCAAGTGGTGTAGCGGTAGTGAGTCGGTCGCCCGATATTGCCAATGCTCGATTGGAATTTATCAACGGAGCGGTAGCCAATTTGACGGCCAGTAGAATCTCCATGAAGCAAATGCGTAAATTGCGACTTTTTCAAAAAGAAGCGTACATCAGCCTCGATTTGTTAGATAAACAGGCACAAGTTATCCAACTGTTTGGCGACAAAACCCAGCTAACCGATGGCAATTTATTGTCCTTGGAAACCGAAGAAGGCACAAAATATATTAATATTGCCCAACCAAAAGCGGAACCCACGAACGCCATTCAGATGGAGTTAACGGCCTTTGCCCGTTCTATCTTGTACGATGAGCCTATCGTTGTGACCGTAGAAGAAGGATGCGAAACGCTACGAGTAGCCCATCAAATTATTGAAAAAATTGAAGAGCGGAGAGCAGTTGCGGGGGCCTTTTTATAATAATCTATCATCATTAAATGAGCCATAAAAACAAAGGTACATTAGTATCTGCTCCAACTAGTTGCCAACTGTTATTGCTTGCTATTATAACATTATGGAGCGCTTGCGACCTCATCAATCCCGAAGAATCCCTGCCTGCCTATTTAACTATTGAATCTTTTGAGTTCTCGACCTCGCCCGAACAAGGAGTCAACTCTAGTCAAATAACGGATGCTTGGGTGTTTGTCGAAGGCGTATCAATGGGCATTTTCGAATTGCCCGCTACCGTACCGACACTGACACTAGGTAACTCAAAGATTACGGTCTTTCCCGTGATTCGGGAAAATGGCGTGAGAAGTACACCCATTATTTATCCATTTTATGACCGCTACGAAATCGATGTGGAATTGACCGCCGAACAAACTATTACCATTCAGCCGACTACTAAATATACCGACGACGCTGTGTTCGAGTTGGTCGAAAGTTTTAATAGCTCGAATCAACGCTTGAACGGCGGCAACCCCGACGCCGTAGAAGTGGAAGAGGGGGTAGGCGTCGTTGATTTGTCGGACAAAGAGTTGGTCGAATTTACCTCTTCGGCCACTTTTATTGATTTACCGACGAGTGGTGGATTCCCCGTTTTTTTGGAATTTGATTACCAAACGAACGTCGAGTTTGAAGTCGGCCTACTCGGTCGAGACCCGAATCCCGTTAACCCCGTCAATGCTACGATTTATAAAGTTATCCTTTGTCCAATTGACCGATGGAATAAAGTCTATATTAATTTTCAACCCGAATTGGAAGCCTCTCAATTGCTCGGCTATCGACTGGCTTTTCGAGCGAGTACCACCGATACGGGCTGTGGGAACGTAGCTACAGCTAACCAAAAAGTATTGATTGATAACGTAAAATTTATTCGCCGAGGTAATTGAGTCAGCGTCGCCAACATATCGACACCCGAACGTATAAAATCGTCGATTTTATCATGGCCATGCTCGCTTGGGCGGGCTTCTATGTTTATCGAAAGGTCGTTTCAGAAGAAGTTCCACTCGACGAAACGGTATGGCGAGACGAGAATTTATACATTGGCATCTTGGTTATTCCCGTCGGTTGGTTCTTACTGTATTCTATTTTTGACCGCTACCAAGATATTTACCGCCTATCGCGTTTGGCTACATTGGGACGAACGTTTTTACTCTCTTTTGTCGGCGTTTTTTTCCTCTTTTTTACCTTGATTCTGGACGATGTTATCCAATCCTATGCGACCTATATTGCCTCTTTTTTTGCGCTTTTGGGCATTCAGTTTTCATTGACGGCAACCGCTCGGATGCTGCTGATTACAAAAGCCAAAAGACGTTTGCAGAAAGGACTGGTGAGCTATAAGACCTTGATTATCGGAGGCAATCAGAAGGCAATAGACCTATATGAGGAAATTAATACAATGCAATTGCCGAAGGGTAATCAATTCGTTGGATTTATCGACTCTAACGGCAATAGTAAAAACGAATTATTACGCTATTTACCCAAGCTAGGAAAGATATCGGATATACCTGCCGTTATCAAAAAACATAAAATTGAAGAGGCCATTATTGCCATTGAAACCTCTGACCACAATAAGATAAAAGCGATTTTGGACGCTTTAGCAGATTTTGAAGAAGAGGTTTATACGCGCATCATTCCCGATATGTACGATATTTTGCTCGGAACGGTGAAAATGAGTCACGTTTTCGGGGCGGTGCTGATTGATATTCAGCAGAATCTAATGCCTCAGTGGCAGCAGATTATTAAGCGCTTTTTAGATATAAGTGCTAGTTTGGCTATGTTATTTCTACTTTCTCCCCTCTATTTGTACATTGCCCTTCGAGTAAAGTGGTCGTCCGAAGGCCCCATTTTTTACCAACAAGAACGCATTGGGCAAAGTGGCCAACCATTCACGATATATAAATTTCGGTCGATGTACATCGACGCCGAAAAAGCGGGACCACAGCTCTCGCAAGACAATGATACTCGTTGTACGCCTTGGGGGGCTGTGATGCGCAAGTGGCGACTGGACGAATTGCCCCAATTTTGGAATGTGCTAAAAGGCGAAATGTCTTTGGTGGGTCCGCGTCCCGAACGGCAGCACTTCATTGACGAGATTATGAAAGTTAGTCCGCACTATCGACATCTATTAAAAGTTCGACCAGGCATTACTTCTTGGGGACAGGTCAAATACGGCTACGCTTCTAACGTTGAAGAAATGGTACAGCGGCTTCGTTTTGATATTTTGTACATCGAAAATCGTTCGTTGGCGCTGGATTTTAAAATCATGTTCTACACTTTGCGGGTGCTTTGGCAAGGGTCTGGAAAGTAGGAATGGTTGCGAAAGAGTACAGTACGAAGTTTCTTTACGCTGAGGAACGCTGCTTCGATTATGTTTTTGTCATGTTTTTTCTTTGACATATTCGATTCGCATGTAAGAAAAGAAAACATAAAAAGCCCGCCCGCCCGTGTATTCGGGCAGGTCATAACCTCAAATAGTGTCTCTCAGCGTCAAAAACGAATACCCAAAGGTCCATTTTCTTAAACAAGAAGCGCTTCCAACACCCTCGGAAAATAATAATGTTCTAATGCTAAAACCCTTTTAGCAATCGCCGTCACATCATCCTCTTCAAACACCGGACAAGCTGCCTGAAAAATAACAGCCCCTTCGTCGTAAGCTTCGTTGACGTAGTGTAAAGTGATGCCCGATTCCTTTTCTTTCGCTTGTTTAACCGCTTGATGAACGTGCTGTCCGTACATCCCCTTTCCTCCATGTTTTGGTAATAAAGCAGGATGAATATTGACAATTTTTTGTGGAAATGCGGCAACTAAATACGTGGGAATAAGCAGCAGAAAACCCGCTAAAGCGATAAAGTGAATGTCGTAGCTTTTCAAATCTTTTAGCAAGTCTTCAGTTTCGTAAAAATCTTTTTTTCGTAAGAGGAGCGTTGGAATATTGTTCGCCTTAGCCATTTCTAAAACTTTCGCACTCTTTCTATTAGACACAACTAGCCTTACGTAAATAGTTGGATGATTCGCAAAATGCTCCACTATTTTAGTGGCGTTACTGCCTGTACCCGACGCAAAAATGGCGATATTTTTCAAAGTGGATGATTTTAATGTATATTAAAATAATTAATGTATTATCAGGAAGTGCCGTTTAGCGGGCAAAAATCTGCTTAATAATTTAGAATTTTTAAAATTTGAGGACGTTTTTTAGCTGATTATTCGCAAATAGGAACCACCTCCATTCATATTATAGAAAAGTGGCATCTATTTTGCATAACAAAAATTGTGAATATGATTATAGCTATCACAGTAATGTATGCCCCCCTTCACGGACTATGTAACACTATAAAATGACCATCACGTTGGTCAAATAAATGAAAAGAGTAACCTAATAAAAGGAGCGTGAAACAGTGGCGTTTGCGCTCCTTTTGGTGGCTCAAATTTTCTTTGGTTTTAATCATCAAAGAAGATGGTTTGAGCTACTAACTCTTTTCCCGTCGATGGTAGGTTTCATTACGAGACGATTTTGCACCTTCGGGTGTTTCTTATTCATCCTGTTTAAAAACCTATCATTATGAGTCGCTCCCAAATTCTTCTAGCTTTTTTAGCTATCCCTTCCTTTTTTTCCTTTAACAAGTCGGAAATTGCCATTCACGAGTACATTAATACGTACAAATTCATTGCCCAACAAGAAATGAACCGAACGGGCATTCCTGCGAGCATTACGTTGGCTCAGGGCATCCTCGAATCGGGTTCGGGAAAAAGTACCTTAGCGCAAAAATCAAATAACCACTTTGGGGTCAAATGTAAAAACGATTGGGAAGGAAAAAAAGCTTACCACGAAGATGATGATTACCACAATGGTAAATTAATTAAATCTTGCTTCCGAGCCTACGCTACCCCTTTCGATTCTTATCGAGACCACTCCGCTTTTTTACAGGAAAATCAACGGTACGCTTTTTTATTCGAGTTGGAACCATTGGATTACAAAGCATGGGCAAAAGGTTTAAAACAAGCGGGTTACGCTACGGCGCCAGATTATGCCGAAAAATTAATCGCATTGATAGAAAAATTTGAGCTGTATCAATACGACCGTGGAGACTTGATAATTGCTAAATTTGAAAAAGACCCCGTTCCACCTAGAACAGTCGATATTCGAGAAGCACCTACTTTTGAGATAGTATTAACGGAGACACCGCTAGAAAACTTCGAAACCGAAACCTTAGTGGCCGAAGCACCGCCGCAAGCTATTTTGATTCCCGAAAATTATCAAGTGGGAGATGGTCTGAGAAAGCAACAAAGCGTCACGGTCACTAGAAGTTTCGACGAAGTGGTTTACGGTAATTCGAGTCGTTATTTGGATGAAATTTCTCCTCGGAAGTAAATGCTTATCTATTTCTCAAAAAACTGCAAACAAACGGGTGTTTTTACTTCGGTGATGATACCCGTTTCTATTAATTCCCCTGTCTTTTCATCAATCCTAAACGTTACAATCGTATTCGAATTTTGATTGGCCACTAGCAAAAACTGTCCATCGGGCGAAACGGCAAAGTCTCTAGGAACTGCGCCTTTAGCAGCCTGCAGACCTAGAAAAGCTAACTGACCACTTTGGGCATTGATGGAATAGGTCGCAATGCTGTTATTGTTGTTTCCTTGAATCCCTCGATTAGCCGTGTAGAGAAATTTACCCGATGGATGTATTCGGATGGCCGAAGGTCCCACGTCCCCTTCCGTGATAGGCTTTTCCAAAGTACTAATCGTTTGTAGTCGTTCGAACGGCGTAGCGGCGTTTGAATACTGAAAAAAACCCACCGTTTTATTCAATTCATTTAGTACATACACCCATTTTTGGGAAGGATGAAAAACTAAGTGCCGCCCACCAGCCCCTTCCTTTAGAGCTGTCTTTGCTTGCTCCGTCAGTTGCCCTGCGCTCAACTCGTAGTGGATAACCTTATCCATCCCTAAATCCACTGCAAATACCGAGGTCGAATCAATCCCTGATAGTATCATGTGGGCGTGTGGAGCGTCTTGCCGCCCACTTCCTGGATTGTCCAACTTATGCTTAACCGAGCTACTTGCCGCTCCCAAACTGCCATTTTTTTGAATCGGAAAGGCCGCTACCGAACCCATGTAATTGGCTACTAAAACGTAGTGCTCCGATGCGTCAACGCTAATATGACAGGGAGCGTCGCCCATCGCCGAAACGACGTTGAGTGCCCTTTTGAAATGACCTTTTTCGTCCAATTCAAAAGCACTCACTGTGCCAACGGAGGGATTTCCATTACCCGCAATTTCGTTGACCGCATACAAATATTTTCCATTTGGGGGAACAGTTAGGTAAGAAGGATTAACAGTATTAGGAATGGTGTCCACAGCGGTCAAACTGCCCGTTTTTGTATCATAATCAAAGATATAAATCCCTTCGGCTTGACCATCTACGTGGCCTTCTTTTTTAGTGTAGGTTCCAACGTATAGTAGAGTTTTACTGATTTTCGAATTCGTCATCGTAGTCGCTTTTTGGGTGGTTGGCTGATTCTGTTTACAAGCAAAAGGGATGAAGAAAATCAGCAACAAAAGTATAGCGTTTTGAAAAATGCGATTAGCCATAATAATATTATTAGGTAGGGAAAAAGTTAGTACGCTCTTTTACGTTGAGTAGAACGAATCGCATAGATAAGTCCCAAACTTGAATAAAGGAAGAAATTCTCTAACGTTCTTTTTTCCTTACCCAAAAATGAATTAGCTTTCCAAAAAACGTAGTATCTTCGTTGAGTCTAATTTAAGAGAACTTTTTATCAAAACGAAATACTCCGATTCATGAAAAACGTTAGACTATTCCTCTTTTTGGGAGCCGCTTTTTTAATTAGTACGCTCTATTTCTGTAAAAGTACCAACCAACCTTCCGAATCCTTAGTTTACCCCGATAAAGTACTCCAACTTGACGCCCAAAAAGCGGCCGAGTTATCCGAACAAATCAAAAAAGAAGTGTCCATCAAAGTGGCCGAAGGATTGGAACTAGACCTTTGGGCTTCCGACTCCTTAGTGACAGACCCCATTGCTATCAGCATGGACGACCAAGGCGGCATTTACTATACGAATGCTGTTCGATTAGGAAATTCTGAATTCGATATTCGAGGGCATCGAGATTGGATGACCGAGTCCATTTCTTGGCAGCACGTCGAGGATAGACGAGCTTTTTTGAGAAAGGAATTGGCGCCCGAAAATAGTGAAAAAAATAAATCGGTCATTGAAGATTTGAACGAAGACGGTTCGCACGACTGGCGAGATTTATTAGTAGAAAAAGAAACCGTTTGGCGAGTGGAAGATGCGGACGGGGACGGCCTAGCAGATAAAGCAAAACTGTATATCGAAGATTTTCACGAAGAGATTTCCGATTTGGCCAACGGCGTAGAAGTCCACAATGGCGACGTTTTTATCGCTGTCGGACCCGATTTGTGGCGAACGACTGATACGGATGGCGACGGAATTGCCGACCAAAAGGAATCCATCAGTCACGGTTGGGCGGTGCATATTGGCTTCGGGGCACACGGAATGTCGGGCGTTAAGGTGGGACCTCAGGGACGAATCTGGTGGGGTATCGGCGACATTGGTATGAACGTCATTGATAAAGATGGAAAAAACTGGAAATACCCGAATCAAGGCGTCATTGTCCGTTGTGACCCCGATGGAAGTAATTTCGAAGTCTTTGCGAGAGGACTGCGCAATACCCACGAATTTGTCTTTGACCAATACGGCAACCTCATTTCTGAAGACAACGACGGCGACCATCGTGGCGAAAGGGAACGACTAGTTTACATTACGAACGGTTCGGACGGTGGTTGGCGGACCAACTGGCAGTTTGGAAAATATACGGACCCCGATAACAACGGATATAAGGTATGGATGGACGAAAAGCTGAATATTCCCCGTTGGGAAGGCCAAGCGGCGCACATTACACCACCCATTATCAACTACGTCAACGGTCCCACGGGAATGGTTTACAACCCAGGAACAGCGTTAGGTGAACAGTGGCAGAACCACTTTTTCATCGCCGAATTTCGGGGTAACCCTGCTAATTCTCCACTTCACGCCTTCACCTTAAAGCCCAATGGCGCTTCTTTTGAACTGGATAAAACACAAGAAGTGGTCAATGGTGTCCTGCCAACGGGCTTGGACTGGGGCCCCGACGGCGCACTTTATTTTGCTGATTGGATTGACGGTTGGGGCGTCAAAAATGAAGGTCGTATTTGGAAATTAGACGTGCCCAATGTCTTAAAACATCCACTGAGAGCGCAAACGAAGCAGTTGATTCAATCTGATTTTTCTACTAAAGACATACAAGAGTTGAGTGAATTATTGGCTTATGCCGATATGCGGATTCGTAAAAAAGCGCAATTTGAATTAGCTAAAAAAGGGCAAGCGGGATACGATGCTTTATTGAGCGTTGCTAACACAAGCGATAACCAATTGGCAAGAATCCACGCCTTGTGGGGCATTAGCCAGTTGGCGAGACAAGACGCTCAATACGGTGCCACTTTTGTTCCTTTTTTGGACGATAGCGACCCCGAAATACAAGCACAAGCGGCTAAGATGATTGGAGATATTCGCTACAAAGGCGCTGGCGATAAGTTGGTTCGTCTATTAAAGAATCCATCGCTGCGTATTCAATTTTTTGCCGCCGAAGCCTTGGGGAGAACGGAGGATAAACAAGGCATTCAGCCGATTATCGATATGCTCGAAGCGAATAATGATGACGATGCTTGGCTGCGACACGCTGGCGTTTTGGCCTTAGCTAGAATCGGTGAAGCGGACCCAATTATTGCCTTAAAAGACAATCCTTCTCGGGCGTTGCGGATTGCTGCGGTCGTCGCACTTCGCCGAATGGAAAACCCTGCCGTTACCCAATTTCTGGAAGACGAAGACGAATTTATCGTAACGGAAGCTGCACGTGCTATCAACGACGATTGGTCAATTGAAGCTGCTTTGCCTGCTTTGGCAATGGTTTTGAAAAACGAAAAATTTACCAGCGAGCCACTGATTCGACGGGCGATTAACGCTAATCTAAGAGTGGGGAAAGCCGAGAATATTACCATTTTAACGGATTATATCAACCGAATCGATGTCCCCGAAGCGATGCGAGCGGAAGCGTTAGCAACATTAAGTGGTTGGGCTAAGCCTTCCGTTTTGGATAGAGTCGATGGACGTTACCGAGGCGTCGTGGAAAGAGATGCTACTCCCGCTATCGCTGCTATTCAACCGCATTTGAATACTTTGCTTAACGAAAATCAGGCAGTCGTACAAATTGCGGCTACTAAAGTGGCGAGTAAATTGAAAATAGCAGACGCTTCTACCACGCTGTTTGCACTGGTGCAAAATAGCCCAACGGATAAAGTGCGGGAAGCAGCGCTTACTGCTTTAGCGCAATTGGATTTCGAGCAAATGCCCGAAGCTTTAGAAATAGCTCTAGCTGACAAATCCAAACACGTGCGTAGTTCTGCTTTGAGTTTGTTGGCGACCACGGACCTACCCGAAGCCAAAGCGGTTAACTTGTTTACTAATATTTTAGAAAACGGCACAGTAGCGGAGAAACAAGCAACGATGGAAGCACTGGGAAAAATGCAAAGCGTGGGGGCCGTCAAAGTAATTTTGGAACAAGTGCAGAAACTAACCAAAGGCACGGCACAACCCGAAATTCAGTTAGATATTTTGGAAGCGGCGGAAAATAACGGCGCCGCCGTCCTCACGAATCAAGCATCTGTATATCAACGAGCAAAAGTAAAGGATGACCCCTTGGCGGAATACGCAGAAACTTTGGCGGGAGGTAACGCTAGAAAAGGGCAAAATATCTTTTATCGAAACGAAGCAGCGCAGTGTGTCCGTTGTCACGCCATCTGGGAATGGGGTGGCGATGCGGGCCCCGTCCTAGCTGGCATTGGCTCGAAGCGAACGGCTAAAGAACTATTGGAGTCCATCATCGAACCAAGCGCTCAGTACGCACCGGGCTACGGCATAGCCATTTTGACCTTAAAAGACGAGACTACCAAGGCTGGAATCGTGGAAGAAGAAACGGACGAATGGATTAAGCTGAGAATTGGAAAAGACGAGCCAGAAACAATCGCAAAAGCGCAGATTGCGGAACGAGATAATGTGCCTTCCAGTATGCCAGGGGTAAAAGATAAATTGGACAAAAAGCAGATTCGGGACCTAGTAGCGTTTTTGGTCAGTTTGAAAGAGGAAGAAAGCTAGTTCTTTGCTCAACTAGTCACTAAACAGGGACGGGCGCTTTCACTTTCGCCGCCAAGTCTTGCATAATCATCGGTGCGTGAATCCGAGTATTTTCAATAAACAACTTACTCGTTTGCAACCCCGAATTGATAACGCCAGCAATATAAACATTTGGAATGTTGGTTTCCAAGGTCTCTTTGTTATGAACGGGTGTGAGGTGACCGTCGTCCGCCAACTCAATGCCAATCATGCGGAAAAAATCGAAGTTGGGTTGGTAGCCCGTCATCGCTAATACCCAATCGTTATCAATTTCTAATTGCCCGTCGGGCGTGTTTAAAACCACCGATTTTTCTTTGATTTCCTCGACGGTCGTATTAAAGTGGGCGGTGATAGACCCTTCTTTGATACGGTTCTCAATATTCGGCTTTATCCAGTATTTGACGCGTGGGCTAATGCTATCTTTCCGAACGGACATAGTAACCGAAGCGCCCTTGTAGTACAATTCCAATGCAACGTCACAGGCCGAATTAGCTGCGCCGATAACTAGTACTTTTTGCCCGATGTAGGGATGCGGCTCGTCGTAAAAATGCTTCACTTTTGGTAAGTGCTCTCCTTTGATATTCATCAAACGGGGTGTATCGTAAAAGCCCGTAGAGACGACGATGGCTCTGGTTTGGTAGGATTGTTTATTGGTTTTAACGTAATAAATCCCATCCGCCCTTTCCACTTGAAGGACGGGTTCGTAAAACTTCGCTTTCAAATTCCAGCTTTGATAGACTCTATTATAGTACTCCAAAGATTCTCGTCGGGTCGGTTTCGCATTATGCGAGATGAATGGCACGTCCCCAATTTCCAACAAAACCGAAGTGGAAAAAAAAGTCATGTTCGTGGGGAAATTGTAGAGTGAATTGACCAAAACGCCTTTTTCTAAAATTAGATAGTCTAAATCCGCTTTGGTGGCTTCAATGCCGCAGGTTAGGCCGATGGGGCCAGCACCGATGATGATTACGTCTAGGATAGGTTCTTTCATTGCTGTATTTTACAAACATTAACAGTTTACAAAAGTAGGTTGTTTTGCTGGAGGGTGTGAAATAGTGGGGTCATTTTTTGTGGTGTTTTTAATGAAAAAGCCCCTTGTGTCTTGAGTAGTTAAAAATATTCAAATTGACACAAGAGGCTTTCCTAGAATCTTTCAGAAGCCATTTTACTTATAAGATAACTTCTGATTTTTTATATAAAAAGGTTTTAGTCTTTAACCAGAACAGTTAACTTGTTACTAAATTATCTAATGTCGCAGATGTTCCCGAAGTAGAACCCGATTTTTGCCGATTCTTCATCCAGAAAAAGAGAATAGTGAACAGTGCAATAAGAAGCGCAGGAAAGGTAACCATCGTCCCGAGAGTAGCTTGTCCCGCCACCAATTCTAATTCGTCGCCCGTCAAACCCGTAGCTTTGGCGGATGCCATATCTCGGTCAATCCAACCACCGATGATGGGTTGGAAAATAGAAGTGGAGAACATACCCACTGCGCCGACAATCGACATTCCCAAGGCACCACTTTGCGGAATATAATCGGCGATAAAACCAATCATATTAGGCCAGAAGTAAGCCACGCCCAATGCGAATACGAAGGCGGCAACGTAGGCCATACTTCCCGTCTGGGTGCTTAATAGATAAACGCCGATGGTTGCTAAAATAGCGGAGCCGAGCAGTACGCCCGTTGTATTAAATTGGTGGACCATTTCCCCACCAAAATATCGAGCAACGGCCATAACGCCCGTCACCAAGGCCAAAATTAACATCGGCTGTGCGCCACTCTTTGATAGAATCAGACTAGACCATTGTTGGGGGCCAAATTCGGAAATCGCCGTAAGCGCCATACAAAAAGCCATGAATAGGAAAAGGGGAGAAAGCATAGCCTTGAAGTTGCTGCCCACCGAAGCCGCTTCGGCTACTTTGGCCTTTGGCCAATCGGAACTGTAAAATAAGTAAGCATAGATGACAGTAGGAATGACCATCACGGCTAACTGCATTTGGTAACCTACGCCGCCATCCGTCATGAACTTGGATAATAAGCTACCTAAAACGATACCCCCTGGAAACCACATATGGAAACGATTCATCATTTTGCTCATCATATTCCCTTCGTACGTGTCGGCAATCATTGGATTACAAGCTGCTTCTGTACAACCGTTTCCTAGTCCAATCAGCAACGTGGAGATAAGCAAGGCCATATAGCTACCCGAATAAATGGTCATAATAATTCCAACCATGTGGGCTAGAAACGCAAATTGCATAATTCGCTTACCACCTACGGAGTGGTAAATTAGTCCCCCAATAACCATCGAAATTGGAAAGCCCAAAAACCACATTTGGTTGATAAAACCTAATTGCTCTCCCGTTAGCCCTAAGTCTCCTTGTATTTGGGGAAGTACGCCCGCTCTTAAACTAAAAGATAAAGCAGTTGTGATTAGGGCAAAACAACTACCGAAAAATAGTTTTTTTTCGTTTGACATATTAAAATTAAATTTTCGTTTTGAAATAATATTTAGAATTTGATTGCATCATTGGTGATTCAATTGGTGGAATAATCGGTATGAAATAATTTTGAAGCAATAGAATCATCTAGCCGTGAAAATACAAAATAATTTTATACCCGCTAAGTTTTTAAGCTGACTTTGACAAATTGTAATACGAAAAAATAGATTTATTTACCTCCATTTTTTAATTAATTTTGTTGCCCTTAAATAATCC
>JBCCQK010000113.1:0-18152 GCA_039024375.1 Bacteroidota bacterium
AAAATACTCATTACGGGAGGAGCTGGATTTATCGGTTCCCACTTAGTTCGATTGATGGTTAATAAATACCCCAACTACAAAATTGTTAACTTAGATAAGTTGACCTATGCGGGGAATTTGGAGAACCTCAAGGACATTGAAGAGGCACCCAATTACACTTTTGTCAAAGGGGACATCACCGACCCCGAATTGCTAAAAGAATTGTTTCGGGATTTCCAATTTGATGGGGTTATCCACTTAGCGGCTGAATCGCACGTGGACCGTTCAATTTCCGACCCAATGAGTTTTATTACCACCAATATTGTAGGAACGGTGAACTTGTTGAATGCTGCTAGAGACGCTTGGCGAGATTCGGGCTACGAAGGTAAGCGGTTTTACCACGTTTCGACCGACGAAGTATATGGCACACTAGGGGCAACGGGCTTATTCACCGAAGAAACGGCTTATGACCCCCGTTCTCCCTACTCGGCATCCAAGGCAAGTTCGGACCACCTAGTTCGGGCGTATCACCACACTTACGGCTTGCCAATTGTGCTGTCTAATTGTTCTAATAATTATGGGCCGTACCAGTTTCCCGAAAAATTGATTCCACTAATTATCAATAATATCAAGCATCGAAAGCCACTGCCAATTTACGGAGATGGAAAATATACCCGTGATTGGTTGTGGGTCGGTGACCACGCTTCGGCCATTGACACCGTTTATCACGAAGGAGTGGATGGAGAAACGTATAATATTGGTGGTCACAACGAGTGGCAAAATATTGATTTAGTTAGAGTCCTTTGCGATACAGTGGACGAATTACTCGGTCGTAAGGTAGGCGAGGCGCAAGAGTTAATTACCTTCGTGAAAGACCGCCCAGGACACGACAAACGCTACGCCATTGATGCGACTAAAATTAAAAACGAATTGGGTTGGACACCTGCCGTGCAGCCCGAAGAAGGGATGAAGCAAACCGCCCAGTGGTATTTGGACAACACCGACTGGATGGAGCGGGTAACGTCAGGTGCCTACCAAGCCTACTACGAAAAGCAATATTCGTCGTAACCGCGCAGAGACCTTTTAATAAAATGTCTAAGAAAACGTTTCGTACGACACAGGTACAGAAATGGCCTACCAGCAACTGCTAGTAGGCCATTTTTATGTTTATTCGTAACGACTTAGGTGTTATGATATTATGGTGTTTTGGTTTTATGGCTGCCAACGAATCGACTGGGATTTTATCAAAAAACGATAATTTTTCCATAAGAATGGATTGACCACAATGCCACAAAACCAAAATGCCATAAGACCTAAGTAATTACGTTTATTCTAAAAATAAGTGTTGAGCAAAGTACAGCAAAAGATTTGAAATAAGTTATAGAGATTTGATGAGAAGAAATCCTGTAAATTCTGTTCATCCTATCAAAAAAAACTAGTCCTCCTTTTGTTGAACATTTCCCAAAAAAAAAGCCGCACATTTTGTGCGGCTATTTCAACAAATTATAATCCCATGAACATATCCAAAATTAAATCTTATGTTTTCTATTCGGTGGTATATAAAGAATGATTTTTTATCTGATTGATAATTTTAGAATTTCCTCTTTTTTTTAAAGTATGAATTTTAGCAAGGCATTCTAAATCCCACTAAAGAGTGCCTTGCCAAATTCAAATCCCATGAACATATCCTAAAATTATTGCCCCGTTTTTTCGAGGCGTTGTAGTTACTTATTAACTACGATACAAAGATGCAACTATATCAAAGTTATCTAAAGTACAAAAAATAGGTTTTGTGATTTTTTATTGATTTAAAAATTTATAGTTTTATACTGATTGTCAATAATTTGTGTTTTTTAATAAGGGAAATTTGTGAAAAATATCTATTTTTAGTTTCTTATTTTTTCTAAAAAAAGCGGAAAAATTGTTGAAAAGTAGTTGCCCGAACAAAAAGAATTGATTTTTTAGGCGCATTCAAACTTAAAATAAGCTAATGCTGTTTTACCGTTTTTAAAGCTGCTACCCAAATTATAAGGGCTCAATCGGTGTTTATTGGCAGCACAGCCTTTCCTTCATCAAATAAAAAACAGTAAATGAAATTATTTACACTTAGTATTTTACTTCTTGGACTACTTTTCGTTGCTTGTTCTATTAACCCCAAAGCCAGTAATCAAAACAAAGGGCCATTTGCGAAAACGATAAAAAAACACGGCGGCGATGCTTACGATAACGCCTCTATTGCCTTCGATTTCAGAGAGGGTACTTATACGTTTAAAAATGAAGAAGGGAAATTCCGCTACACTGTACAAAAAGAAAAAGACGGCCAAATTATTTTTGACGTCTTGACCAATGATAGTTTTGTGCGAAAAGTGGATGGTGAAGTGCAGGACTTGAGTCCCAAAGATGCTCTAAAATATGGCAATAGTCTTAATTCCGTTATCTATTTTGCTCAATTGCCGTACAAGTTAGACGACCCTGCGGTGAAAAAAACGGCTAGAGGAACCACTACGATAAAAGGACAACCGTACCGAGTAGTTGAGGTCTCTTTTGCGGAGGAAGGCGGCGGCACTGACCACGATGACATTTATTACTATTGGATTAATCAAAAAACGGATTTGATTGACTACTTGGCCTACAATTTTCACGTCAACGGTAGTGGCGTCCGATTTCGAAGTGCTTACAATCCAAGAAGAGTAGGGGAGATTCATTTTCAAGATTATGTCAACTACAAAGCGGATAAAGATACTCCGCTATCGGATTTGCCCGCTCTGTACGAAAAAGGCGAACTAAAAGAATTGTCAAAAATTGAACTAGAAGGCGTTCGGGTTTTACCGTAGAGACGTTTTATAATCTAGTTAACTATCGAAATATTTTTTAGTAAATTTGTGGTAATCGACTTCTTTGTTTAAAACAAATACACCATGTCCGACCACGAAAAATACCAAAAGGCGAAAAAGAAAGTAGCGGCTAAAAAAGGGTTTTACTTACACTTCGGTATTTACATCATTGTCATCTTATTTTTGGCTTTCATCAATTTCATGACCAACGATAGGACGGACGACGCGTGGTGGTTCTTATTCCCCGCCGCAAGTTGGGCCGTGGCGATTGGCATACATGCACTTTCCGTTTTTATCTTTTCGGGTGATGGACTGTTAGGAGAGGAATGGGAAGCCAGAAAAATAGAAGAAGAACTGCACAAGGCTCAAGGGCAATCTTTTCAAAATCAGCTACCGAGTGCTAGGAAATTGGACATGGATGAGCATCTGGATTTGCGAGAAGTGAAAAAAGTAAAAAGATACGATGAACAAGATTTAGTTTGATATTAGATTACATTTTGTTCCCCATTTACGAAAAAAAGGAGTCTGTGCTACCGATACCTCAAAAAACAAGGGTAACACGAACTGAATCGAGCTACCCTTCTTCGTACATGAGATTATAAAAAGTTGTGGTTGAGGCCATTTTGGAGCGCCTCTATTTTGGTTAATTGCTTATGGAGAAAAGCCTAGTTAATTTCTTTAAGATTTGTTAATTCCGTTATGCCTTTTGTGAATTATCCGTCTTGCTAGCTAGGCTACTCTAATAGAACCTTTTTAATCTCTTCAATACAGTTTGAAAAATTGTTCAAATTGGTACAAATGGATTTTGAAAATAATCAATAAAATAATAAGCTTCCACGCATTAGAAGCGCATCTTCACTGCATACCGATTCGACCGCTTTAAATAGCTACTTAATTGATTTGTGCTTATCGAAGGTAAAATCACGTAGTTTCCTTTCTTGCTCTCTGGCACAAACCCTTTGTGGTAAGAAGGATTTAATTTTTGTACTGTAGCAACGGGTGTATTGGTAATGGTAGAAATTTCCGCAAAGGATAATCTATCAAATACCTTGACCGTATTCGTAAAACGCAACGTGTAAGGCGTATGCGCAGGACGTACATTGTACTTAGCGTAATTATCTACGCAGTAGGCAGCCGCCAAAATCGCTGGAATATATTTCTGCGTCTGCTTAGGCAGCAGATGCTTAATTTTTTGGTAATCGTAGCTATTGGCTTGCTTGATAGCGCGACGTACTCGACCCTCGCCACAGTTGTAGGCGGCAATTGCCAAAGTCCAATCATTGTTCAAGAAATCGTGTAGGTATTTCAAGTAACGCAAGGCGGCTTCGGTGGCTTTTCTGGGGTCTTTGCGGTCATCTTGGTTCGCATTGACGACCAACCCGTAGCGTCTAGCCGTTTCGGGCATCATCTGCCAAAGCCCTTTCGCACCACAACCCGACGTGGCGTGCGGATTAGCGTGTGACTCTACAATGACGAGGTGCTTCAAATCGTCGGGCATATTGTACATTCGTAAATATTGCTCGATGATGGGAAAATACATCATAGTTCGACCTAAGGTTTTGGAAAACCCTTTTCTGCCGTAATACAAATTATCTTTAACGAAATACTGGACGGAAGCGTCGTAATGAGTAGCTAGAATGTGAGAATTGAGCGTTACGCTTGCTTTGATTTCTTCTTCGGAGTAAGAAGCGAAAAATGCTTCGGCCGTTGCGGCATCATACTCGAATTCATCGGAAACATTTGCTGTCACATGGGTGTAGGACAACAATACTCCTGCAATGGCAAGGAGCAATACTTTAACCTTGTTCATGTCAATAATTTTGGATACTAGTTCACGGAATAATGTTCAAATACTACTTAAATGAATGGAATGGCAGTTGATTATTATACCTGTTTCGAATCGGTGTGGGATTGATTCGTTTGAAACATGTCTAATAGAAAACGGCGCACTTTACGCTATAAGTAGGGAATTTTTTGTGGAAAAACCATCATTGGAGACGACCGTAGTTGGGATAAAATGCAGTCATTTCTAGAAAGTAATTCCGTTTTTTAAATTGGGAATTTGTAAATTTTTGTATAGTCTGCAAGAATTTTCTTAAAAAATGTGTGCGATAGGAATTCTTTAAATATGGGACTTCAAAGGTAGGTACTTTTGAAATAGAAGTCAAACGGCCCTATTCATAATGATTTTTCGTGAATATGAATAAATAGACATTTGTCTAATTTGGACATTTTTGTTCTAGGATTACTTAAATCGTTCCAGTTTTTGGTTTTATCCAAATTTACCATCTGTAAACAAATGTAAATCAATATAAATTATGGATGAAACTAATGGGTTTTGCTACTAAAAAACCGATGAAAAAGATTCTTGATGAATAGCAGAAAAGATATATATGACAGAAAGGCGACATTTTGAGCAGGTTAAAATTTGCCCTTCTTATTTTGAAAATAATTTTTGAGTGTAGGATTTTTACCTAGATTAGCCGAAGGAATGGGCTATCCTAGTGCTTGCTTCCAATCTGCAATTAAGTCATCGATGTGCTCTAGGCCAACGGAAATTCGGAGTAAATTGTCAGGGGTTGGACTCTCAGGGCCTTCAATGGATTTTCGGTGTTCTACCAAACTTTCTACGCCCCCCAAACTCGTTGCCGTGGTAAACAATTTTAGTCGCCCCGTTAGCTGCATGGCCTTCTTGGCACTTCCCTCCACCTGCACAGACAGCATAGCACCGAATCCTTCGGTCATTTGTTTTTTCGCTATTTTATGCTGCGGGTGGTTTTTCAAGCCGGGATAATTGACTTGCTCAATTATAGGGTGTTGGGCGAGATACTTGGCCAACTGAAAGGCGTTTTTTGTCTGCTGCATCACTCGAACGTGCAACGTTTTAATACCTCGGGTGACTAGCCAACATTCGAAAGGCGAAGGGACAGCACCCGTCAAGGTTTGAATGGTTTTTAGCTGTTCGGACAAAATGCCCGCTTCTTTTACGACCAAACATCCTCCTAAAACGTCGCTATGACCGCCAAAATATTTAGAAGTAGAGTGCATGACCACATCGGCTCCGTGTTCTATCGGACGTTGCAAAACGGGACTTGGCCAAGTATTGTCCACTGCGCAAATGGCTCCAATTTTATGGGCTATTTTAGAAATTTTATTAATATCGCTAATGTTTAACTGTGGATTCGAAGGGGTTTCTAGCCATATCAAGGCTGTCTCGGGTCGAATGGCTTTTTTGACCGCTTTCAAATCAGACATTACAGTTGTGGTGACCGTAATCCCTTTTTTTTCAAAAACCGTCTCAGCCATTACCTTGGTTGCGTAATAGACATCGTGCGGAAGTAGTAGATGGCTGCCCGCAGGTAAGGTTTGGAATAAAGCCGTGATGGCCGCCATGCCCGAAGAGAAGGCAAAACCGACGGCTCCTTTTTCTAAAGCCGCTAGGCTATTTTCTAATAATTGCCGATTCGGATTTTCGGCCCTCGAATAAACAAACCCACTTCGGTACGACCCGTCCGTTTCTCGTTCGAACGTAGTGGATAAATTGATGGGGGTTGCCACGGCGCCCGTATTGGGGTCGGGTATCTGCGTACTTTGGATGGCAAGGGTTTCGAAACGTAGTTTACTAGGCATTAATTCAACGTTTGACTTCTTTCTTCTTTGATGAATAAAAACTGGACGGCCTTTGGCGAAAAGCGAACATTTTTAACAACCGTAGGACGCTTGGTCAATAAAATGGGGGCCGTATTGTTCGCTTGATTAATGGGAATATTTTTTAAATCTACTTCCAATTGAAAATCTTCTACGGAAATTGTATCGTACTGGCTCAACCCAACGACAAAGCTCGTTTTGACCATATTGGGAAATACTTTCAGACTATCGGGCGCATTTTTCACTTGTACAGGAATAAATAGGGATTTTTCTGTGAACTGCTCAACGGGAATCAAGACGTCAATGATGTCAGTCGAAAGCACTATTGGGGGTTGATTATTAGGGGTCAAAGGTAAAGATTGTCTCAAGGAACTTTGAAGGTTAGTGACTATCAAAGGAGCCGTTGGCCAAGCCGTATATTCTTCCAAAAGTGCTTGTGGTCCGTGCAGCGTAATGCTGTCGGGAGTAAGCTGGACGGCTCCTTTTAACTGATAATTGGGGGCAAAAGTGAGGGAGTCGTTCAAAATGATGGGAATCGTCTTTTGTGCTTTTTGGCCCAATTGTATGGAAATATAATCAAAACTCATTTCCTCAATCGAGATATTCGAAGAGGTAAAATAATCCGTCAGCTTACTCCTCAGCTGATTGGCCGCTATGGTTTGTATAGGCGTATCCGTTAGGGCAAATTCAATGGGATTGGTGGGTTGACCAAAAAAATCGTACATCAAATCCCACCCACGTCCCGTTAACGTAACATTGATTTGGTCGGGCGGTATATTGATGAAAGCCATGCCTTCGGGCAAAGTGTAGGTGATGGCTATTTCTCTATCAGACTTGTGTTCTTGGGATAGTTTGACCAGTAACCAAAACAGCAGCGAAATCCCCATACTAATGAGTAGAATGCCTCGGTCCGTTTGAAAAAAGGTGCGAACGGCGTCTCGGTTAGTTTGTATGTTAGGCGAATCGGAAGTCAATATTGCTTGCTATTTTAATTATTAATTTTATTTTGCCTTAGAACCGAGAGCCGGGAAATAGAGCGTAGAGACTTGTTACATTAGCGATTTGAGAAAAAGCTATTCTTAATCCATAAACAACTATAACGCTATTTTATAAGCTAGTAACTTGCCACTATCAGTCAAAGTAAAAATATTATTTTTTTCTTGAATGAATTGGTCGTTGATAAAAGCTTTACTTTCTTTTTTAAAATGTTGAGCAAAAGCTGCTCCCCAGTTGTCAATTTTTTTCAAACTGCATCCCCACTTGGTTCGTAAAGCGGTTAAAATATACTCATTGTATTGCTGTACTTTAGTCAATGTTTCTTTTTCAAAAAAGGGACGGTTGGATTGCATCGCTTTAATGTATTTTGCATTATTCGCTACGTTCCATTGCCGACTCGTGCCGTTGAACGAATGGGCCGAAGGACCAATGCCCAGATAATGGGCCCCCAGCCAATAGTTAGAATTATGGCGAGCGTGCCAGTTAGGTTTGGCAAAGTTAGAGATTTCGTAGTGTTCGTAGCCCGCCGCGGTCAACGTAGCGATGAGGATTTCAAACTGTCTGGCCGCTTTTTCCTCGTCCACGGGTTGCACTTTTCCTTTCTCAACAAAATGAGCCAAGGCCGTATTGGGTTCAACCGTTAAGCAGTAGCAAGAAATATGTGGAATATCAAAAGCGAGGGCCGTCGCAATATTGGCTTCCCATCGCTCGTCGCTCGTCGTGGGCGACCCGTAAATGAGGTCTATCGTCAGATTGTGGAAGCCCGCTGCCTGAGCATCTTCAATGCACTTTTTTGCTTCTTCGACGTTGTGTGCTCGGTTCATTAACTGTAAGTCCTCGGCAAAAAAGGATTGGATGCCGATACTAAAGCGGTTGATGAGTGTTTGTTGAAAAGCAGTTAGTTTCTCTTTTGTCAAATCGTCTGGATTGGCTTCCAACGTGATTTCCGCATCGACAGCAACTGTATAGTTTTTTTGAATGGTCGTGAAAATTCGGTTTAGTTCCTCAACGGAAAGTAGAGAGGGGGTGCCGCCACCAAAGTAGATGGACTGCAGCGTTTGCCCCGCCAAGTAATCTTTGCGCTCTACCAATTCCTGTAAAATGGTTTCCACCATCGTATCCTTATGTCTCAAAGAAGTGGAAAAGTGGAAATTACAGTAGTGACAAGCCTGTTTGCAAAAAGGAATATGTAGATAGAGTCCAGCCATACGACTTTCAAAAGTCTAACTTTATCAAGCATTAATCTAATTAATGTCCACCTTTTTTGGAATAAAATATATCTTGGTAGTAGGGAGGTCAGAAGTCAGACAAACTAGTAAGTTCTAATTGTTGTTTAGAATCAAGTATTGTGTGAAATCATCTTCGCTCAGAGACGAGGAATTAAATAAACTAAAGTAGCTAGCTTATCGTTCTATTGATAGTACGGTACAGTTTGGCAAAAATAGCAACTCATGAAATTTCTTGATAAATATAAAAAACGTTTTTCCGAAGTAAAATTGTGGAGTAAACTCAAAGGTTACGCCAAAGAAGCGGGCCTCAAAACCGTTTACACCGCCCTCTTACTCTTTTATGCCTATAAAAGAAGCGATACGCCTGCTTGGGCCAAACGGGTCGTTTTTGGAGTACTAGGCTATTTTATTGCACCAATTGATGCTATCCCCGATTTAACGCCGATTATTGGCTACACGGACGATATTGGGATATTGAGCTTTGGTCTAGTCACTATTGCTTGTTACGTCAACGACGAAGTGAAAACCAATGCACGAGCGCAATTGGCGAAATGGTTCGGCGACTATGATGAGGAAGATTTGAAGGAAGTGGATGAGCAGTTGTAGGGAGTGAAGGTGAGGTACACTTTCAAAGTGTGCCTCACCTTTTAGTAATCAAAAATCCCTCTATCGAATCAAAATCATTTTCTGCGTCGCCACTTGCTCACTAGCTTGTAACACGACGTAGTACATTCCTCCCCTAATATCGGATGGCGTATATTGAATCTGATGCCGTCCTTTAGTCATGGACGTATTGCGTAAAATGGACTTGACTACTTTTCCATTCATATCAAAAACGGTCAAATTGACCTGCGAAGCGGTTGGCAAGTCGAAGTTCAGATTAGTGAACAAGTTTGACGGATTAGGGGCGATTTTAAAATCAATCGTTTGGGCGTCGCCATTCGGGAATATTTCTCCAGCTATTGATTGGTCTGCCAGAGTCGTAGTGGTATTTGTTACTTCAACCAAAGCATCCTTCGTTTTGGGACTGTAGCGATAAACCTTAATATCGGGTTGATTCGGTACAAAAGGTGAACAAGCCTCAATTTTTGCTAAGAAGGTGCTATTCGCTTTTGCATGAAATCCATTTTTTAAAGTAACGGAAGTTCCAGCTAGAAAAGAAACATTGTATCCGCTCTCAATTTCGACCATGCCGTTGTTCATCAAAGTAGTCGAAGAGCGATACGTATAAGTCCCCGCCGAATTCGGAATTTCCGTTGGTAATACTTCGTCTCCCGCCAAGCAGGTTCCTTCTCCTTGTCCAGTTGGCGAGCTGGAACCGTTGATGGTCAATTTAATGGTGTTCGTACTCAAATTGACGCAGTACGTTCCGTTACCTAAAACGCTAAAGTTTTGCCCCGCTAAACCATTGACGGTAGCTAAATCCGTATTTAAAACCGAAAGACCGTAAACCGTGTACATGGAACCACCGCCCGTCAGAGAACGAAAATCGGCATTAGCGTCTATTTTGCTGATGACGTTGTTAGTATCGACGGCTACGTAGGTGTAGGTGTAGTTGACGCCGGGGTTGGGTGCTCCGTTTTCAACTACGGTTGGACTGAAATTAATCGTAGCTGCACCTGTGTTGCCCGAACCAAAGTTACTAGAACTAAGCACTAAAACGTATTTTTTGCCGCTTACTAAAGCTATATTTGAAATCGGGTTTCCGCCACTTATGCTTGTCCCTTCTGAAGAAGCCAACCAATTGGAACAGGTATTTGCTGCGTCGAAACTATCATTATATAGGTTCATAACACTAAATGGTATCGTAACTCCTGATTGGCTAATTGTAAAATTTCCAGTACTTGGAGCATAAAATTCTAAGGGTTGATATGGGTTGGTTTCGCTGAAATTATTGTTGCAATTACCTCCATCGTTCAAGGTAAGTTCCATCACTGGAGAGGTATTGGTTAAGTTCAACGTCTTACTAGACAAAGTTGTACCATAAACAGGCATCAAACTTAAATTCAAGCTAGCATCTCCCACATTGGCCGTTGCGTCCGAACTACCTGTAAAAGTTGCTCCGTTCGGCGCACAACCCGAATTAATAATCGTAAAATCGGCATTATTAATATCGAAAAAGCTGAAACAACTGACGCCACATTCCACCATGACTCTCGCTTTAGTCGTACCGGGAATACCAGAAGGAATCGTTATATCCTCGGTGCCGTCGTTAGCTGTGGTACCCAAATTATAAGGATACGTCAATCCTCCGTCAACGGATAATTTAATCGTAACGTTGGCATAATTGAACGGTGCAGCGTCGGTTCCTGCTTTGTCCCAAGTAACCGTCATTTGACTATTCGCATTGACGGCGGCGGGGTTACTGTTTTGGGAGGTGACGGCAAAGGGAACTGTTCCCGCTACCGTAAGCTCGACGTCGTCAAACTCGACACCACCCGCTGTGGTATTATTATCTCGAACCGTCAAGCGTAAGTTAATCGTACCCGTCGATTCTGGCAATAATTCCCCCTGCCAATTGGACTGCGTAAGCGTTGCAGCGTTTTGAGCATCACCGTTGTAATTACCCGAAACAATCGTGGACCATTGAGGAAAAACTCTAGTGGCACTACTGACGGGGGCAAAAGACCGAAAGATGGGATAAAAGGAACCTGCACCTGCCTTTAAGGTAGGCCCATCAATTGGGTCAAAACGATTAGCTGCCGTATCCATTTGTTCCCAGCAATAAGTCAATTCACTTAAAGGGGTATTTCCATCGGTAGCCGACCCCGTTATAGAAAAAGGCGTACGGGGCGGTATCGTGTAATTGGCCGTACAGTTCGGAGTTGCTTTGTCTGGATTGGGTACTTGGTTGTCCGAACTCATTTCAGTTTCACAAGTAGCGGTAGCACTCTTAATCCAATCATCAACTTGTTTGATGGAAATAGTATGATAATAACTGGTATTACCTGGATTGGGGATATTGTCGTTATCTTTACCCGTCGGTGGATTATTCGGATTTGGAAACGGACATATTGCATTGTAAGAGACAATGGTCGAACCCGAACCAGGTTCTACGGCAAAGGCACCGCCGCTGAATTGGTCTGCCGTACAGTTCCCTGAATTGCCCGACCAAGTATGGTCGGCATTGAATTGGTGGGTAAATTCGTGGGATAGTAAGTCAATCCATTCACCACCTTCTGGGTCTGGCATTCCAGAGCCACCACCCGCTTTGAAAGGCCCTAATTCATTAACGATAGCGTCGTTACATACGCCCTCTAAAAATGCGGCGCCACCGCCGCCTTCTCCTTGATTGCCACTCACTCTACCAGAAAATAAGTGCCCCACATCGTAACTGTTTCTCGGAACCATTACGTTCGTTCCACCCGAACCATCACTAGTCGTATTATTCTCCAAATGAACGTGGTGTTGTAATGATTCGGTTAACCAACTTGGATTATTCGCACCGCCGCCCGCCGCAAACCCCGCAGGATTAGCGCCTAGGTAAATAGTCTGGATAGATTCATCTAAGGTAAGCATTACGGCCATTTCCTTTTGATAGATGGCATTCATTCCATTGACAGCAGCAGTGATAGCCGTAAAAACATTAGCTCGATTTAAGGTAGCTCCATCCAATACAGCTAAAGCGTATTCTCGGTCGGATATAACGTGCATCCGAAATTTTCGAATGGTGGCGCCAATATTATAAGAGGTGGTCATCATATTTCTAGCCGTTGCTTCGTGTTTATGGCGAACACCTTCCGAAGCGTGTCGATGGCTAAACTCGTCCGAATACTGCGCATCATTTTCTAAATGCGGATATTCGCCTGTTACTTCTTGAATGCGGTGAGCTACGCCTCCCCAGTTCACGGGTTGAATGATTTGTCGACCATTGGGGGTGAATATATGTGCGTCCATTCCGCGAGCAGACACCATTAGTCGGCCGTGGTAGTTCGGGTCATCAAAACCAACAAACGAATAGGTGCGAATGTCGGTTTTGCCGTTAACAATCATCGGGGATTCTAATACTTTTATAGGAATAGTTTCTCCGTTCAATAGCGGTAAATCAATCAAAATGGCGGTACTAATTGCTTTCTTGCTAAACTCCTCGGGTGCATTGGCTATCCAACTTTTGATGGATTTGACGTCAATCTCGACGGTCCGTTCCTCTTGGGCTGTAGCAATGCTGGACAATAAGGATAGCACAAAAAGTAGAATGTGGTAACGGGTCTTTTTCATAAATCTAATTTAAAAGTTGTAAACCGGTGAAAATAATGGTTGTTATCAGGAGATTTACGGGATAGATGCTTCCAACGGAATAGACAATAGTGTTGAAGGACTATTCTTTCAAAAGAATAGCAAACACTAATTTTTACTTAAAAAAAGAGAGATGAAAAAATTGCTAAAATGAGCATACAAAAGAGGAGTGCAACTTTAGTTACGAGGCAAATATATTAGAAAATTCAATAAAATAAAAAATGAATCATATCTAATTTTTAAAATGCGTTAGAGGCACTATCGCATCAAGGTGACCGTACCCGAAAAAGTACGAGTTATCTGGTCATCCATTAGGACTTCGGCCATGTAGAGGTAAACGCCATTTGGAACGGGTTGCGCACCCATTTGCCCATCCCAACCCCTAGTGTAACCGTCTCCCACTAACTTCCAACCTGCATAAACTTGGTTTCCCCATCGGTCAGCGATGGTCAATTTGTTAATCTGCACTAGTTCCTCGTCTCCCGCAATCGTAAAATAGTCATTAATGCCATCCCCATTTGGAGAAAAAACGTTGGGAATATAAACGTTGTAAAAGTCTAAGGTGAGCAGCACCGTGCTATCACAGCCAAAACTTGAAGTGATGGTTCTCTGAAATTGACCAGGTTGCCGAAAGCTAACATCGCCAATCAAAAAGGCTTCGTTTGGAAAGATTTTGGCATTGACGACTTCTGTCAAATTGCTATCTACGTTTAGGGTCAATCGAATAATGCTATCACAATTATTGCTATTTTTTAGAGAATCGTAATAAACCCCCGCTTTGCTAAGTGCTTGGTAGTTGAAAGCGTACGTTTCGCCTTGGCAGATAGTTGCCGAAGTCGCCGTTGTGAATGTAGGGACCCGAAAATCGAAAGTTTTGGTAGCCGTGCACCCCGTCCCGTCGCCGAAAATAGCGGTGTATTGACCGTCACCAGGCGGATTTTGTAAGGTAGCGTTGGTTTCCCCAATTAAGGCCACCCCATTTTTGTACCACTGATACGTTAAAGAGTCGTAGTCGGGTAGGAACAAGTTAATGTCATCGGCGCAGGGTTGTGTATTAGCCCGAATGTCAAATTCAAAAGCGGATTCTTCGGCCAAAATTAAGTTATCAAAAAAGTAGTAAGGATTTTCGGTTAGGTCCCGTTGTGGACAATCGGGACCAATGGTAATAGCGTAGATGTCTGTTCGGGGGGCGACGTTGATTTCATATTCTTTCCATTCGTTGCTACCAGAAGTGTAAACATTACCTAGTCTTTGCCAATTGGGACCATTCGTTGGGCAGCCAAAGGTCTCATCTCCGTTGCCAAATGGCAGATTGTCGCAATCATTAGTCCCAAAAAAACTGACATTGATAGGTGGAGAATTGATAGGATTGGTAAACCCCACATGGAATCGAAATTTGTAGCGTGTGCCTGCTCTGAGGGGACGGATTAGGCAAGCGCCCAAATATTCTTTAAAGTTAGGATTGTCTCCTCCGCTTTGTGTATCGAATCGACCATCTCGAAAACCGACGGCGCCTTCTCCGTCGGGAATGGGCAAGGGCATCGGTAAGTTCTCCCATCCTAGCCATCCACATTGATGGATGTAGTCCGTAGTAGGTGCAGATGCTTGAATCCAAGTGGTGGCACAGTTCATCTGCGAACGGTTGTTGGGACAACACTCTTGGTCCTCGAACGAAGGATTGGGAATTAAGGATAGCGCCTGAACGGTTCGGCAGCTACAGTCTTCATCGGACAAATCAATAAATCCATCCCCGTCGTCATCGAGCGCATTGTCGCAAATTTCAACTTGCCCCAATAATGGTAAAGTAAGGAATAGCAAGAAGCAGGAACTCAGAAACGGGGTAACTTTGGTCAATTTCATGTAATGAAAATAGAGAAAAGTTTTAAAGGTTTAGCTTTTTGAATTTCCTTTTCTTGTCAAATCGTCTTGTTGCCAACGAAAATCCAAACGGTAGAGTGATGGCGAAACTGCTAAATTCTAGTCAAACAATTTAATTATTTCCTTAATGTTTGAGGTTCTGCTGTTTTTGAAATAAATTGAACAAAACAACAAATATTTTAATTACTGAACACTCAACCTTTCTCATTCATGAAGCAATTGGCCTATTTTCCGCTTTCTCTATTCTACCTTTTTTTCACTAGTAGTACCCTAACCGCTCAATCCGAATTGGACGAATTTCCTTGGCTCAACGAACTAGTCAATCGGAATAACTGTTGCGAAAATCAACGAGTTATCGTCTATCAATCGGGCATTTTCTCTTTCATTTACATCGAAAAAGACAAAGCATGTGCTTTAATGGACAACGCTTTGTACTTTCAAGATGGCACTTTTTATTGTCAAGATATCAACGACTTCGACTGTCGAACAGCCTATGGGTTGACCGAAGAGAATGCTCGTGTGCTTTGGGATTGCTCGGCTACTTCCGAAGAAGTAATTACGCTCACTGTTTGTGCGGGTGAGTCCGTATTTTTAAAGGCAGCGCAAACTTTTCCAACCCCTCCACGAGGCCCTGCTGGACCCAATGGAGAGTTACCAACTACGCCTTGCACGCCCCAATTGAGCAGTATTGATATTTCACCCCAAGCTGCTGAACCATTGGAAGACCTCTCTGGATTTATGGTACAACCTACCGAAGACACCAAATATACGGTTACGAGTAAAGGCATTTGTGGTGGTCCTGGGGCGTCTAATTCGGATGAAATTGTGCTGAACTACACGGTACTAGTAGATGGGTTTTGCGAAGAAGTGGAGACCTGTGAAAACGTGTTGGAAAGCGATTGGCTGAAAAGGTTATTAGCGTCGGACTGTACGGGAAACATTTACAATGTGACGTTCAAAGGCCAAGCGTCGGTTTATGTACAAACGCTTTGTGCTTGTGTGGATGCAACGGATATCGTTTATGATTGCGTGGGGCAGGAATTGTGTGCTAGTGGAGGATTCATTGACCCAAAAGCTGCTTGCGATTCGTCGTTGATAACGCAGTTGACTGCCGAAAACTTGATTTGGTCACCCGAATGTGATTGTCCCTGCCCCGTCGATTTTACCCCCGTTTGCGGAGTGGACGGAGTGACCTACGAATCAGCCTGCGAAGCTATTTGTGCGGGTGTAGCAATTGCCGACCGTGCTGCCTGTGGGATTAACGAAACACCTTGTGCAGCTTTGGATGCCTTGAATATCAACCCTGGATTTTGTGATGGTTGCATCAGTGAAGTCGCTATTTACGAATTTGAAGGGGCGGAATACGTCGTCACGATGGAAAATAATCCTATTTGTTCGGACGGTATTACGACCGTAACTAATTGTGATTCCACGGTTGCTTTTTGTCAAGACGGGGGAATTGCGGGTTTTAGTCAGTGCGAAAGTTTTTTTGCGGAAGCGAAAAAAATACGAACCGTTTGGTCGAGTGCCGAGGATTGTGAAGTGAAAATCTTCGAGGTAGCTGAACCTTGCACCGATTTGGCGAAAGTAGATTTTGGATTGTGCCAAGCAGTAATGGGCGTTGGATTGGTGAATGGAAAATGTCAAACTATTAGTGGTTGTTTAAATACCGTGGTGAATGGTATTGACTATTCGGAAGCCTTGTTTCCATCGGTCGAAATTTGTCAACAAACTTGTGAGCAAAAAGAAGAACCGAGTAGCAACGATGAGGAAATTTTTACGGAATTTACTTGGTTAAACGACTTGATTGACACGGATAACTGTGACGGAACAGCGGTCGAAGTGTATGATTTGGAGGCGTTCAGCTACGTCCACGTACAAACTCCTGACATGGGCGTATTATACTACGAAGACGGTACTTTTTACTGTATGGATTTAATCAGCTACGATTGTCGAAGCTTATACGAATTAACCGACGAAAAGCGAACGCGTCTTTGGACTTGCGAACCCGCTAAAGATGGGCCTAAGTCACCCGATAATGGTCGGCAGCTAGCCCCTAATGTTCCTATTTTACAGCAAACTACGGGCCTTAAAATCTTTCCGAATCCTACAAGAGGCGTTTTAAATGTCCAAATCGACCGCCCTTTGGACGCCGAATTTTTGGTAACGGTGTACCACTCAACGGGACGAGTAGTTGAACAGCAGCAGGTTCTCGACACGAATTTAACGTTGGACTTATCGAACGAAGCATCGGGTATTTATCTGGTGGAGTGGCAAAATGGAGGACATAGAATTGTTCAAAAGGTAGTGAAAGAGTAGTGCTCTAAAGGAGGATGATATTTCCAAAGTATCACTCTTTTTGTTAGAGGATAGGATAAAGAAATGCTAGAAATCCCCATACGGGTAAACTGTAGCCGCCCTAAATTCGCAGCTAAAAAATAGTACCTACGGATTAGGATTAGCTACAGCTTACCCGTGTGGGGATTTTAAGCCAACTATCACAAATTGCTATATCAATTTTCAGCCTGGTTATCTAGCAAATAACCAATAACGAGTAACGAATAACAAACAAATTAAAGTTTTGGAATCAGAACGGGGGTTTCCTTTTTATATTTTTCAAAATCCTCCTGTCCGCCCCATTTCTTCTTCGCTTTCGCTTCCAACATCGGAACACCGCTCACCTTCGTCAGTAATAAGGTTACAAAAATGGGTGAAATGAGGGCAACCCATTGCCAACCTTGTAAAACGGGAACGGCAATGATGGTCACGCCAATCCACAGTACAATTTCTCCAAAATAGTTCGGATGACGCGAACGTGCCCATAAGCCCGATTTAATAAATTTCTCTTTGTTGTCGGGATTTTTTCGAAATTGAGTTTTTTGCTGGTCCGCTACAACTTCGATAATAAATCCAATCAGCCAGACGATGCTTCCGAAAATGGCGATAACGCCAATGGCTGCTCGATGCTCAGTGGTGATGGCAATGAACGCAGGAATAGCCGTCAACGTTACCCAAAGCGCTTGCAAGGTCCACGCATTTAAAAATCGAAAAAAATTGGGTTTAATGGCGTCGAAGCGGTCATCTTTACCATCTCGTAGAATCCGCCGAAGTAAAAACGAACCAAGTCGAGATGCCCAAATGACCACCAATCCTAGTAGCAACATCGCTCGCCCATCCACCGCATCGCTTAATAAGTAGGCTAAAATCCCTGCCGAAATGTAAGAGAAACTACCTGTTATATCGTAAAATTTTTCTGTTTGAAAAGCGTAAGCGGGAATAAAAGCCAGCCAGTTGAGTAGAAAAATCCAACCGATGCAGAGCATTAAAATGGGATAGCCCTCGGTTGTTTGAC
>JBCCQK010000114.1:0-18073 GCA_039024375.1 Bacteroidota bacterium
AGTTACTCAAAATTACTTTGTTCACTTTTCATTCAGCGCCCAACTGTATTCCATAAACGTCACTTCCGCATCTTTGCTAATAGTCGTTTCTACATAAGGATTGACAAATTCAATCAACTTTTTTGACCGACCGCTTCCGCCAAACAGGCGACTGAAAATACCCTTATTAGTAAAATCCGTGCTGTACCATTTTAACAAACTGGATAGAACGATTTGGTCTTCGCTGACGATTTTGTTTTTTCGTTCGTCATTAAAAAAGGTGCGGGCTTGGTCGTCCAATTGGGCCTCTAATTTCTCGGCGGTATAGGCTTCATTTCGCAAGCGAGGACAAGAATAGGAAGCGCAGTTGACGGCAAAGTGAATCCGAGGTTCGTTGAATTGCTTGCGAATAATGCTGTGTTCGATGTTATTCAAATCGTACTCCTGCCCTTCAATTTTAAAAAACTTAATGTCCCAAACGCTATTGATAAATCCAATACCACTCTTAATGTCTTTGATACTTTCGACTGGATAATGATTCATTATCAACTTAACGGTAAAAGCGTTGTAGGCGTTTATCCAATAGGCTAGCTGCTCGTCTTTCGACCAATTCTTTTTGTTCGGGTGATTATTTTTTAACAACGTCAAATATTCGTTCATCTGTACGCTGTCCCGAATAAATCCCTTGTAATCCACAAATCCATCTTCCGAAACGTGTTTTTGGAGTAGGCTGTCAAAAATGGCGTGATTGATAGGTTGTGAATCGGATTTTACTTTTCCAACACCACAACTAAACAATGCAAGGACGAATAGAAAGGAGAGTATTTTTACTAATTGAACCATGATTTTTTGTTTTGAGACTTAGCAACTGCTGTTAGATACGGTTGGAATAGGGTGAGTAGTTTTTACTAAAAAGCTATCGACCCTTTTAAGTTTCATTCAAAATGGTTCCGTTGAGACATCAATCTGCATTTATCACTTGAAACTTTTGGTACCAATTCCATAAACCGAGTCCTGAAACAAAGAAATACACGACCATTAGCCCAGCGTAAATAGACAGACCTTGTGTGAAATAAAGCCAAACCGAAACTCCATTGATTATTATCCAATACACCCAAGCGTACAGATATTTATTAGCTTCTAAGTAACTCGCCACAAAACTAAAACTCGTCGTGTGTGCATCCACGTAGGTCTTTTCGGCGTCCGTGAATGCTTGAAATAAATAGCCAATCAAGAAAGCTGTAATTCCTCCGACGACTACCCAAAATGCGTGCAATTTCAAGGGAAGTTTGGTAATTGCAATGGGTTGCCCTTCCACTTTTTGAGACCATTTATACCAGCCGTAGATACCAAAGAGAACATAAGAAAAATACAAAAACGCTTCCGAATACAACTTAGCATTAATAAAAAGATAAATACTCAAAAAAGCGGAAATGATGGCAAAAAACCAACACCAAATATTCTCTTTAACCAGCAAAAAAAGGTAAGTCAATGAAAAGCCAGTAGCGAATATTTCAATAATTAGATTTAAACTCATGTAGTGCGAATCAAGCGTTCTTGCAAAAACAAATCCTTACTCGAAGCTACCAATAATTTGCAAAAAGTCCGCTGACTTCAACGAGGCACCCCCAACCAAACCACCATCTACATCGGGCTGACCAAACAGTTCTTTGGCGTTGGCTGGTTTCACACTTCCACCGTACAGAATACTCGTTTCATCGGCTACTTTTTCGCTGTATCGTTTGGCAATTAATTGACGAATAGCTTTGTGCATTTCTTGTGCTTGCGCAGGAGAAGCCGTCACGCCCGTTCCGATAGCCCATATAGGTTCGTAGGCAATGACCACTTTGCTAAACCCTCTTGTTTTCAAGTGGAATAATCCTTCTTTTAACTGCTTCTCAACGTATTCGACGTGGGTGCCTGCCTCTCGAATAGACAGCGGTTCGCCACAACAGAAAATGGGAATCAATCGCTTTCCTAAAACGGCATCCACTTTTGCCGCTAACAATTCGTTGCTTTCGTTAAAATATTCTCTTCGTTCGGAGTGGCCCAAAATGACGTATTTGGCCCCAACGGATTTAATCATATCGACCGAAATCTCTCCCGTGTAAGCACCACTTTCTGCTTGGTGGCAATTCTGTGCGGCGACTTCTAATCCTTTTGTTCTTTTGGCGATATTGCTCACAGCTTTTAAGTGGATAGCGGGCACACCCAACACGACCAAGTTGTCGCTACTAGTCATTCCTTCGGCAATTTCGGTAGCCAATGCTCGACCTTCACTAAAAGTTTTGTTCATTTTCCAGTTACCCGCTGCTATGTTTTGTCGGCTCATATTTGAATTAAATTTTAAGTTGGTTTTGAAAATAAGGCCACAAAATACAGCTATTTTCAACGGTACGACGAACCTATACTATTATTTTTTTGAGTTCTTTGACAATTTTTGCACTAATGACAATTCATAGCTTCCCCAAATTAAATGGACAATCATTAGGGGAATAAGTACGTATAATATGTCTTGAAAACAAAGACACGATAAGGTCATTTATCAAATTGTTTAGCGAAGATAGAGAAACAAATGAGCATCTTATAGTAGAAAATGCTATCTTTCGGATAGATAAAAGATTAATATGCAACCTCTGCAAAAATGCTGCACGCATAATAAGGTACGCTAGTTTGAGCGTTATCCAGAAAGACTACTTCCCTTTTTAAAGTTCCACCAAAAAAATTATTATATGACGACGAATCCTAACTGCGCAGTGGAATCCCTAGCAATTTACGTACCGTCTAGTGAAAAACCTTGGGAAATTAATCGGATTCAGCACCTCTATCGACGCTTGGGGTACGGAGCAGAAATAGCGAAAATTGGTGCCGCCCAGACAAAATCACCAAGCCGATTAGTCGATGAATTGATTGAGGGGGCAATGACCGCAAGATTGCCAAACACCCCCGAATGGGCCACTTGGGATTTCCCAAAATTTGAGCAAAAAGCAAGTAGCGAAGAAGAAAGAGAAGACCTCATTAACGAAGCAATTTACGGTTGGCTGAGAACTTGGATTAAGGATATGATGGCACAGGGCGTTCGGGGTAAAATGGTCTTGTTTTGGCACAATCATTTTGTGACCCAACTGGAAACGTTCTATTTTCCGAGGTATTTATACGATTACCATCGCTTGCTACAAGAAATGGCGTTTGGTAACTTCAAAGAGTTTGTGAGTGAAATGGGGAAAAATACCGCCATGCTCTTTTTCCTAAATGGGGTCGAAAGTAACAAGTACGAACCCAACGAAAACTACGCACGGGAACTGTACGAATTGTTCACCCTCGGTCGAGACAACAGCTACACCCAAACGGACATTGAAGAAACGGCACGGGCGCTAACGGGTTGGAACAATTTGGCTTCCTGGGGCTCTCCCATTACTTTTAATGACTTTTTGTGGGATAAACGGGAAAAAACCATTTTTGGCCAGACGGGGACCTGGGGCTACAATGACGTACACGATATTTTGTTCGAAGAACGAAAAGACCAGATTGCTCGGTTTATCTGTCAAAAAATCTATACGCATTTTGTTAACCCCTTGCCGAACGAATTTATCATCAATCAGCTAGCGGACACTTTTAAAAATAATGACTGGAAGATAGCGCCCGTTATGAAACAGCTATTCAAAAGCGAGCATTTTTTCGATGAAAAAAACATCGGTGTCTTAGTAAAAAGTCCTTACGATTTGTTCTTAAATTTTTTTCAAGAAGTCGGCGGTTACGAACCAGACGAAGAAGGACTTGGTGGCTTGCATTATTTTACGGGAATGTTGGGGCAAGAGCTATCCTCACCCATCGACGTAGCTGGCTGGCGAGGCAATCGGTCTTGGATTGATACGGCGAGAATCACGGGTAGGTGGCGCATCATGGGTTGGATAATCTACGGGGTGATGGACCAACAGCCCGAAAAATTAACGGAACTAGCTATTCAATTAGTCGGAAGCCAAGGAGAAAACGACCCTGCTTTGGTTACCCAAAAAGTAGTGGACTTTTTCTTAGCCGCCGAGTTGCATACGCCCGAAATTTACGAAAGGGCTACGGAGGTTTTTAAAGTAGAGATTCCTAGTAATTATTTTGACGACGGTCAGTGGAATTTATATTGGGACACCATCCCTTGGCAAATGACCTCTTTGCTACAATATTTGGCGAAAATTCCCGAGTTCCAGTTGACTTAATCTAGTGACTAGTAAACGGTTGATTAGTGACTAGTTGGGCGAAGGTACTATTTATCAAATCCTTGTTCCATCTAAAAAGCTGCCACCTTGTAATTTGAACCGCTAGAAATCCAGTATCTAGAATCCAGCATCCAGCTTCTTAAAAAATAACCACCATGTGTGATACCTCAAATACAAAAAAATCTTCCTCAAAAATGCGGCACGGTAGTGCCATTGCCCACGGACAAGCGCATACCAAAGACCATCAAAAATGGAGCCGCCGGAGTTTTATTCGAAATGTCGGGATTACTGGCGGTCTGTCTATGTTTTTGGGTCACTTATCATTGACCACTGCCGCCGCTTCTCCGTTAAGCATAGCCCTTAACGACGCCGAAACGGATAGAATTTTAGTGTTGATAAGATTAAAAGGGGGGAACGATGGGTTGAATACCATCGTGCCTTTGTACGATTATGATAGGTATCGCAATTTACGTCCGACACTCGGTTTCAAAGAAAATCAGATTACTAAAATTAACGACGCCATCGGCGTACCCAAGATGCTCGACCCGTTAACGCCGTTTTGGCAAGAAGGACAGATGAAGGTCATTCACGGCGTCGGTTATCCCGACCAGAATTTATCTCACTTCCGTTCTTCGGACCTTTGGGCATCGGGACAGGATGAAACTACTTTCGACGGTTCGGGTTGGTACGGACGTTATATCGAACAGCAGTTTCCCGATTTTATGAATAACCCACCAACCATTCCACCCGCTATTCAAATTGGTGGGTCGGCGAACGTGACTTTTAATAGTAAAGAAATGACCAATTTGGCCATTTCCGTGCAGAATCCCGAAGAAATTGCCGAAATCGCCGAATCAGGGCAGCTATATAGTACCGCCAATTTACCCGATTGCTACTACGGTGAACAAGTAGGCTTCGTGCGGTCAGTCGCCAATAATACCTTCTTTTACGCAGGAATATTGTCCGAAACGTACAAAGCAGCCCGCAACGAAGTGGAGTATCGAGGCGACTTGGGTGCTCAACTAGCAACGGTTGCTCGCTTGATAAAAGGGAATTTGGGTACTAAATTGTACATGGTGTCCATCGACGGATTTGACACGCACGCTAACCAAGAAGATGCGCACGCTGCTTTATTGGAAGAAGTGTCCAATGCCGTAAAAGATTTCTACGCAGATTTGAAAAAAGGAGGTCGGGCGCAAGATGTACTGTCTATGACCTTTTCGGAGTTCGGCCGTCGTATCGAGGAAAATGGTTCGAAGGGAACGGACCACGGAGCTGCAGCACCTATGATGTTCTTCGGAGCAGGATTGAACGGTAATGGATTCATTGGGAAACGTCCCGATTTACAAGACGTGGACCAAGTAGGCAACTTAAAATTTGATACAGATTTTCGGGCGGTTTATGCTACTGTTTTGGAAAATTGGTTGTGTGTGGATGGAAATATCGTAGATGAGGTCATGGGTAATTCCTTCGCAAGAATCGACGAGTTGGGACTTTCCTGCAATAACCAAACAACGCCAATTGCCGAGGTCTTTGGCCAATCCATGCTACACCAAGCTCGCTACGGTGCGGGTGGCCGAGTAAGCATCTATTACGAACTCCCCGAGAATGCACAAGTCAATGTACAGATTATTAATTTATTAGGGCAACCCGTAGCCACTTTAGCCAACGAACGGCAATCTGCGGGAATGTATAACCTACCCTTCAATCAACAACGGAAACCTTTAGCTAAGGGGCAATACTTCTATCGTATTCAAGTTGATGGGCAGGTCTTTAGTGAAGCATTTGTGTTAAGATAGGTAACTGAATTTTCACAAAAAAATATAAGGAAAGAAAAAATTATAGTCTTACTTGAACATTTAGTTTGGGTAGGACTTTTTTTATGAAAAACAAAAAAAAGTACCTAGCTTTGGCTGTTTCAAAAATTCTATTTCAAAAAATAAAATGTACCTGTTCAGAATAGAGAATAGAGACCATCCTAAATTTCAAGATTGAGAGAATAGAGACTTAGGAAAATGTAAAATTTAAAATTACAAATTCAAAATCTAAAAGTACTGATAATCAAAAAGGTAAAATTTTGAAAATGTAAACTTATTTTTCACTGTTCCTTACATCAAAGAAAAATCAACGTAATCTTTAGTTTTTTTCTGCTTGTCAACGTCATACGTCTCTTTTCCCTGCTCTCTGCTCTCGGTTCTAAATAGAGACAATAAAATTTAATTCAAAATGAGTCGAAAAATACGTATGGGAATGGTTGGTGGTGGCATCGGTGCTTTCATTGGTGCGGTTCACCGAATGGCAGCAGCTATTGACGGAGAAATCGAGTTGGTTTGCGGTGCTTTCAGTAGCAATGCTGAAAAATCTAAAAAATCGGGAGAAGAATTGCACCTGCCCGCCGACCGAGTGTACGGCAGCTACGAAGAGATGATAAAAGAAGAAAAGAAATTGCCCGAAGGCGAACGAATGGATTTTGTGTCTATTGTAACGCCGAATCACGTTCACTACGGCCCTGCTAAAATGGCTTTGGATAATGGCTTCCACGTTGTTTGCGACAAGCCGCTCTGTTTTAATATGCGAGAAGCCAAAACATTGCAAAAGACCGTAGAGAAAACGGGCCTTATTTTTGCGCTGACCCACAATTACACGGGCTACCCAATGGTCAAACAGGCCAAGGCCATGGTCAAAAATGGTGATTTAGGGGCTATCCGAAAAGTAGTCGTTGAGTATCCACAAGGCTGGTTGTCCACTAAGTTGGAAGATTCTGACCAAAAGCAAGCCGCTTGGCGAACGGACCCTAAGCGCTCAGGCGCTGCGGGGGCAATGGGCGATATTGGTACCCATGCAGAAAACTTAGCCGAATACATCACAGGGTTAGAAATTTCTGAACTATGTGCCGATTTAACCACTTTCGTCGATGGCCGATTGCTGGACGACGATGGGAATATTTTGCTACGATTTGATAACGGAGCGAAGGGTGTTTTACACGCCAGCCAGATTTCGGCAGGCGAAGAAAATGCGTTGAATATTCGGGTGTACGGTGAAAAAGGAGGTATCGAATGGCACCAAATGGAACCCAATACTTTGATAGCCAAATGGTTAGATAAACCCATGCAGATACTTCGAACGGGCGGCGAAGGGCTGTACCCCGAATCGACCGAAAATACTCGAACTCCAGCGGGACACCCTGAAGGTTATTTAGAGGCTTTTGCTACCATTTACAAAAACTTTGCTAAATGTGTGCGGGCGAGAATGGAAGGTACAGAAGTTGACCCTATGTTCGAAGATTTTCCAACGGTGGCCGACGGTGTAAGAGGTATGGAATTTGTAGATAAGGTCGTAAAGTCCAGTAAAAAAGGGGCGAAGTGGGTGAAATTATAGCAGTTTAGTGAAATAAGTTATAATTTTACAATTCTATATTAAATGATACTGGAGTAGGTTTTATTTTTGTAGAACTTATTCTAGTTATCGAAATTGTAATTATTCACAAACAAGAGCATAGATTAGAGAATAAGCAGCTAGTACTATCTTTCGCGAATAATTGACGCTTGAGTCGATGTTATTTTTGATTAGATTTTGTACTAATATTCTCGCAACGCAATCCCAATCAACGGGATAGCCGCTGTCCTCTAATCTGAGTAGATATTTAAAAATTTTTAATTATGGCTACAGCAGCAGAAACAACAAAATATTGGGGACTTTTTTTCGTCTCCACAGTGATAATGATTGCCATGTTGATTTGGTTGAACGAGTGGTTCTGGTTGGCCCTACCTTTCTCTTTGACTTATTTGGTCAAGGCATTAGGCGTAGTGGACTCTGACTAGTGTAGTGATTAGTAATTAGTTGACTAGTGACTGGTTAGGTAAAGTAGTAATTTCCAGGCCTTTGCTATAATTCGAAACCGTCAACTATTTAGAGACTAAATCATTGGCATTGGTTTATATCATTATCCTCGCAAAAGTAAATCGGTATCGAAGTGCGCTTCGGTACCGATTTGTTATTTATAGTGGTAAGTCATTTGGCCAATAAACCGTAGCAGTACGCATCCCAAAATTGTTCATTTTTATAGACGGCCTGCCTAGCGATTCCTTCTAATTGGAAGCCGTTTTTTTCTAAGACTCGTTTGGAACCTACGTTATATTCGAACACTTTCGCCTCTATTCGATGGAGTCGAAGCACGTCGAAGCCGTATCGAACCGCTTGTCGAATTGCCTCTGTGGCAATTCCTTTTCTCCAAAAAGGTTCGCCTATCCAATAGCCAATTTCGCCTGTTTTGCGATAGACATCTTGTTGAGGAATCACGTCAATTACTCCACAAAATTCACGCTGATAAGTAATAGCAAAATTTTGTTGTGGGTCGTCCTTCGCTTTTAGGTCGATAAAAAACTGGGCATCTGCTTCGGAATAAGGGTGGGGCATTACATCTCTTAGATTATCCCATAATTTTTTATTGTTGGCTAATTGGGCCAAAGCGGGTTTGTCTGCAAGGGTTAATTTTCTCAGCTGAACCATATCCAAGTTTGAATGACTTTATAGAATGGCAGTGTATCAAAAGTAATGCTGAAGGTTGGTGCGAGGCTCCAGCCTCGTTCCTTGATTTTGCCGCCTCTGGCGGTTGTAGCTAAAGCTGCCAGAGGCAGCTTTAATGCTTTACACGAGGCTAGAGCCTCGCGCCTACTCAGCATTACATTTAGTACACTGCCTATAGAATTAATCCCTCTAACAGTTGCAAATAAATTTTCGTTCCTTCTCGGATTTCGGATAAGTAAATAAATTCGTCGGCGGTGTGCGAACGTTCCGATTTTCCACAACCTATTTTGATGGTTGTAAAAGGAAGTAAGGCTTGGTCGGAAAGGGTTGGTGAGCCGTAATAAGGTAAGCCTAATTGTAAGCCTTTTCGTACAATGGGGTGCGATAGTGCAATCTTTGAAGAGTTGAGGCGGAAAGACCGTGCCTTCAGTTTAGACGCCGTATTTTTTTGTAAAAAATTAAAAACTTCTTCGTTGGCGTATTCTTCGTTGGTTCGAATGTCAATGACAAATTTACAGCAATCGGGTACGACGTTGTGTTGCGTACCCGCCTGTATTTGGGAGACCGTCATCTTTGTTTTACCCAATACGTCGGATACTTTTTTGAACTCATAATTTTTAATCCAATCAATATCTTTTAACGCAATGTAAATAGCGTTAATACCTTCTTCTCTAGCGGCGTGGCCCGATTGCCCAATGGCCTCTCCATCAACAACCATCAATCCTTTTTCGGCAATCGCCATCCGCATTTGAGTGGGTTCGCCGATAATACCCAAATCAATGGGCGCTATTTTGTCTCTGACCGCCGCAATACCGTTGGGGCCAGAAATTTCCTCTTCGGCGGAAGCTACGAAAATTAGATTATAGCCCAAATCTATTCGTTCGTACAGATGTAAGAAAGTAGCTATGAGAGCGACCAAGGAACCGCCCGCATCGTTACTTCCCAAACCGTACAAAATGCCATTCGTTACTTCTGGATTAAATGGATTTTTTGTATAGCCACTGGCGGGTTTAACTGTATCGTGATGCGAATTGAGTAAAATGGTGGGTTGGTTCGCTCTCCATTGTTTGGAACGAGCGATGATATTATTATAAATTCGCTCAACGGTAATGCCTTTTTTTTCAAAAAAAGACTGGATTAAGTCGGCCGTTTTGTCCTCTTTTCTAGAAAGGGATTCGGTGGCGATGAGTTTTTTTAGTAACTCAATTGCGCTGTCAGTGATGGATTTGTTTATTTGCAGGAGCTTTGACACATTGATAGATATTATAAAATAAGAAGCCCTGTAAGTAACCTAATCTTACAGGGCTTTTATATGAAGTACCGAAGGCGGGAATCGAACCCGCACTCCCTTGCGAGAACTGGATTTTGAATCCAGCGCGTCTACCAATTCCGCCACTTCGGCAATGAAAAAGTTGGTAGTTATTTAAATTGGATGGCAAAGATAAAGCCTAGCCACTGAATAAGCAAGGAACCATAGAAAAATATCGCAAGTCCACTTACTCGTACCGTAGCGATTCAATGGGGTCCAACCGAGAAGCCTTCAAGGCTGGATAAAGCCCAGAGGCTAATCCTACAACCATACATATAGTAAAGCCTAGCGTAATCCACGCCCACGGAATAAGAAAATTCCCACCAATCAAAATCGTCACCACATTACCCATCAGAATACCTAAAATAATACCAACGATGCCGCCAATTTGGCAAATGACGACGGCTTCGGTGAGGAATTGCACTAAAATATTTTGGCGCGTAGCACCCAAAGCTTTACAAACGCCAATTTCTCTAGTCCGCTCCGTCACGGACACTAGCATAATATTCATCAATCCGATGGCCGCTCCGAGAAGTGTGACCATTCCGATAGCAATAGTGGCCGTTCGTAGCATGACCGTATTTTCTTTCAGTATTTCAACGATGCCATCGCTCTTTCGAATTTCGAAGTCATTGTCTTGGGTCAATTTTAGCCCTCTGATATTGCGCAATATGCCAATAGCCGCCGAAGAGGCCGCAGACAAGTCGTCGGGATTGCTTACAGCTACCGTCACCCCGTAGTTGGTTCTGACCGTTCCGTACTGGCGCTTGACATTGAGCAAGGGTACGTAAACGGCTCGGTCACTATTGGAATTCATACTAGCTCCTTCCGATTTTAGGACACCAATGACCTTATACTTGCTATTGCCTACCGAAATAACTTTACCTATCGACCGTTCTGCGTTATTGTTAAATAGCAACTCCACCATTTCAGCTCCGAGAATCGCCTTACGGTTGCCGTTATCTACTTCTGTCTTGGTAAAATTTCTGCCGTATTCTATTTCATAACTTTTGATATCAATGCCGTTTTCATCAATGCCGTACAAAGAGATATTCGGATTAGTCTTTTCATCTCCGTATTTTACTTCTGCTAGCGAAGTACCCCTTGCCGATACACTAATGGTACTAGGGTAATTGAAGCGTTCCTTAAACGTTAAGGCTTGTTTGTAAGTAATCGGTTCTCCTCGCTTGGCAAATCGACCCCCTCGATTCCCTTTGACCGTTTCTCGTTTGGGAACAACTTTGAAGGAATTGGCCCCTAAACCAGAAAAACTGTCGCTCATGGAGAAAATAATACTATCAATAGCGGTCAATATACCTACTAATGCCATGATGCCGAAAGCAATAATCATTAGGGTCAAGACGGCACGAAGCAAGTTGCCACGAATAGCATTGAGCGCCTGTCGGATATTCTCTAGAAGGTTCATTGATTGCTGATTTAATAAAGTGGCAGTTTGATGGGCATATTCAAATGGAACAGAAAAGAATTATGGTTAAAGGTAGGATTTTAATAGTAGAAAAATTCCTTTTGTTCGATGAACGAAAGTTTTCTTTAGAAGAAAGTGACTGGACGTACGTTGATAGGTTTTTCCATAGGCTTATTTCCCTTTTTTGTAAAAAGCTTTAATTAATTTAGGCAAAGAACGTAGGGCAGCCAATTCTTTATATAGCCGCTTGGTTTCTCCCGCAGGATAGCCAAAGTAAGTTTCATCCGCTTTGAGGTTTTTGGTGACCCCCGATTTCGCTAAAACGGTCGCATTTGCTCCAATCGTCAATCGAGCGGCGACCCCTACTTGACCGTATAAAATGACATTATCGCCAATAATAACTTTTCCGCCAATCCCAACTTGGGCGGCCATCAAGCAGTTTTTTCCAATGACCGCACCGTGTCCAATATGTACTTGGCTGTCTAGCTTCGTACCCGCACCAAGGCGAGTAGCTCCCGAGACCCCTTTACAAATCGTACAATTGGCGCCAATGAAAACGTTATCTTCAATAACCGTGTAACCGCCAGACACCCATTTTTGATACCCTTCCTCAGTGGGTTTAAAATAAAAAGCATCGGCACCAATCACGGAACCTGATTCAATGCGCACATTATCGCCAATAGTCGTAAAGTTCCGAATCGTCACGTTCGCTTGGATGTAGCAATTTTTACCAATCCTAACTTGATTGCCAATGATAACATTTGGTTCAATAATCGTTGAGGGATGGATAACGGCGGAATCACCGATGATGGTACTGAGTGGTTGAAATGGGCGGTATTGCCGAACCAAACGATTATAAATCTCAAAAGGCTGGTCAACAACCAATAAAGCTTTGCCCTTTGGAACGGGCACTCCTTTATTAATCAAAATAACGGAGGCCGCCGATTGGAGTACTTTTGAATAATATTTTTCCGTATCCACAAATGTCAAATCTCCTCGAGTGACCTTATGGATTTCGTTGATTCCAGTGATTAATAAATGCTCATCTCCAAGTATAGTCGAAACACCAAATTGTTGGGCAAAATCTTTAATGGAAAGTGGTGTTGGTAACTTCATTTTTTTTACTCAAAAGTACCAAAAAAGTAAAAAAAAAGCATTTGTAGAGTTTCCCTTTTTGTCGAAATGGAAAATAGGAAATTGAAACCATTAAAAGTAAAGCCTTTTTACTAAAAAAATAGTTCGAAAAATAGAAAACATCGCCGAATTAATAGGTTGATTTTTAGTTAATTATAAGGGTACAAAGGAGCTACCACGCTATCTTGAATCTGTCTAATTGTAATAAGTGATTTTGCCACTGAAAGTCTTTGTTTTTAGAACTAGTTTAACAACTTAATTTCTTTCAAAATAGGGTAAAAAAACGTATTTTTGCAGAATGGAAAAAAATGAAAAAAAGACAAACTACGGCGCGGATAATATCCAAGCACTCGAAGGTTTAGAAGCGGTCAGAAAGCGACCAGGAATGTACATTGGTAGCACTGACGTGAAAGGACTACACCACTTGGTATGGGAAGTCATCGACAACTCAATTGACGAACACTTAGCGGGGCATTGCAATAAAATTGATACCATTATTCATCCCGATAATTCGATTACGGTTAAAGATAATGGTCGAGGCATCCCTGTAGGAATGCACGCCAAACTGAAAAAGTCAGCTTTGGAAGTCGTTATGACGGTGCTGCACGCAGGGGGTAAGTTCGATAAAGATACTTACAAAGTTTCTGGTGGTCTGCACGGTGTTGGAGTTTCTTGTGTGAATGCTTTGTCTATTCATTTGAAAGCACAAGTACACCGAGAAGGAACGATTTACGAGCAAGAATACAGCCAAGGAAAGCCACAAACGGAAGTACAACAAAAGGGAAAAACGGACTACCGAGGGACGCTCATTACATTTCAGCCCGACAGCGAAATATTCGAAACGCTTGAATATAAATACGATATTCTCTCGGGTCGAATGAAAGAACTATCCTACTTGAATAAGGGGCTTACGTTAACACTAACGGACGAACGACAAAAAGAGGAGGATGGTAGTTTTAAAACGCAAACTTTTTATTCGGAAGGGGGGCTTATAGAATTTGTTCAATTTCTAGACGAAGCTAGAACTTCTTTGATTGCCAACCCAATTCACGTAGTGGGGAAAAAAGATGGTATCGAGGTGGAAGTAGCCATGAATTATAATACTTCGTTTTCCGAGAGTCTATTTTCGTTTGTCAACAACATCAATACTAGAGAAGGAGGGACGCACGTGAATGGATTTCGGCGAGCAGTGAATCGAGTGTTCAAACAGTACGGCGAAGAGAACGGCTTTTTCAAAAAATTAAAATTTAATATCTCTGGAGAAGATTTCCGAGAAGGATTGACGGCGGTTGTCTCCGTAAAAGTACCCGAGCCACAATTCAAAGGGCAAACCAAAGGGGAATTGGGGAACTCAGAAGTGACGGCTATTGTGTCTCAGTGCGTTGGAGAAGCTATTAAATATTACTTAGAAGAGCATCCTACCGATTCAAAAAAAATTATTGAAAAAGTCATTATCGCTGCTACTGCTCGCCACGCTGCACGGAAGGCGCGAGAAATGGTACAGCGTAAGAATGTCCTAACGGGCGGAGGATTACCCGGTAAGTTATCCGATTGTTCTTCTAAAGACCCCGCAGAATCCGAGATTTTCTTGGTGGAGGGAGATTCAGCAGGAGGAACCGCCAAGCAGGGTCGAGACCGAGTTTTTCAAGCTATTTTACCACTCAGAGGTAAGATTCTGAACGTCGAAAAGGCTCTGGAGCATAAGATTTACGAAAATGAGGAAATTAAGAATATGTTCACTGCTTTGGGGGTTCGAATTGAAGAAGGAGAAGACGGCGAACGGTCGCTCAATTTAGACAAGCTGCGTTACCACAAGATAGTCATTATGTGTGATGCCGACGTTGACGGTAGCCACATTGTGACGCTAATTTTAACTTTCTTTTTCCGCTACATGCGCCCACTAGTAGAGCAGGGCTACATCTACATAGCCACACCACCGCTTTATTTGGTGAAAAAAGGTAAAAATTTGGTCTATTGCTGGGATGAGGATGAACGGAAAGAAGCAGTCGCTAGTCTGGGAAAGGGAGAAAATGATTCATCCGTTAAAGTCCAGCGATACAAGGGGTTAGGAGAAATGAATGCTGACCAATTATGGGATACAACGATGGACCCACAAACGCGTATTCTGCGCCAAGTAACCATTGAAGATGCCATTGAAGTAGATAGAGTATTCTCCATGTTGATGGGAGATGAAGTGCCGCCACGTCGTAACTTTATTGAAGCCAATGCGCATTATGCGAATGTTGACGCATAGTGGAGTGATTTGTAATTAGTTGATTAGTGACTAGTGACTAGTGTAGAAATATACAAACTTCCACTTTATGTAAAAAACTATCGCTTGTTTCTGAAGCAAACTAGTCTCAGGAAAATGTAAAATTTAAAAGTATTGACAATCAATAAGTTGAATTTTTTGAAATGGTAAATTTATTTTTTCACTGTTCCTTAGTAGTTAGCAGGATAAAGTCGTTGGGTAGGAGAGGTAGATTCCTTTAGTCCCGAACACTTTTGGGATTTCTCTTTCAATGGTTAAAAGAATCTGGAAATGCTTCGGGATGAAAGAATCTCCTTCTCCTACTCGATTTGAGCCCGATAGTACTAATTTTAAATACTACTTAGGTGTTATCTGATTGGCCACTTTATCAAACGAATGACAAAATAATATATAGAAATAGAAAAGCCTCCGTTTCGACTGAAATGGAGGCTTTTCTGGTTTTAAAAAGATACTATTGCTCTCTAGAAACCATACGATAGACCTAGGTTAAGATACCCTTGTAAGTCTTCGGATTCAAATTCTGCGTTTCTCAATCCAAATCCAACGGCAACACCAATACCTTTGTAAATATTAAAATTCAGCGTATTTAACCACGTGTATTCAAACAAAGTTGGGTCTTTTTCTTGATAAGGAATGAAAGAAGTTAAGGTAGAAGACCAAGCAATCTCTTTGCCAGCTAACGTTATAGCTCGTGTGTAGTCTGCTCGTAATTTTGCGCCAACCGCACCTGTTGTTTCTAACTCATTTCCGTCTGCGGGGAAAGCAACTCGGTAGTTGAATGGGTGAACGACCACGACAAAGTTATCTGCGGGTGTCCAAGTTGCACCGACACCAAAATCTAAGGTTCCAGGCTTCAAAAAGTTCTCGATGGAGGTGTTCAGTTCACCCAAGCCAGAAATAGCAATTTTGTCGTTCAATTTGTATCCATACAAAGAAGAGATATTAACGATGTCAATTGTTCCATTATCAAATAATCCATCATCATCGTTGTCTCTGTCTGCGTCGTTCAAATCAATATCTTGCCACGCCTTGGTAACAATACCTTTGTTATTCCAAAAGTACTTCTCTGTTTTTCTATTGGCAAAAGCCGTTAAACCAATGTTTAAACCAGTTGACCGAGCATCGGTATTAGGGTTAGCAATCCAATTAAAAGAATTATTCAAGTTGAAACCGACCGAGCCGTTGAAGCCTTTTTGCCAACCCGACAAAATCTCTATTTGACCAGCTAAGGAAGCAATTTCCCCGTTGAATGCATCTGCTTCTGCTTGCTTGGCTGCTCGTTGAGCTTCTAAATCAGCTTTTTTAGCTTTTAACTCATCGAGCGTTTGTGCTTGTAAACTACCAACAGCAAACAAAGTAAACAGCGTAAACAATAAAAAAATTTTCATAATCTAAATGTTTAGTTTAAGGTGACAGGAATAGTGGTATTGGTTTCCGTGCTGCTACGAAATTGAAAAAGTGTAGCTCATTGAATAACTACGGAAAACAACTCCTTCTTTTCTTTAAAGTATTCTTTTTGTAAATCGTTGTGATGAATAGAAAATATAGACAGGGACGAAACGTCCAGAACATGAAACTATTTCTCCACCGTCTAAATGGTCTTTTCCATAAAATGTTTAAGGCAATCGACCTTCAATAAATCTTGTAAACGCCTCTTGTCTAAATCTAATTAGTGGATTTCTATGCCCTTATCCGCCAATTTACTTAGTGGAAAAACGATTTTAGATGTTTCTGATTGTAGTACAAAAGAAGCATTATCCATTTCTACAATTTCCCCTTTTACACCATCCACCGTAATGGTATTACCAACCATAAACCGCCCCTTAGTGTAAAAAGAAGCCAAAAAGTTAGCCATCATGCTCCTAGAAGCGAGGCCATAACCAAAAGCAAAAGCGCCAACAGCCCCCGCAATCACAATCATAATATTCGACTTGATGAAATCCGTTTGAATGCCTGCTTGGTCTAAAGCACTGATACTTACTGATAAAAATATAAAGTAGAAAACGACACTAGCAATGATTTTGGCCGAAGGAATCCCTAAAGATTGACAGGTGGTCAATACGACTCCACGTATGGCATCCGCAATCAAAATTCCAATGATAAAAAAAACTAGTGCCACCAACAACTTAGGAACGTAACTAATAAAATCAGTTAGTAGATTGGTGACTGCTTCTACGCCTAACTTCTCCGTTGCCAATACTAAAGTAAATAGCATAAAGATATAATACACTAGTTTACTAACTACTTTACTGGGTAAAATCTGGAGATTCGTTTGGCGAACAATGTCAATATCATTCAGTTTATCGGCTAACAAGTCAACTTTCAAGGCGCTTAGCAATCTCCGAACTAGACTAGCTACCAATTTGGCGATGGTCCATCCGACAATGAAAATCACAATCGCAAATATCAAGTTAGGTGCGAACGTTTTTAGTTGTTGTAATAAATCTTCTAAAAGTGTCATTGAATTGGTTGTGTTGGTTTTAGAGTTTTTTTGGTAGAATATGGTGATTGGGACTACCCCTCGGCTGGACCACCCGGAACACCAGTATCTGGTTCCGTTGGAGAGCCATACCCACTCGTATGGGAAAAGGTGTTATTAGGGCGCTCTACTTTTCCACCAGCCATCATCACAAAAACATCCACTATTTTGGTAAGGTATAAATCCACCACACTACCCAACGTTCGCATATTATCTAGCTTATTATGGACATTGTGAGCAATGCCCATCGGCAAATCGGGCAGTCTTTCTAATTCCTCTTCTTCTAATCGTTGAAAATTATTCATGATTATCTTTTTTAGGAACAGTGAAAAAATAAATTTACATTTTCAAAACTCTAAATTATTGATTGTCAATACTTTTAGATTTTGGATTTGTAATTTTAAATTTTCCTTAGGTCCTTTTATTCAAATAGAACTCGACTTAAATTTTTCTTCATAAACTTTTTGTGCCTTGTGTTTGGCGCGCTTTAACTTCATTTTGATAGCACTTTCGGATTTATTCAAACTATCCGAAATCTCTTTAATCGACATATCATCTTGATATTTCATCAGCAGAACGGCTTTATCTCCAACTGGGATATTATCCAAAACCACCTTGAGTTTGCGCACTTCCATTTCTAACAAAGCACTATCGGGCACTTCTTCTGCTAAGTCGGGCGCACGCTCAATTTCGTCGGAGAAGATATTTCCACTTTTCTTTTTCTTTCTAATTAAAT
>JBCCQK010000115.1:0-18022 GCA_039024375.1 Bacteroidota bacterium
ATTCTCTGGGGTTAGGAATTGCGGTAGCTTGTTGTTTAGCGGCTTATTTATTCGTTGCACATAACATTGAATTTGATGGCATGCATCGACCAGATAAAGTAGCTAATATTTATAAAATCCACGCTCAACAAGAATCTAAAACAGGTCAATTCTCAGAAAACATGACCATTGCCGCACCACTAGCCCCAATGGCAGCGCTAGAGATGCCAGGCATCAATCGTTTTACCAGATACATTCCCAATAATGGCGTAATTCAAAATGGAGAAAAGACATTTAGCGAATCCTTTCATTTTGCGGATAGCACCTTTTTTGACCTATTTGAATATCCGCTGTTAGCCGGGAATTTGGCAGCTTTTAAAGATAAATTCACCATTATACTAAATGAAAAACTAGCTACAAAACTATTTAGCTATGCCGACCCAATTGGTAAGGATGTTACGGTTTACTTCCCCAACGAAAAAGAACTCTTGTTGACCGTTGGTGCAGTAGTCAAACAAATCCCTAGAAACAATACCTTTGTTTATGATGCTATGATTCGCTTTGATCATTTTGCAGATATTTTGGGTTGGGAATCAGATGATTGGTCAGATTGGCGAAAACCTTCTACTTTTTTTGAATTGACTTCTTCCGAAGTTGTTCCACAGGTAAATGAACAGTTGGCGAAATATATACCTATGCAAAATAAGGCTAACCAAGATGCCACCATAAAAAGTTATCGGATGGAACCTTTTCTCTCCAATTTTAATGAAACAGAAATTGCTTGGGGTTGGGTGCGTTACCGAATAAGCTATGTGCCGTTAATAATTTTTGGGGCCATGGCTTTTATGATTTTGCTTATTGCTTGTTTTAATCTAACCAATACTTCTATAGCGATGAGTTACAAAAGGTTAAAGGAAATTGGCGTAAGGAAAGCGATAGGAGCCACTCGTACTCAAATCATTTCCCAATTTTTGACCGAGACAACGTTAACCATGCTTATTGCCTTGATAGTAGGCTATGTTTTCGCTAAATCTTTTCTATTACCAGAGTTTACTGCCATGTTTAAATTTGGCTATGGTTTATCAGATTTAAACTGGATTAATTTATTGCTTGCTTTATTAATTGTCCTCTTTCTCGCATCCTTTCTGGCAGGTATTTACCCAGCTTTGTTCAATAGTCGATTGAATCCAGTAAGTCTAGTCAAAGGGAGTGTTAAATTGAAAGGAACTAATTTTTTTACCCGTTCTCTAATGACTGTCCAGTTTGCCGTGAGTGTAATTTTTCTAATAGGCGGAATCGTATTTTTCCAAAACAATGAATTTATGAACACCATTGATTTTGGTTACGATTCTGACCGCATGATTGCGGTAGATATATCTAGTGAAAAAGAGTATAATCTGTTGGCTGCCGAAGCCAGTAGGAATCCTAACATTAAACATTTTGCTGGAACAAATACGCATATAAGCCATAGTACCTATCGAAGTCCAGTTACCGTCAATCAAACGGATTATCAAACGATGATAATGAGTATGGGAAAAGGCTATTTAAAAACAATCGGCTTAGAAGTATTACAAGGAAATGAGACCGATATGGGAAGTCAGTTTAACGAAGAAGGGAATATCATGGTTAATCAAGCATTTTTAGAAAAAACAGGTATAACAGACCCTTTGAATCAGCAGATTACCGTTCATGATGAAAAACGAAATATTGTAGGCGTTGTCGCCAACCATAGAGAACGAGGTGACCGTGCCCACATGGAAGACCCCTTTGTCTTCTACATAGAAGACCCTAAGAGATTTCGCACCTTTGTCGTTAATGTCGAGTCAGAAAAACTAGCAGATACTTACGTTTTTTTACAAAAAACATGGCAAAAAAACATTCCCAACAAACCCTTTATTGGACACTTCCAAGAGGATATTTTATTGGAGAACTTGCGTTATGGAAATAGTACCATGAGTAAAGTTTTTGTTTTTTTGACCTTCTTAGGTACGCTTTTGTCTTTGGCGGGAATTTACGCTATGGCTTCTCTAAATATTGCAAAACGAACTAAAGAAATCGGTATTCGCAAAGTACTAGGTGCTTCTATTAAAAATATTATTGCTTTGGTCAATCGAGAATTTGTCATTATTCTTAGCATGGCTGCTCTATTTGGAGCCGTAATAGGCTTTTTCTTAATAACAATGATGATTGATGAACTCTATGCTTATCATGTTCCCGTAGCAATTGTTCCAGTTGTACTTTGTGCTTTTTTGATTTTCATTTGTGGATTTTTAGTGACCAGTACAACCATTTTTCGGGTAGCGATTGCTAATCCTGTCAAGGCTTTAAAAGATGAGTAAAACTAAAATTGAACCACCCAAATACGCTCAACAATTCCTCCGCTGGTTCCTCAAACCCGAACTAGCGGAAGAAGTCAAGGGTGATTTGGAAGAAAAATTTCAGCAAAGCCTGCAGACTAAATCAGCTTTTCGGTCAAAAGTGAATTATTGGTACCAAACCCTTAACTACTTCCGCCCATTTGCCATCAAAAATAATTTAATCACCCACTACAACCCATTTTTCATGTTTCGACACAATTTAAAACTCAGTTTACGCAATTTTCAAAAAGATACGACGACTTTTCTAATCAATTTGGTAGGCTTATCTACGGGTTTGGCTTGCGCTTTGCTCATTTTTCTATGGGTCAACGACGAGTTAAGTGTCGATAAATTTCACGAAAAAGAGGCGCAATTGTACCAAGTGATGAAACACTCTACCGCACCGAACGGGGACATTAATACGTTTCCTTGGACCCCCGGCCCTCTAGCGGAAGCGATGCGCACCGAGATGCCCGAAGTCGAATACGCTACGAGTGTACGCTTGCGACCAGGAGACCAACAAGGGATTGTCAAGGCGGGTGATAGACGCTTAAAATTTACGGAGCAGTACGCCGAATCCGATTTTTTCAAAATGTTTTCTTATCCAATTTTGGAAGGAAATGTTAGTGATTTTTTACAGCGAAAAGAGGAAGTGGTCATTTCTGACCGCTTGGCGCAACGGGTATTTGGGCAGACGACTAATTTAGTGGGTAAAACGATTGAATGGGAAAAGGGGGCATTTACGGGAGTTTACCAAATAGCAGGTGTTTACGAACGGCCTCCTAAGAACGCCACGAATCAATTTGACCTTGTCTTTCACTTTGATTTAGTGACGGATAATTTTCCAGATGTCGATAAATGGACGTACGGTGGTCCTGATACATATATTGCTCTTAAAGAAGAAACGGATGTGGTCGCTTTTGAAACGAAAATCAGCACTTATCTACAAGAAAAAAGCGGGGAAGATTACCAAACTTTATTCATTCGACCTTATTCGGAAAAGTACCTTTACGATAAATATGAGAACGGCCAACAGGCGGGTGGACGTATCAACTACGTCTGGTTATTTTCGATAATTGCACTTTTTATTCTAGTAATTGCCTGCATCAATTTTATGAATTTATCGACGGCCAAGGCTACCCGACGGTCTAAAGAGGTAGGCGTAAAAAAAGCAATAGGTGCCGACCGTAGCCACCTAATTGCTCAGTATCTGAGCGAATCAACGTTGTTGAGTTTACTGAGTTTAGTCATTGCTTTGGGAATCGTTTATTGGCTATTGCCTTCGTTTAATTTATTGACGGATAAGGAATTAATGTTAAATTTTACGCCGAGGTTAATCCTAGCGATTTTGGGAATTACGATAGCTACGGGTTTAATTGCGGGCAGTTATCCTGCTTTGTATTTATCTGGTTTTGAACCCATCGAAGTGCTAAAAGGAAAATTGAGCCGCTCGGTGGGGGAGGTGTGGCTGCGTAAAGGTCTAGTGGTTTTCCAATTTGCCGTTTCTGTAATTCTCATCGTATCGGTATTGGTCGTTTATCACCAAATAGCATTTATCCAAAGCAAAAATTTAGGGTTTAACAAAGACCAAGTGATTCGTATCAAAAACGAAGGGCAACTCAATGCTAAACTGGATGCTTTTCTAACCGAAGTTCGCCAATTACCGAACGTAGTCAACGCTGCGGGTATTCGGAGTGATTTGATGTACAATCAGACTAGTACGACCGGGGTTCGATGGGAAGGATTGACGGAAGGTAATGAAATAGCGTTTAAATATTTAGCGGTTGATTTTAATTTGATGGAAACGCTGGACATGGAACTGACCGTAGGGCGCACTTTTCAACAAGCATTCGGGCAAGAAATGGATAAAATTATCTTCAACGAATCAGCTATTAAAGCAATGGGCTTAGAAGAACCAATTGGTAAAACGGTTCGGCAATGGGGTCGAGATAAGCAAATTATTGGCGTCGTCAAAGACTTCCATTTTGAATCCCTATACGAACCCGTCAAGCCCGCTTTTATGATGCTTAGTGAGCAAGTAAACGAGGTAATGGTTAAAATGGAAGCAGGAAAAGAAACAGAAACCTTAAACCAATTAGCCACCATTTACAAAACAATGAATGACGGTCTTCCAATGGACTATCAGTTTTTAGACGCCGATTTTGCCGCCTTGTACGCCTCTGAATCGAGAGTGGCTACTCTGTCCAAATACTTTGCGGGGATTGCGATTCTGATTTCCTGTTTAGGGTTATTTGGCTTGGTGACCTTTTCCGCCCAACGGCGACGAAAAGAAATTAGCATCCGCAAAGTATTGGGCGCTAGTACTTTTGGTATTGTCCGATTGTTGTCGGCTGACTTTACTAAGATGGTTTTAGTTGGTATTGGAATTGCCCTGCCCACCAGCTACTTCATTGCTAATAATTGGCTAGAGGGTTTTGCCTTTAGCATTGATTTACAACCTTGGTATTTCATCGTAGCGGGACTCGGTGCTTTGAGTATTGCTTGGGTGACGGTGGGTATTCAAACGCTGAAAGCGGCGAATGTGAATCCGACAGTTAGTTTGAAATCCGAGTAAGATTTCCGAATATGAATCCTTGGTTAAAAGATTTTGCTTAACGAATTGATTTAAAATGGTTTGCCTTCGCTGAGGTGGGTTTAGTAGCTATTTTGATTGCTTTTTTTACGGTTGGTTTCCAATCTTTGAAGGCTGCCTTGGCCAACCCTATAGAGACGATTCAATCGGAATGAATACTTCACCGATTAGACAACATTTTCATCATCCACGCCTGTTCTTCCTCCGAAAAAGCCGGTTTCGGTGGTACTTTTTCATAATCAACGGACAAGTGAAAAAAGCCCCTTTCATAAACCATATCTAGCGCCTTTCTGATATCGAGCAAAACATCCGCATCGGGTTTTTTCAAAGGAATTGGGACGATGGGGATGCTATCTTGGACATTGAAACCCCACACATCCGTTTTTCCTGCGTTGGCCCGAACTAGCGTAATGTGATAGTGCGTATTGGGAACGTTCGGGTGTTCAAAGGGAAGGGTGCCGTAGCGAAGTAAGTCGATTTCTAGCAAGTGTACTTTAGACTCTATTAATTGCTGCCTCTTGCTGCGGTAAGGCGCAAGTCCTGGTCGTCTTTTGTTGACGGGCGATAGAATTTCGATGCAAGTAATCAGTTGGTTGTTATCTCTATCTCGCAGTTCGATAACGGGAATACGGATTTCGATAGGCTCTATATTGGGAATCGTGACTGTAGCGGGCGTAGCGAAATAAGTTGTTTCGGGTTCACTGACCACCGACACGTCATCGTCGGTTGGTTTGTACAATCCAACATCGGGATACATGATGCCTAAGCCTAATTCGGGTGCGGTATCTCTGACCGTATAGCGTTCGATACGAGCAATGTAAGCAGGGGCAATTTTGGGAGCAATCAATTCTCTGATAGTGGATGCGAGCCCATGATGCGTATCTGACCACATCGAACCTTCCAAATACGGGTCCATACCGGGAAAAGGAGAAGTCATGTTTTGGTTTTTCTAACAAAGATAACGAAAAGGGATTGGTTCGGCAATCTCCAATTAAGAGGTGACAACACGTGAAATGATTGAACCCAACAGCTAATAAGTTTTGAAAAAAGTACCATCGACACCATCCAAATATGCCCAAACATTCCTTCGCTGGTTCCTTAAACTTGAGTTAGAAGAGGAAATACTTGGTGATTTAGCCTAGCAACTCATCTACGACTTTCCGAACCCCCGTTGTCGCCTTTTCAGCTAGTACCTTAAGATTTTTCCGTTGCTGCAATTCGTAATTTATCGTCGGTTTAGGGTCAATATAATAGACGGGAATACCTTCTTTGGCGTACTCTACCAAACCCGCTGCGGGATAAACCTGCATCGACGACCCGACTACGAGGACTATATCCGCCGATATGACCTCCGCCGCCGCTTTTTCTAGCATCGGCACCATTTCTCCGAACCAGACGATATGTGGTCGCAATTGGTAACCGTCGGGCGCTTTGTCGCCCACTTGAATGTCTTTTTTACAATCAAAAATCACGGTATCATCCATCACGGACCGCATTTTGGTCAACTCTCCGTGTAGGTGAATAATATTGGTACTACCGCCCCTTTCGTGCAAATTATCTACATTTTGGGTGACGACGACTACTTTGTATTTTGCTTCCAGTTCGGCCAACGCCTTATGAGCAGCGTTGGGTGCGACCTCTTTCAGTTGGTTGCGACGGTCGTTGTAAAACCGAAGCACTAGGGCTCGGTTTTTTTCCCATCCTTGTGGGGACGCTACTTCCATCACATCGTGATTTTCCCAAAGCCCATCGGCATCCCGAAAAGTTTTGATACCGCTTTCGGCGGAAATACCCGCACCCGTTAGAACTACTACTTTTTGCATATTCGTTTGTTTTTGGTAAAAATAAGTATTTTCAAACTTTGCTACCGTACATTTTTAATCTCGGGCTTTGTCCTAAAATTATTAAACACCCAAAATCTTTTTTCAAGAATAAAATTTCCTCTTTTAAATTTTACATTTCATTGAGTTGTATTACTTTGTGCAATCATTTGTAAACACTTTTTCAAAACAAATAAAAAATCATGACAAATAATCGACGACAATTTCTACAAAATGCGGGTATGGTCGCCGCTGGTTCGCTGTTATTGCCCCATTGGGCTTGCCAATCCGAAACCAAAACGGCCGAAAAACCAACTATGCCCCCTGCACCCAAGGCCGCCGACCCGAGTCTGGATAAATTTGGTATCCAATTATATACGCTTCGAGACGTGATTCCGCAAGACCCAATGGGCACTATCAAACAACTAGCTAGTTTTGGTTATAAACAAATTGAAGGCTACGAACGGGAACAAGGCTTGTTCTGGGGAATGAAAAATACGGAGTTTAAATCTTTTTTAGATGATTTGGGCATGGAGATGGTGGCTAGTCACTGCGACATCAAAAAGGATTTTGAGCAAAAGGCCGCTGATGCCGCCGAAATTGGTGTTAAATATCTATTATGTCCCTACATTGGACCGCAAGACAGTATCGACAACTGGAAAAAAGTAGCAGATACGTTCAACGAATGTGGCGAAATTTGCCGAAAGAACGGAATAAGATTTGCCTACCATAATCATGGCTATTCTTTCAAAACTTCCTCGGGTATTATTCCCCACGATTTTATGATGGAAAATACAGACCCCGACTTAGTAGATTACGAAATGGACATTTACTGGGTAGTTACTGCCGATGCAGACCCCATTGCTTATTTGAAAAAGTATGCTAATCGGTTTAAATTATGCCACATAAAAGACCGCTCCAAAACGGCGCCCGCCGACGAACGAAATGCCTCCGTGGATTTAGGTACTGGTACAATTGATTTTTCCAAAATCTTAAAAGTAGCGAAGGACAACGGTATGGAATATTTTATCATGGAGCAAGAACGCTACGATGATTCTACGCCAATGGAAAGTGCAAAGGTGGGAGCAGATTACTTGAGCAAATTGGTGTTTGCGTAGTGTGTTAATTGTTTTATTGTTGAATTGCTAAATTGTTCCATGCCAAATAATTGCTGGCAACGATTTAACAATTCAACAATCAACAATAAAGTAATTCTTTCAATTACCTTCCTCGCTCTAACTTTCCCGCCGCTTTCGCCTTTCGTCGATTGGCAAAATATTCCTGCTTTCGGCGTTGCTTCTCCTTATTCCATTCCTTTTTTTCCGCTTCCGTCATGGGTTTGTCGGTCTGTGGAAAAGGGTGGTCTTTGATGACTCTTATTTTGCGTTTAATCAATTTTTCGATGTCTCGAATGTAGGCATTTTCCTCGGGTTCGCTGAAAGCAATGGCAATACCGTCTTCTCCCGCACGGCCCGACCGACCGATGCGGTGAACGTAAGTTTCCGCCACATTCGGAATATCGTAATTGACGACGTAGTGCAATTTGTCGATGTCGATACCTCTAGCGGCAATATCGGTGGCCACTAAAACTCGTACTTTGCCCGCTTTGAAATCTTTGAGGGCTTTTTGTCGCTGATTTTGCGCTTTGTCTCCGTGAATCGCAGCCGCATAAATGCCGTCTTTTTTGAGATTCTTGGCGACTCGGTCTGCGCCCCTTTTGGTGCGGGCAAAAACGAGCACTTGGTCTAATTCGGGGTTTTTAAGTAAGTGTCGCAGTAAGTTTTTCTTCGTTGTTCGATTCGTGTAGTACAAGTACTGCTGAATGGTCTCCGCCGCCGAAGAAACGGGACTCACTTCAATTTTTTTTGGGTTTTTTAAAATTTCACGGGACAATTTGACGATATTGCTCGGCATAGTAGCCGAAAAGAATAGTGACTGACGTTTCTTAGGTAGTAAAGGGAGAATTTTTTTTATGTCATTGATAAAGCCCATGTCCAACATTCGGTCAGCCTCGTCCAAGATGAAGACCTTTACGGTGTCCAAACTTAGCAGACCTTGACTAATCAAATCCAGTAATCGCCCCGGCGTAGCGACCAAAACGTGGACGCCTTTTTTCAGTGCTTCCACTTGTCGATGCTGTTTGACACCGCCAAAAATGACGGTTTGTTGGACGACGGTGTATTTACTGTAATCGGCAATGCTTTCTTCAATTTGGATGGCTAGTTCTCTCGTTGGTGTTAAAATGAGTACGCGTAAGGTAGGTTTCCCTTTTTCTTTGGCCTCTATTCGGTGGATTAACTGGATAATAGGAATGGAAAAAGCGGCCGTTTTACCCGTTCCCGTTTGGGCGACGCCCAATACATCCTTACGGTTTAGTACGACGGGGATGGCTTGTTCTTGAATGGGCGTTGGGGTGACGTATTTTTTTTCTTTTAGCGCTTTTAGAATAGGTGGAATCAGCTTCAAGTCTTCGAATCTCATATACCTCTTTGATTTTTACATAATAAAAGGGCAAAGATACGTTTTATTTGACTAGCGTTTTTTGACTAAACAAATTCGTGTTCGTATTCTGACCAACCCGTGTCTTCAATCACTTTTGTGTCGGACCATTGGAAGATTTTTTTGCGTTTTGGAGTCACAAGATACCTGTTTTTTAAAATATAACTACTAATATAATATCTTCGCCAAATGAATGATGAATGATAAGTGATGAATGATATTAAGGTGTAGTAAATTGAAGATATTCGTCTTACGAAGTACAAAAAACATCATTTATCACTCATCAACTATCATTTATTGTGGTTGGCGACCACATTACTAGTAGTAAATAGTCATAAAATAGTTGCCAATCAATTATTTAGTATTCTTTTGGGTTATCCGTGTAAGGTTGTAAGTAATTGAAAAACAGTTAGTTAAAATTATTGGACTTTCAGTTCACGCTGTCAAACCGTGAACCGTTTACCGTCAACTGTGGACCGATAGCCTTTTTTAGAAAGAAATAAGAAAAACGAAAAAGAGCGTAGATAATTTTTTAGACTAAAATTCAGTGTCACAATTTTATCGCTTTTGCCAAGCTACACTATAAAAGATGCCTTTATATTTGTATCAGAAAAAGGAAAAGGCCATTCATTAAATTTCCTCCTATACCTATCAAGTTCACTACAACTTCTCCCTCTGAATTAAAGTGATACCTACCAGAGAATCTATTCTATTTCAGCAATTTTGCTACCCGCAAATTTACCCTCCAGTTTGTCATCTAACATCCATTATTTGTTTGGAAAAACGATAAGCGTAAAAGCGCATTATTAATGCTCACTTTTAAGTTGTTCCTACTCTTAGATTTTGAACTAGCCAACTTACATGTAGGTACAGGAGTTTTTAACCTAAAAACCTACCTCTTATGGTTAATAGTTAGAATAGTAAAAACGTTTACCCCTTGTTCCTTTTATTTGAAATAATTAAGGTGCGTTATAAATTAGTGGAAACCAGCCCGACTGCGTCATGCGGGCGGGTCATATATCATAGTTTAAAAATCATATATCTGTCTAAGCGAGCAGAATTACGTAGATATATGATTTTTGATATATGAATTTTGATTTTTGATTTTTACCAACAAATTAACATTCCACTAAAATGTAACACACTCAGATAACTAATACCCCTTATTTCACTAAAAAAGTTAGGATAATACTTTATCCTAACTTTTAGACATGGTCCGTGAGAGGACACTTAACGATTCTATAACTAGTACTAAAACAGTACCAAAAAGTTAAGCAATAACTCATTTGTGGTGACTAATAAATTTATGGAGATTAGCTATTTAAAATCGGTTAATCCACGAGTTGGTCTGAGCTATTTGGAAAATATTTAGTACGCAGGAAAATGGTAAAATTGAATGTACGGCCCGCTGAACTACTGTTCGAGCTGATTTTAAATTCTAACTTTCTGATTAACAGTATTTTTAGATTTTAAACCAGCCCGCACAGCAGTCTGGCGGGTTAGACATTTCAGATTTTACAATTTTCCCCATTTTCCTCTCCTTGCCATTTCTAATTTTCGATTTATTGTAGTTAGCTTTTCTAATTACTTCCTCGTCGAGTCAGTCGTTACGATTCGTTCGATAGGCGTATGTGCTATTTAAAGGTTCCGCAGCGGCTACTATTTCACAATTTTGGCAAGAATAGTCTTTACCATACTTTTGTCCCAACCCGTACTGGTGGTTGGGACTTTTTTTTTGCCGATTTTAGAAAAATTGGAAAAAGTATTTTTATTCTTAATCCTCTAAAACTTTGGTGATTAGACTTTAAAACGTATTTTGGTGCAGTATTTGTCTTTTTTTAAATTGTATAAATAAATTATCAATTTTTTCCCCCCCCTTTTATCTCGAGCAATCTCTAGTACTAATTTCCACAAACAATTACCAAAATCGCTCGCATTTTATCAATGTATTATATACAGTTACCAATAATTGATGAGTTCGTTCTAGCGCATTGATTGTTCAAATTCATTAAAATAGTATCTGTAAAAAATTGAAATTCAATGTCAAGACACTATGTTGGGACGCTAAAAGGGGCCCTTCTCTTTATCCTATGCTTCTTTTACTACGAATCTTTTGCCCAAACTAAATTAATCGGAACTGTTCGCGATTCGGAAACGAACGAACCGCTAATCGGCGCACAAATTTTTGCCGACGGAACGCCCGCTTTTGCAGAAACGGACGAGCAAGGACAATTTGAACTGCAAATTCCTTACAAAAAAGACCAATTGTACCAGTACGTTCGAGTACAATATTTGGGATATTCCGAATTTGCCGATTTTTATAAAACGACGCCCGATGGTAAATTACTCGTTTTGGAAGCAGATATAGTCTTAGAATCGCAAGCGGTCAAGTTGGAAGACGTCATGGTGACGGCTAATAAAGTAGAGGAAGTGCTACAAGACGTTCCCATTGCCATTTCGGTGGTGGATGCCAAAGAAATAGAGCAAAAAACGGCCAATAACGTAGCGGAAGCCTTCTTTGCTTTGCCCAATATGTTGACCGAATCGTACGTGCCGGGGTCCTTTGCCTTTTCCGTTCGAGGACTGAACAGTGACTTTGCCAATCCGGGGATTGAAAATTCGGTGGGCTTGTACATTGATGATATTTATTTTTCGAGAGCTTATCACTTCAATTCTACTTTAATGGACCTCGAACGAGTAGAAGTATTGCGTGGGCCACAGGGTACGTTGTTTGGCAAAAATACAATTGGGGGAGTCCTACACGTCATTACCGAAAAACCGAAGATGGGGAATAGTGGGGCCATAGAATTATCGGCGGGTAATTACAGTTTATTTCAAGCGCGCGGAAAGGGTAATTTCGAGGTGGTGAAAGACAAGTTAGCCGTTCGCTTCACTACAGCTTATCGCCAAAGGGACGGTTGGTTATTGATTGAGAACAATGACCGAGCGAAAGAAGCCAATCAAACGCAGTTTTTGGGCGGAAGAGTTTCCATGCTATATACGCCTTCGGACAAATTATCTATCACGCTGAGAGGTTCTATGAGTAAGGATTTTAAGGCTGAAATTCCGCTGGATTATACGCCAAGAATTTTTGGCCCATCGGCGCCTACTATTGATGACAATCCACTGAATCGGACGGCCTTTCCCAATTTTCAAGACCAACGCTACGAACGAGAATTGACGGGCGGCTCGGCCAAATTGGAATACCAATTGGACGATAAACACACGCTAACGTTTTTATCGGGCTATCACCATTCTTTCGTTCGAGAAGACCAAGATTTTGACCAAAGCGAACAGCCGTGGACTGACTTTTTTAGAGATATAGACTACAAAACGCAGTCGCACGAACTGCGTATTTCCACGCCTCGAAAAGGGCAAAAGCTGTTTTACTTGGGCGGTTTATTTTATCTAAGAGAGCGCATTTACTCCAAAGATTTATTCACTTTTGGACAATCTTGGTTTCAACTCTTCAAGCGAGTAGCTATGCTACCCGACGCCCTTGAAGTTCCCGACTATTACGCCGACGCAACGGCGATTGGGGTCAACAGAGGAACAAGCATTGCTGGATTTGGTACGGTTAGTTACGAGATTAGCGAGCGGATTCGTTTAAATGTAGGGGGGCGATATACCTACGAAAATCGAGACCTCGAATTTCATCAAGTACTGAACGGCTACGAGCCTTTCAATTTTGTTCGGTTAGTAGCAAAAGACATTGGTACGGAAGAAAGCCCCGAATTACGGGAAAGCAAAGAAGGCTTCTTTTCGGGTAATATTGGGATGGATTTCAAAACCTCGGACAACACTCTGATTTATGCTTCCGTCGCTCGTGGCTACAAAGGAGCAGGTTTCAACGTAACGATAAACCCCGTTGAACGGGGAGGCGATTTGGTCTTCAATCCCGAATCCATCAATAGCTACGAAATCGGACTAAAGTTGCAACTCGACAATCGAATGCGTATCAATACCGCAGGTTTTGCGACGGTCTATAAAGATAAGCAAGAATACGTCGTAGCGGGTCAGTCTTCTCGCGTCGTCAATGCCGAAGCGGCGGAAGGTATTGGGATAGAATCGGAATGGACGGCCATTTGGAGCGACCTATTTCGAACCGAAATGTCCATGGGAGCACAAAACCTAACCTATTTCGATTTTCCTTTTGTGGATTTGGTCGGGAACGATGTTAATTTAAGTGGCAACAGTTTGTTCAAGTCGCCCAATTTTACCTTCCGATTTACGCCGCAATTGACGTTGCCCATTGATGCGTGGCAACTTAATCTGCGGACGGACTACGCTTTTACCAGTAAAAGCTATAATGATATTTACAATACGGAAAGTTTGGCTCGACAACCTTCGCACCTGCTTAATGGCCGTATTAGTTTTTCTACTAAAGATAATCGCTACGGTATTTCCCTATGGGGTAAAAATTTGCTAGACCAAACCTTTTTTGAGAATGTTTGGACGTTTACGAATTGGACGAGAGTGGCCTTGAATCCGCCCCGAACGTTTGGGGTGGAGTTTCGAATTAATTTTTATTGAGGTAGTTTCTGTTGCCACTTTTCCCAATTGGGCGCTTCTTCTCGCCACAACGGCCGTGCCTCAATCGGTGGTGGATTGGTCGGGTAGTTAACGTACCAGGTTGTCGGTACGTAGCGGTCTCGTCCACCGACAATGGTGTCTTGAAAATAGTCGGTCATGAGCGCAGTGGTAAAACCATTCGACCCCGCCATTTTGACCCAATTATTCGTTTTGCGGAAAGCAATTTTCATTGAGTCATTCTTTATCGATGGACTTTGACCGATAATGGGTCGGATTTGCGCAAAAACTTCTTCTCCATCGAAGATGGTCAAAAAATCGGCGTCGGCCACGTGTTCTACTCGGTTGCCGCCCCAACCAATTCTAATAGGGTAGCCTAACCGTACGGCGTCTAGTAAATCGGATTTTTGCCCAAAAAGTGCGGTGCCGTCAGCGTCGTTTTTATAAACTTTTTGCCAGCCGCTTGGTGGGGTAGAGATAGAGGTTTGGCAACTTATGAAACAAGTTAGTAATACCAAAAGGAGGAATCGCATGGGGTGCTTTTTTGAAATTTTGTTTTGATAAATCTAGATTTCAGCAGAATAGATGCAAATTTTGGTACTTTAGATGGGTGAAATGCTCTTTTTTTTTTAAAGAATGAAAACTCGTTTCCCTGTGATTTTGTAGAGCATCTCTTACGCCCGCAAAGAGGCAAAGAGGCAAAGTTTGTTGAGTATTAAAGTTTATTCTTGGTTCTTTATGATTTTGCGTGGTATATCTTTTAAGCACGTAAAAAGGCAAAGCTACTAAGCCATTTAAGTACTAATTTTCTTTGCTTCTTGGTGTCTTTGCGTGAGTCAAAATTACTCAACTACATCAATCATAAAGAGCGGAAAACGAAACGATTCTTTACCTTGGTTTGTTGGAATACCAAAAATTCGAACTATGTCCATTGCCATCGTAACGAGCTCCGACGAAGCGAAAGAGTGGAAAATCGCTTTAACCGACCGACTACCTAATGTTTCTATTGAAATCGTTTCCTCCATCGAACAACCAAGTAAGGCGCCTTTTCTAATTTGTTGGAAACCCACCAAGGGGCAGTTGAACAATTTTCCCAACCTCCGAGTCATTCAATCTCTAGGGGCGGGCGTTGACCACATTTTTGAAAAAAATACGATTCCAGAGGGCGTACAAATAGTACGGATAATCGACGAAAGACTGTCCGAAGATATGTGGGAGTATTTGTTGGCCGCCACGATGCAGCATTTAAAAGATTTTCGGCAGTACGAAGTACAAAAAAGAACAACAACGTGGCAGCGACACGCTTATCGACGTGTTCCAGATACAACGGTTTCTATTCTGGGTTTGGGTAAAATTGGTGGGTACGTAGCCGAAAAATTTAGCCGAGTAGGTTTTCAAGTGCAGGGTTGGTCCAATTCGCCCAAAAATTTGAAGGGGGTTCGCAGTTTTACGGGAGATACCGACTTGCCTTTTCTGTTAAAAAATACGGACATCCTCATTAATTTACTACCTTTAACACCCGCTACCCAAGGTATTTTGAACCGACCTCTTTTTCAGCAATTGCCTTCCACTTCTTACCTCATCAATGCGGGTCGAGGTGGCCATTTGGTCGATGAAGATTTGTTAGCCGTGCTCGAATTAGGGTATCTATCGGGCGCTACTTTAGACGTTTTCCATCACGAACCCTTACCTAGCAATCACCCATTTTGGCAGCATCCGAAGATTTTAGTGACGCCGCACGTAGCGAGTTTGACGGATGTAAATAGCGCTATTAATCAAGTGGTGGATAATTATCAGCGAATGATTCGGGGAACGGATTTGCTGAATAAGATAACTGTGGATAAAGGATATTAAGCTTACAGCGAGTATATCTTAAATGCTAAAAAACTGTTCAATTTCTTTGAGCTGTTCTACTAAGTAATCAATTTCTGCACGGTTGTTATAAATAGAAAAAGAGGCACGAGTAGTTGCGGGAATTTCGTAAAAATCCATCAGAGGTTGCGTGCAGTGATGCCCTGCTCGAATGGCAATATTTGCTGCCCCTAGAAAAGTAGCAATATCGTGTGGATGTGCATTTTGTAGGATAAAAGAGACGATACCTGTTCTGTTCTTAGCATCACCAATAATTTCCAAATTATTAATGTTGAGTAATTGTTCTCTAGCGTAAGTTCCTAAATCTTTAACAAACTGAGCGATGGCCTTCTTGTCAAATTGCTGCAAAAAATCAATCGCATGACCGAGTCCAATAACGCCGGCAATATTCGTCGTCCCTGCCTCAAATTTTTGTGGGGCGAGGGTATAAGTAGCAGTTTGATAGGTGACCGTTCGAATCATATCACCGCCAAATTGGTAAGGAGCCATCTCTGCCAAATGTCTTTCTTTTCCGTACAAAACACCAATACCTGTTGGCCCAAATAGTTTATGACCAGAAAAGGTGAAAAAATCACAATCCAAATCAGACACGTCGATAGGGTAGTGAGCCACACTTTGCGCTCCATCTACAAGGACAGGAATATCCTGCTGATGCGCTAAGTCAATCATTTCCGCAATAGGGTTGATGGTGGCTAAGGTATTAGAAATATGGACGATAGCTACCATTTTGACTTTAGCAGACAACATGTTTTTGTAAGCAACTAAGTCGATATTACCCGCTTTGTCAATTGGAATAATCCGTAGATGCGCTCCTTTTTGTTGACAAATTACTTGCCAAGGAATCATGTTAGCGTGATGTTCCATAGCTGAAATCAATACCTCTTCGCCTTTTTCCAAGCGAGGCATTAAAAAAGAATTAGCTACCAAATTAATGGATGCTGTGGTGCCGTTCGTATAAACAATTTCTGATTGATTTTTTGCGCCAATAAAATTGGCTATTTTCTGTCTAACATTTTCATACTTTTTCGTCGTTTGAGCTGCCAAGTCGTAAATTCCACGATGAATATTAGCATTTTCTTTTTGGTAAAAATTGGTAATACCTTCAATTACTTGCTTTGGCTTTTGAGTCGTAGCAGCACTATCTAAATATATCAGATTAGGGTGATGTTGAAAAATAGGGAATTTTTGACGAAATGATTTTGTACCAAACATTTTAGGAAATTATTCTCAATAATAATGTCTTCGCCAAATAAATGATGAATGATAAGTGATGAATGATATAAATGTGTAGTAAATTGAAAATATTCGTCTTACGAAGTGCAGAACCTATACCCAAAGTGATTCGGGATTTCACTACACTCAACATCTATTACTCGTCAATCATCATTAATGGTGGTTGGCGACCACATTAAGTAAGGAAAGCGATAAAGATAACGGCGCCGGGGTTGTGTAAAAAGGGTGTAAATAAATTAAATTTTAATATGTAATTAGGTAATCTTAGCTGATTGTTTAATTGCTAAAATTGTTAGTGTAACATGCTGTATAATGACAATTTAACAATAAAGCAATAAAACAATTATCCTAGAGACACTTTACAGTTACACAGATATTCTTTTACATATAAGGACTTTTTACACAACCCCGATTTAGGTGAAGAAACGCTTCATTTAGAATGCTTTAAATCACCACTCGCCCCTTCGCCGTCTCCAGCACCAAATGAATCGTCGGAACGGCCGCTCTTTCAATTACCAAATCTACATTCAATTTGTCGAAAACGGGTTGCAATGTATCGGGGGTCGGATGCGCTAAATTTAGAGATACCAACTCCCCCTGTACGGGCAAACTATCCGTTGGGTGGCTATCGGACTGTTGCCAATCAGTCATAAACGGTAGAATATCGACGGCTGGTTTCGCAAGTGGTACTATCATTTCCCAAGCCAGTACTTGACCATTGGTTGTTTTCCTTTGTCCACCCTCTATTGTGCCCAAATAGCTTTGGTAGGCGTTTAATATCTTACTATCCTTGGCCAAATCGGTCGATTTGAGCGACCATCGAGTAACGGTCGGAGATTGGATTAGGTCAACGCCCATCCATCTTGGTGCTTCGATATGCCGATTCTCCACGTCGGTTGCCAGTATTTCCAGATAGCATTGATGGCCAATATTAACTAACGCATTTTTTGTTCCTTTGGTGGTATGATACCCTCCAAATGTCGCAGTAACGCCCGTCAAGTTTTTCAACCAATGTACGCCTTCTTCCAAATTGGGAACACCCAAAACAATGTGGTCAATTGCTCTGTTTTCTAATAATTGCGTCATTTTTCCTTTTTCAAATTTATTTGTTGTTAGTTGAGGGTTATGTTAAAATATCC
>JBCCQK010000116.1:0-17956 GCA_039024375.1 Bacteroidota bacterium
CATTCCTTAAAAAAGAATGGCTTTTTTATTCTGTAGCAGCAATTAAGAACCTACTTGACCTTGGTCAACTCTACCCCATTATCCATAACCACGTGGGCTTGCGGAAATCCAGCCTGTCTCGCCGAAGCGGCCGCCCGTTGTGCTTCATTCAAACTGCTGTAGCCAGCCAGTAGCATTATCGTCCAAGGACCTTTGATTCGTTCTTCCACCGTTCCGATATACGCTACTTTGTCTCGCTGGAAGAATCGGGGCTGTTGGTAAGCCGCCAATCGAACTTTGTAGCCGCTCACAGAAACGGGACTACTATTATTGCTTCCTCCTCCCCGTGGAGTGGTTACATCGGCAACTACTACTTCTTGACCTAATCCTTCTAAAGATTCACTCACGACAAAACAATCTTTAAAACCTTGTGCTTTAATTTTCTTAGCCGCCGTCACTGCTTCCGCACGGGTAGGATAGACCCCTACTCTAACTTTAGTTTTATTGCCTTCGTACCGATTATAGACGTTCCCGATAGAACCGAGCGACTGAAAGCGACTCAAATCCGTTGTTCTAGAGGAGTTGAACGCTGCTACTTGCACCGAGAATCCATCACCAAAATAAGGCTGTTGGTTAGTGGGCGTAGAAGGTGTGGTAGGGTTAGTTGTAACGGGCGGATTTATACCCGTTCTTCGGATGGGAAAACTACCGAGTATATTAACATCTTGGCCATTTCCAGTATTGATATTTCGGCTCACATTTGCAAAACCAGGCCTAGAGTAAGTTAACAAATAACTAGTATAAGGTGCCAAGGAAAGGGTATATGCTCCCGAGTAATCCGTAGTTGCTTCAAAAGTTTGACCTGTCTGTTGATTGGTGGCTCGCACATTTGCTCCCGTAAGGTTCTGTCCCGAGTCAATATCGTAAACCTTTCCAGTATAAGTTCCAGAAATATTGGGGTCGGGAAAATTTCCGCCACCCGTGGTCGCATTTGACCGACGCAAGAGTACTTGCAAGCTTTGTGCTCCATTCAGTTGGCTTTGGGAAACGTTGAGCGTACTGGGTGCATAACCACTTTTGCGAATGACCGCTTGACAATTTAGCCCTTGGGAAATTTGCAGAACGTGACGACCGCTAATATCCGTAACAAAGGTGGGTTGACCGCAAGATGAAAAGTCAATATCCGCTCCAACGATTGGCTGCATGCTGAATTCATCTAGTACAACAATTTCTAAATTATTGGACGTTTTAGTTACCCGATAAATATCTTCGTTGCCTTTTCCACCTGGTCGATTAGATACGAAATAACCAATATTTTTTGCATCGTCATAAATAAAACCATAGTCGTCGTAAGAAGAGTTGACCTCCGTATCCAAGTGATACACTCTATCCCAAGTGCCTCCCGTTTTGGAAGCACGAAATATGTCCATTCCGCCCATTCCCTTGTGCCAATTGGAAGAGAAATAGAGGTCTTTTCCATCGAAAAAGGGTGCGATTTCGTCTCCCTGCGTATTAACGGTAGGTCCCAAATTTTCGGGGGTCGTCCAAGTTCCTCGAACTAAGTAAGATACAAAAATATCGAAGCCGCCAAAGCCATCGGGTCGATTGGACGCAAAATAAAGCGTATTGCCATCGGGCGAGAACGCAGGATAAGCCGTAGAATAATTCGACGCATTGTAGGGAAAATACTTGGGATTTTCCCACTCGCCGTTGGGTAAGGCTTCCGCGATTTGAATATTCAAATTGACCCCACTAGAGGGAATTTGACGTTTACCATTGACAAAATTATTTCGTGTCACCGCTACGTATCGACCGTCACTCGAATAGGACATGGGGCCTTCATTGGCCGCTTTAATTCGCTGATGGAGCAGTTCGGGCCGCATCAAAAAATTGTTCTGGTCTCTTCTGGAAATAAATGGATAATTCACCTCATCCCTTGCCCTTTTACTACCGCTGTAATCAATTCGGGAAGAAGCAAAAATAACTTGGTCTTTGAAAAAAGTGGGCGAGAAATCGGCCGCAGGTGTATTAATGGCTTCTGGCATCACCTTATAGGAAGCGGGACTCCCTTGTTTGTCCAATGCTAATTGGCAACTAGACGCATAGTGCATTCCTTTCTCGGGATTACTTTCGGCATACTTCAAAAACCATTTCCGAGCTTCTTTGTATTTTCTCAAACCCTTCAAAGTCTGACCATATTGAAAGAAAAATTCGGGATTGATGCTGCCATCATAAACCACTTGGCTGTACCATTTTTCCGCTTCTTCCAAATCGTTCAAATGACGATAACTATCCGCCAACCTAGCCTTCGGCGTAATTTCATTTCTATTTCTATTGATGTAGCGTAAGTAGGTTTTTACGGCTTCTTTGTAATCGTGAATCTGATAATATTTATCCGCTTTTTTTCGGAGACCACTTTGGGCGTTTGATAAAAAAGGTAGAAAACAAACACTTAAAACTACCACCCAAATTTTTTGATTTAATCTCATAGTTGTCCGAATCATTTTATTGAGGTCAGGAAAACGGCACTTTAGTGAAACACTCAAGAACTTACTAACCTCAGAGGTTACTAAAAAACAGGTCACGTAAATGTCAGATACCAAATTAGGAATTCAAAATTTCAAAAGATAAGGGACGAAATATTTGAATTATACTTTTGCAGATACACTACACAGTGAAGTGCGAACGCACACCGCAATTAAGGCACCTCCGTTTCCTGTCTAAGGGTCATTAAGAACTAACTACCAACACTTAAAAATATTTCATTTCTAAGTATTTGTAGCTAGTGACTTAATACCTTCGTTGCGTTACTAACGGTATCGTTAGCAACAAAATTATTTTTTTTCGAATCTTTCCTCCTGGTGAGTAGTAGGATTAACTCCAAAGTTGGAGGAACCTTAGAGTCCTTTATTGAAGGCTAAAAATAGGGTATTTTGAGAGCAAATGAAAGTTTTACCAAAAAAATTATCGTACCAACGTCACAAACCCTTGCAAATCGGTCACTTCTCCGTTTACATCAACGTAGCGCACCACCACCACATAAACACCGTTGGGCGACTCCCTTCCTATATTATTTTTCCGACCATTCCAGCCTTCATTCGCATCGGTAGTTTGAAAAATTCGTTCGCCGTAACGATTCCAAATAGTCAATTGAAAAGAAGTAGCTTCATCGGCGTTTCCGACTCCGAAGAAAGTATCATTTACGCCATCTCCGTTAGGGGTGAAAGCGTTGGGTAATTTGTAAGCAATATCGGGTCGAACGAGTATTTCCAAAAAAGAAGAATCTTGACAACCATTTTCCCCCGTCGTAATTAAGCGAACAATCTTTGACCCGCTTTCGCGAAAAGTATAGGTAGGATTTCGCTCTCTCGAAACCCCAAAACCATCGAACAGCCAATCCCAGCGAATGGCATCAATGGACAAATCCGTAAAATCCACTACGGGGTCTAAGCGACTGACCTCCAGTTCACTAGCTTCAAAATCCGCCACTGGACTCGGTAAGGTTTCAATCAAACTATTAAAAGAAGTATCCAATTCACAGCCAAATGGAGAAATAACGTTTAAGGATACAGTGAATACCCCCACTTCTTCGAAACTATGAGAAGGGTTCAGTTCGGTCGATTGGTTTCCATCACCAAAATCCCACTGAATGTCGTACTCGTCCGTGATAGGACTCGATAAATTTTCGAACCTTATATTTGCGGGAACGCAAGACCTTTCATCGGAAGGCGCCACAGCTAGTAGCGGTGGAACGGGGAAGTACTCCACCTCTTTTTCAATTTCTTGGGTACAATTATTAGAGTCTCTAGCCGTCAACAGTACATCGTAGGTCCCCGCTTCGGTGAACTGCCAACTGATGTCCTTATCCAATAAGGTCACGGTGTCCAATTCCCATTTTAATTCAATGAGCGCCTCGGGACCTGCCTTAGTAAAAGATAAATTGGTAAACTCAACGGGCCCCGCATCACAAGTGTCGTAGTCAAATTCAAAATCGGCCACAATTTCGGGAAAAATTTCTACTTGTACCCAACCCGAATCCGTACATTGGGGAAAACCGGGATTAAGTACTAACTTTCCATCGTAAGGCCCTTCTCCCGGAAAAAACAGGTCGTCGGGGTCAAATTTTGTCGAAGTTGTTTTTCCTCCAGGAATATCAAATTCCCAGTAAACCGACTCAATCAAACTGCGATTTCTACTTTCATTAATTATTTTATCGTCTCCACAAATGCGGATGAAGAATAGCGGGTCTTCTCCTCTAGTCCGCAATTCGGTTTCTTCCACGTCAGTTACCAAAGAATTTTCGCATTCGGCCACGTTAAACTGAAAATCTCGACGTACTTCATTTACTAAAACCCCATCGGAGTAAGCCTGTACACAAACGCCCACTACGTATTGCCCTTGGTTGGTGGGAATGCCCGAAATTAACCCCGTTTTCGAATCGATAGAAACCGGTGGTACCTCCGTATCTCTAGTAAGGTTCAGCGGTCGGTCAAAACTGTACCCCGTGGTAAATCGAACAGGGTCGTAGGGCGGAGGCGTTTCGGGGTCGGGCGCCACACCTTCGGGTCGCGTAAAGTTCACCAAATCATTGCCCCCTCCTTGAAACGGTGAGCAAAAAGAATAGACCAAGGAATCTCCATCAATATCAGTGGCCGAATGGTCAAAATTGACATCTTCACCAATACAGATTACAATGGGTGGGAAATTTTTAAAAACGGGACTGCTGTTACAGGAATCTCTGGATAATTTCGAAAGCGTGACGGTGTAGGTTGCGCCTACATCACCTGGTTGACTAAGATTCAAAATGGTTTCATTACGACAACAACGCTGGTAGGAAAGGGTGATGGGTTCGTCCGTTTCGGGCAAATCGACGGCGAAACGATAGATGCCTTCTTCTACGCAAACATTCGGTGGGGCAATCAAACAAGGGTTGCTCAAATTAGGTTGGAGTCTAGTTACCGTTGGCTGCGTCAACCGAAGGACTCCAATTATAGAAGTGCCCCGAAAAAAGGTGACGTTGCCTTCTAAACCACCGCCAGGATTGCCACACCCCGCATCCGAATCAAAACAAGCTCCTCCACCTCGACAGTCTCGATAAATATGCATCGTAAAATCATAGCGACCATTTCCCAAACATTCGTACGTAACTTCCCCGCCAATGATATGTTTGGACCATCCGTTCAAGTGGCACAGCAACAGGCAAAAGCAAAATGTAGTTATTCTTAGAGTCCTCAAAGCGTTCGTTTCTAAATGGAGCGGCAACAAAATCAAATTTATAACATGGGAGTCATATACTTTGTTTTTGCACTGCTAACTAGGTAAAGTTTCCACTAAAATTAATAGAAATGAGGAGATAAAAAAAGATTATGGAATTTTTTGACTAAAAATGTACGGTAGGTGGCAGAATTTATTGTTAGAAATTAGTGATTGGTGGCTAGTAAAATAGGTATTATTATTAAAGTCGAGAGAGCGCCCTAAATACGTTTGAAACGGACGGAATTCCCAATAATTTGCTGGTGTTACCACCAAAATTAAAGATTAAAAAGGGAATGAACAAAACGAATTATTTAACTTTTAGCGGCGTTTCAATGGCATTAGCAGGAATGGTCATGTTAACCTCCGAAAGCATAGGGGTAGCTTATGCCAAAATTTTAGTACCTGCCCTCTTTTTTACAGGGGGTGTATCTGCTTACTTGTTTTCTGCGGCCAATCCACAACACGCAATTGCCAAACAGTATCATTTATTACAAGGGGCAGGGATGGCTATCTTTGCCATCATCATTGCTGCTGGTCCAGAAAATTTAGGGGAATTTCTAATGTACGTTAGCTATTTCATGGGCGTTTTTGGATTAATTGAGTTGCTTTTTGCATTTATGGTGCTTAATAGAGGCGACAAATTAAATAAGGGAATTCTAATGTCCCGCTTTATCGCGGGAGCTTCGAACTTAGTAGGAAGTGTGTTAATTTTAGCAACTTCTTTAACAGACGAACTAAGTGGTTTAATAATAGCAGGAATCCTGATACTTTTGGGAGGTGTTGCCTTCATCCTATTTTCTTTTCGCATTCGAAGAATGGAAATTACGGGTGCTCCGGTTAGCTAAAACACCCCGTATTACCGTTCGGGGCATCTAAACATCATTAATACTATGCCAATGCCATCCAAATCAATGTTTACATTAAAGACAGATGAAGGGGTAAAAATGTTACTTTTTTGTTTGCTCCATTGTGGGATTGAATACTTACCGTAAAAAATTAAAGTATCACCCACCACCCACAACTTGAATACTCGACTTACCGCTGCACCACCAACTTCAGCGTCCGAACGCCGTCGTTGGTGCGCAAGCGGAGAACGTACAGCCCCGCCTCTAGTGATTCCCCCGCCAAAGGAATTGTGTAATATCCTTGAGCTAAGGCGCTGCCATTATACCAACTTTGCAGTTGTTTTCCCTGTAAATTAAAGAGCTGTAGCTGTACGTTTTGGGAAAAATGGCTCAACTCAAAAGTAATAGTTGTCGAATAGCGGGTCGGATTGGGATAGACAGATAGCGATAATAACTGGGGAGAGCTATGTTTTCCAACGTTGTGAGTGTAGTTGATGGTTACTGCCGAAGTAGTGTTATTAGCATCACTAGCCACCCTTGAAAATAGACTGCTGTCATTGGGGGTACAATCTGCAATTTTTGCCAAAAAGGTGGACCCATTGCTTACCTCAAAACCAGCTTTTAGAATAATGGCTTTTCCCGCTTGAAAGGTGACGTTGGCCGCTCGGCTAATGGTTGCCGTTGAGGTAATAGAATCGACAGCGGCAACGGTGGCCGTTTCATCGAAAAAGTCTGGGGTTTCCGTGTGGACAACTGGGCAATCCTCCACACAGGGAGGACAGGTACCACCGCAATCCACGCCCGTTTCGTCGCCATTTTGAATGCCATCGTTACAGGTTGATGGGGAACGGGCAACTAAAAATTGCTGATAAGTGGTAATCTCATTGAACGTGACGGTATTGGTAGTGGCATCTATATTGCTTGCGGTGGTAATCAACGTCCAATTATCATCCGAAGGAGCGTTCCTACCGTACAAACCAATTTGCTGTGGATTGTCCGCATCAATTGTCGTCAAATCTTCTGCAACCGTAAAAGTTATATTCATAGTCAACGCGCCCGTTCCGTAGCGGTGCATGACCCAATATTGCTGGCTAAACGGTGTAATAGTAGCAGGTAAACTATCCAAACCACTAGGGGCAACGCTTATTTTACTCACAACTACCGTTGCGCCGTTTTGACTCGTGTATTCAATGCTACAATCCGTATTCGGAAAATTAACCGTTCCTACTGCCTCCGTTTGGCTGTTGGCGATGCCTTCCCCGACTGGTTCGGTGGCCATATCTATATCAAAATCATCATTGAAATTGATGCCCAAATAGGAATGGGCCGTATGCTTTCCAACTACATCGGGTACACTATCAACGGCCATTGTTTCAAATTGATAATACAGTTCCAAGTCGCCACCGCAGCCCGCTGCTACTTCCAAGGTATGGTGCATGTTTTCCTGTATTTGTTGTGGCGTACGAGCCGTTTCCCAAATTCTAAATTCGTCCAACAAGCCGTTAATATTATTAGTGGGGTTGGCTACCCCAATCGCAAAGTTTCCATCCCACGCATCGGGCAAAGCAGCGCCCGTTTGACTAGTAACTAAACGGCCATTTTGATACAATTTTAAATGGCCATGGTCAAAAGTGATGGCCAAATGACTCCATTGGTTAATTTGCAAAGTCCCGTCGGGAGCCACGACTCTGTTAGCTAAATCGGTACCCGCATACACCGCTCCTCGGTGGTCGGCGTGAAACAAAAAAGTCCCCCAGCCAATCCCAATCATTTGATTCCATTGAGCGAGTGCATAGGGTTTTAACCAAAATTCAATAGTAAATTGGGTGGGTTGCCACTCCAAGCTAGGAATGGTTAAATAGGGCAACTGCGTCCCTCTGCCTTGGTAGGCAATGCCCGCTGTATCACTTGCCGCAGGGACAACTACCGTTTGAATGGGTTGAACAACCGAAGTACCCGTGGTAATATGATTGATATTTTGGGAATAATTGCCCGTTTCGGTGGGACGGAAGCGAACGTAAAGCGACCGTTCCGCCACGGTCTCATCCACGGGACTCAAAGTGATGGGGTCATTAGAAAATCCATCATCGGCGGTCAGAGACATTTCTATTCCAACGGGTGGGGTAATAATTATATCGGAACTTAGGTTGATTCCTTGAATGGTATATTGACTCGTATTGGGACTAAGACTGTTAACAATAGTGGGGCAAATAGCCTCATTCAAAGGACTAATGGCAATAGCTGGATTGGAAGAATTGGTCAATAGATACTGCCCGTATTGTCGAATATTGGAAAAGGTAATACTGTTGGTAGTGGGATTAACGGCCGCCGCATTTGCCAAAAGCGTCCAACTGCCGTAAGCGTTATAATCTCGACCGTAAATTTTAAAGTTAATCGTTTGACTTGCTTGCGCCGCACTAATATCTTGATTGACCATAAAGGTAGCTTGAAAGTCTAATACACCTTCATTTTCGTAACGATTCAATACCCAATAGCTACTATCCAAAATATTTTCGCCTGCTCCTACGCCTTCCATTCCGAAAGGTAAACGATTAATTTTTGTAGCGGTGATGGACTGCGCAGCCTGCTCCGTATAATTAGCGGATAGGCCAACGGGCAAGAAATTAACCGTTCCAATTTGCTCGGATTGACTGTCCGACTGACCAAAACCAATGGGAACCGTAGAAGCAATTCTAGTGACGTTATTCAACGTACCGTGATGATGACTAATGGCATCTAGGGCATCTCCGTTGGTTTTATTAAATTGGTAAGTTGAAATTAAATCACCACAGTTTTGGTCTAAAATGCGGTGCATATTTTCTCTGACTTCCGTTTGCGTTAGGGCTTTTTTCCAAATTCTAAATTCATCAATGCTCCCCCTAAAAGGCAACTGATTATTGAGGTCAGCACCCATGACTATATCGGTGGCCGTACTTAAATCTCCGAGACCGACCACCGAAAGTTGCTCTTTTAGAACACCGTCAATGTACAGGCTGCCCATACTAGACCCTGTTCTGCTGATACTAACCGCTAAGTGGTGCCAATTGCCATCATCATAGGTTTTATCAGTCGCTCGAAGTTCAAAGGGCGTTAACCCATCGGAGGCCTTGAAAAAAATGGAGTTCCAAAAAATGCCAAATCCCCAGCCTTTGCTGTTCGTATTATTATAAATTTTATCAGCAATTAGAACTCGTTCTCTAGTGGTGTCGGGTAGTTTCATCCAGAACTCAATGGAAAAATCTTGGTCGGCGGCAAAATTAAAATCAGTATCATTTTTGGTAATACGAATTTGGCTGCTTGTGCCGTCAAAGTCAACGGCTTGTCCAGGGTTATTCGCAATGGCATTCGCCTTTTTAACCAATAATAAATTGAGGTCTTTGGTCACGCTACCTCCCGTTTCCGTCAAGGTCAACGTCAAATTGTATCGACCCGCAGCAATAGCATTTAAGTTGTCAATCGTGATGGACTGGTTGCCCGTAGCTGCTATCTGGGCGGGCATATTTAGAGTAGCATTGGTAGGTAAATTGGATAGTTGTAAATCGAGGGTTGCATTAAAAGTACCCAAGGCGTTGGTAGTCAAGTGAAAAGTAGCACTATTTTCGTCACAAATGCTTACTTCGGGGTTGGTAATTTTTGCGGCAAAATCGTAGCTGTTGGCTGCCACAATGCTAAAATTTTCGTTAGAAATATCAAAAAAGATATTATCGGCGGCGGCTACTTTTATTCTATTTTGAGAGCCAATTTTGTTGGGTACGATAATGGTCTGTTGTCCGTCATTCGGTACGTTTTTAGCCAAAGTGTCGGGATAAGTGTAACCCCCATCGCTGGATAACAGAATATCAACGATTTGACAATTAACGGGTGCTTGGTTGGTATTCGCCACCTCCCAAGTAACATCATAAGTTTGACCGACCGACCAAGTTTCCGTTTGATTGGGATAAGTAACCACAAAAGGACCAGCAGCATCTGAAACGGAAAAACTTAGGTTTTCGTAGGCAATGCCACTTGCGCCAGCGTGGTTGTCTCTAGCCGTAAAACGAAAATTCAATTCTCTAGCAACTTGGGGTAATATTTCCCCATAGGTGTAGCCGTTCAAAATACTTTCCATTTTGGGAAAAGTTCTACTCGGAGAATTAGTAGGTGGGAACATTTGAAAAAGCGGAGAATTGGCCGCAGGTGTCGTCGGATTTGCTCCAAAATACTTATCCATTTGCTCCCAAATATAGGTCATTTTACTAGCGTCTTCGGTGTCCGTAGCCGCCCCCGTCAACGTAAAGGGCGTAGCAACGGGTATAGAAAAGCCACTAGCTGGAATGGAGACCATCGGCGGCGTATTTCCAGTAGTCGTTTTTGCACTACAATCGTGTACTCCAAACACGTGATTCGTCATTTGGTCAATACTCGCACTGTGAAAATAGTCAATTCTACCTTCGGGAATCAATAAATCGTAAGGACAGCCTCCCGCTTCGGCGTAACTCATAATGGAATTACCCGGTCCAGGTTCTACGCCCAATCCGTTGGGGCTGTTGGGACAATAGCTAAAGGTATGCTCCGCCCCCATATTATGCCCAATTTCGTGGACGATGGCAAAATGCCGATTGCCACTTCTAGTTCCTGCCTTGGTCGCATCCACACACGTAACGTTCAACCAAGAAGAACCGCCCAAACCGTTGACTAAGGCAAAGCCAATATCAAAATTGTCAACCCCAATCGCATTACTAATGCCTGGGGTGATAGTGCCAATATTGGAATTTTTGTAAGGACTAGTCGCATTATCTGGAAATATCAACAATTCTGGGTGAATGGCTAATTCAAAGGAGATGGCTAAGTCTCTCTCGTAAACAAAGTTGAGGTCGGCAATGATTTCTGCATTCCGATTCAACATAGCCGTAGTATCGTTGCCATAAGCTGCCACCTGCGAAGGAGTCCACATAATGGCTAGACGGAGTTTGCGAAGTTCTGTTCCCCACGATTTGGTGGTTGATTGCCTGCCAGCAGTAGTGTTTGACGGTTCAGCTGTATTTCTAGCTGGTTTTGCCCCACAGGTGAATTTGGTTTCGGTGTCATCTTTAGCATAGTAACTAATGTAAAAGGGTTCGCCCTCTTTGCTCACTTTATCTATAAAAAAAGTCCCTTGCTCGCTTTCGCCAATGACGTGAAAATTATCCTTGGATTGCACTAAATGGATGCGCTTTTGGGATTGGGAGATATTGCTTCCCGTAAAGGTGCGCAGGTCGGGGTACTTGGCCATTACTTTCTTGGGTAATAGATAAGTCTCTTCTAAAATAAAGCATTCCTCGCTGCCGTCGGGGAGCGGAATATCGAGGCAGCGTTGGGTTCGCTGTTGACCGTTTAAAGTGCTTTTTAATTGGTTGTTATTGAGTTGGACTAAGCGAAATTGGGCGGGTAGTTGCTCGTGTTTGGGAGAGGTCAAGTTTTGGCGTCCAGCGTTACTTTCGGACCAGATATTTTGAGCTTGAATGATGCAATTTGCTGTTACAAAGACTAGTAGAACTAATAGATGTTTCATAGAAAAATTTAGTGTGGTAGATGATGCTGATAATGATAGGGTATATTCTCCGAAACTCACTTTTGAAGGCTCGACCGCCAAAACGATTGGCCGCTTCGTAAACGGTAGCGGTCATTCCCGCTTTTTTTAGATAATAAGCCGCCGTAAGACCTGCTAAACCACCACCCACAATGGCAATTGTTGGAGAGGTCGCAGGATTGGGAAAGACATCTTCCTCTTTTTGGCAGCTACTTGCAAAAGTGGAAGCCCCTAGAACGCCCATTACTTTTAAGGCTGTTCGCTTTGATAGTGCCTTTGGAGTGGAAAAATTTATAGCGTTTTCTTCTAAAGCAAAATGGGGATATTGGTGGGTAAGACGTGCCTTTTGCAACGCTTTTTTGAATTGGAGAAAGCCTTTAGTTTTAGCCATAGAAAATGAATGGTGTATTAAAACGATTAGGAATAGAATGAAGCTAATTGTGGTCGATACTTTAAAAGTATCGACCACCATCTACCACTTAGACACCCAACCTACCGCTGCACGACCAACTTTTGCGTCTGAACGCCGTCGTTGGTGTGCAAGCGGAGAACGTACAGCCCCGCCTCTAATGATTCCCCCGCCAAAGGAACGGTATAATGTCCTTGAGCTAAGGCGCTGCCATTATACCAACTTTGCAGTTGTTTCCCTTGTAAATTAAAGAGCTGTAGTTGTACGTTTTGGGTAAAATGGCTCAACTCAAAAGTAATGGTTGCGTTGTGCCGAGTGGGATTTGGATGAACTCTTAAAGTTAGCTTTTGGGGTATATCTTGTATTTCAAGGCTACGCGATTCATTCGCAGTTTCTACCAAATTCGTACTATTACAGGGAGTCGCCGTAGTCCCAATCCTCGCCGTAAAGGTTGCCCCCGCCGCAACACTAAATCCCGCTTTGAGTACCACTACTTCACTAGCCTCGAAAATGATACTATCGTTGGTGGGAATCGTCACCGTACCTTCCGTGGTAATGGTGTCAGCTCCCGCAAAAAGACTATCGGAAGACTGAATAGTGGAAACACCTAGATAATCGACTCGGTTACTATTGCTAATGGTCACCACAATTTTAGCACGGACACTTTCACAACTGCCAATTGTTTGCGTAACCCAGTATTCCTGCGTCCCGATGGTCGCCGTACTAGGTGTCGGAGTACTGATGATGTTACCATCCACGGCGGCATCGTACCAGGTAATTGTTCCTGTAGCAGTAGCCATTAACGCCGTAGCAGTTTCGCCTTGGCAATAAGTTACATCGTTGACGGTAGGCGCAGTGGGCTTAGCATTGACGGTAACGGTAATTTTTGCTCTAGCACTTTCACAAGTTCCTACACTTTGACTGACCCAGTATTCTTGTGTACCAGCAGTGTTGGTACTTGGGGTTGGGGTATCAATTACATTGCCGTTGGTAGCCGCATCGTACCAAGTCAACGTACCCGTAGCGGTGGCGGTTAAGGCAATGGCCGTTTCGCCTTCACAATAGGTAGTGTCTTTAACGGCAGGAGCGGAAACTGTATTTTCTATCGAAGATTGGTACTCGTAAGCTCCTATATCTACCGTATTATTGACAACTCTAGTACTATCGGCGAGGTCGATACTAATGCCATTGATGGCCGAATTATTCCCCGCATCAATGGCGGGGGAACAGTTTTGTAACCTAAAATCGTTCGTCAAAGCATCGACAAAAAGTGGGTCTTGACCGTTTATAATACCCGTTCCTGTACGGTATTCACTCTTGATTTGCGTTAAGCAATACGTTACGGTAGAACTAGCTAAATTACCATCATTAATATCTGCTCCCGATATATCAGTAGCTCCAAGATGCGCATTTTCCCAAAAAATGCAATTTTGGATGACTGGCTCGGCATTCCAACTTCTAATGCCGCCACCTCTAAAGTCCGAAATATTACCGTAAAACGTGCAATTAGTGACAGTTGGATTGGCGTCACCCGCCAAGCCATTATTGTAGAGGGCGCCGCCACCTAGACCCGCCCAGTTGCCCGCAAATAGGCAATTGGTAATTTGTGGATTGGCATCGCCAAGTTGTCCTTCGTTGTAAATAGCACCACCCGATATTCCAAAGTTGGCGATGAACTGGCAATTTTCGATGGTTGGACTAGCTACGCCGTAGGTGCCGTAATTGATTAGAGCGCCGCCCGTTCCCGACGAAGCATTTTTTCTAAAAATACAATTAATAATTTGCGGATTGGCTGTTTTGTTAAAAAAGCCAGCGTCCACGTACATACCGCCGCCGCCAATGGAACTGGCATTGCCGTTCTGAATTGTAAAGCCGTCGATAACCGTAGCATTGGTAATGTTTTCGCCGCTTTTTCCATCTATGTAAACGACGTGTAGGGCATTATCTTTCCTAGTGGCATTATTGCTTAAAGCAAACTCGGTCAAAGTGTCGTCGTCGTTATCCAACAAATCCCCATCTAAAATAGTGGGATAGCTGGACAAGTCTCTTTGGGTCAAGGTAGTCTCCGTCCCGTTACCACTAAATCCACCGTAAATTTTTAACCCGTCGGTGTTGATATAAAAACTCTTATTTTTATCAGCACTATTATCAATAACGGGATTGGCCTTGGTAGGTCGATACGTTCCCTGTGCTACCCATATTTCCGTGTGACACTCGGTAGAAAAAGCGTCGAGGGCATCCTGCAAATCGGTAAACGCATTGGCCCAACTGGACCCATCGCTACTGCCACCAACGACCGCTTGATTGACGTAGAGCCTAGATTTGTTGACGACTGGATTGAGCAACTCATAGGCCCCTCTATCCACCGTACAGCCACTAATTCGAGGATTTCCGTTGAAGTCGGTGATTATTCCTCCCACAGCAGTATTGTTACCCGTATTAATACCAACGGATGTCTTTGCAATACTAAAATCTCCGTTGGCGGTATTTTTAAAGATTGGATTTTGGTTTAAAATATTATTGTTACCCGCAAAGTCGTTATTGTTGACTATCCCCAACAGGCTATAAGAAACAGCTACTGCATTGAGGGTATTGGTAATGGAAGCATTGTCCCAAAAAATACAATTGGTAAAACCCAGCGGAGAGTTGCTGCTGCCGTACGTACCAATGCGAATAGCTTCGGTGGTTGCTCCAAAAAAGGTACAGTTAGTAAAACTAGGTTGTTGGTTAGCCGCTCCTTCTTCGTAGCGAATGTGACTGGCTCCGTTACTATCGAATACGCAGTTATTAATTTGTGCACGTAAATCTTCGTTGCCAAAACCACCAATGTTTATGGCTGCTCCGAGGTTAGCCGTATTTTGGGTAAAAAAGCAGTTTTGAATAACGGGTGTCACAATACCATCCGCGGCATCAAAATGAATACCTGCCCCGAAATTAGTGGCGGTATTACTAGAAAAAGTACAATTGGTAATGGTGGGACTGCAATTACCGTTGAACCCAGCGAGGTAAATACCCGCCCCCGCAAAACTGGCGTTATTGTTCGTAAAAGTACAGTTGTTAATAATGGGATTGGTCGCATTGGTCGTACTCAAATTACCCGCAATGTACATTCCCGAACCACTATTCGCCCCCAAAAAATCGGCGTTTCCGTTTTGAATAGTAAACCCATCAACGACCGTAGCCGAAGTGAGTACCCCGTTGGCAGTTGTTCCATCCAAATAAATTACCCGATAACAATTGTCGGAAGCGGTGCCAATTGCGCCCCTATCTCCATCGAGTATCGTTAGATAAAGGTCGGGATTGCGCTGACTTCGGCTCGTTTCTTCTGCACCGTTGAGTCCCGAAAAGCCACCGTACAGTTGAATGCCGTCTTGGGCAATGTAAAAAACTGCTTTTCTGGCTAAGTTGCCCCCAAATACTAAATTACTGTTCACCTTGGTAGGAATGTAGATGCCGTCAGCTACCCAAATTTCGGTGACGCCATCACAATTTTCTGCTTTATCTAGTGCCTGTTGGAGGGTCGAAAAAGCGTCCGCCCACGAATCGCCCGTTTGCTGTCCCGCTTGGGCGCTGCTATCCACGTAAATCACGCCCGCTTGGACGATGACGGTTTGCTCGGAAGTACTCGTATTTCCAGCGGCATCTGCGTAAGTCCAAGTAACGGTGTACGTCCCCCCCGCCGTGTAGGTCAATGGGTCGTTGGTCGTTCCATCAATGTTACCGCTACAATTATCCGTAGCGGTAGGTTGGTCAACGAGCGTACCACCACAAGCAAAATACAAGGTATCAGCTACGTTGTTATTGGGGACGGGTGGTAAGGTATCTAAAATAGTGATGGTCGCCGTGCAAGTATCTTGGTTGTTTGAGGCATCGGTGGCGGTGAGTAGTACCGTTTGCGTCCCCAAATTCGTACAATTGAAACTGGTCTGATTGAGTACCACGTTTGATAGTTGGCAATCATCGGCCGCATCAACGGTAAGGTCCGATGCCGCTAAGGAAACCGAGCCGTTGCTACCCAAATACAGCGTTGTATCTTTACATGCTATGGTTGGCGGTACGGTGTCCACTAGCGTAATCGTGGCTTGACAAGTGCTACTTAGTGTGGGGGAAGTGGTTGCTACCAGCGTCACTTGTTGCGTCAGCTGGCTACAGTCGAGATTCAAAGTGTTTATTCCGCCCGCAAAACTCAAGGTAACGGCTTGGTTGCAATTGGCCGTCGTTCCTCCATCAATCCTATCGGGTGTTAGGGTGTAGAGTCCATTTTCATTTTTATAAATGGTCGTATCTCGGCAAACGATGTTGGGGGCGGCAAGGATAACGTTCGCCGAAACGGTGGCTTCTCCACTTCCTTCGATACCACCACCGTCCGCACCATCGGTTAAACTGCCATCTGCGTAGCGAAAAAGGAGGGATAAAAAGCTACCACCGCCGCCGCCTTGCCAGTTGGTACTAGCTCCGCCGCCGTAGAAGCCACCACCGCCGCCACCGCCACCATCACTGGCGCCACCACCTGTGATGCCGTCTCCCCCTTTAGGCTGATTGTTGATAGTACCACCTGTATTAGCAGGAGTCGTGTTACCCGGTAAATCTAACTGAATCCTGCGGTCAGTACCACTGCTAATGACGCCTCCTAGCCCATTGACACGGTCGCCTCTTCCTTCGTTGGTAATGCCGCAGTTGAGCGAAGCACCCGCCCAAGCTTGGGCACCCGTTCCTACTTGTGAACTTAGAGGACAGTCGTTTTCCGTTCCTCCCGGGGCTGGCCCCGCACTATCGCCATTCGTTCCACTATTACCTCCTTTTCCCACTCTGAAGCTAGACCCTCGATTGCCGCCACCGCCTGCTCCCGCTACCATGAGTACTGACCATAAATTTGTATTGGCTCGGTTGGGCGGCAAATAAACAATGCCCGATGCGCCCCCTCCCGCTCCGTGAACGCCAATTTCTGGTGGGGAGCAAACGGTATTTTCCGATTCGCCCGCTTGTCCAACGTAGATGCGCAGTTTTCCACCTACTTGTAGTTGGTCACTGGCGGTTCCGACTTCAAAGGTCGCTTCTACGACGGCCCCCGCTCCCCCCGCTACTCGGGTATCGCAAGTGTTGCCACTCAAAAAAGCGTCGCCTCCGTCACCGCCTCGGATTTTCATGTAAATCTCTTGAGTGCCTTCGGGGATAATGTAGTCCTGCGAGACCAGATTGGTTGTAAAGAGGGGTTGATTACAGGGTAAATCGGTTTGGGCCAATAGGCTCCATTGATAACATACAAAGCAAAATACTAGAATTATTTTCTGATACATAGGTTAAGTAATGAGTACAAAAATGCAGGAGTAGGGAACGAGGAGAAAGTGCAACTACCCCTTTTGAACTGCTATATTACCTCGATTTTGTAGAAAAAATTGGGAGAGCGTCGTTACAAACTGTTACGGTTGTTTATTTGGTATTAAATGGCTGGTTTACAAATGATTAAGTCAGTATTTTTGCAGCGTTACAAAACGTTACAGTTGCTGTTTTGACGTGGCTTTAACATATATATACCTATTGGGTAGTTTGGAAAGTTGGTAGTTAGTGCTTACTTTGAAACTAAGTATTGGAACAGGATTAACTTTAGTTTTTTTTGACAGGTCATACGACTCCGCATTCATCGGAGATTTCAAGATGAACAGGATAAGCGTCCAAAAGCGACTTTTAAACTGTGGTCCGAATAGCGGATGATAGTGCAGGATTTAAAATCTTAGTAATCAAAATCATGAGTAATGTACGACAAAAATAGGGTAGTCTTAAAATTACCCCGTAACGGGAATGTCTTTCGACAGCAAGTTGGGGTCAATAAATAGCCAAGAAGTTGTATCTTTAGTTCATTGACATTATTGCAAATTCAAAAAAGTCTAAATAATGGGTAAAGCTATTCCGTATGATTAC
>JBCCQK010000117.1:0-17951 GCA_039024375.1 Bacteroidota bacterium
CTAAGGGTTATATCAGACATCTGATATAACCCTTTTTTTAACCCTACTTTGGCGGAATCTGCAATAGCAGTTGTTTAAAGTTAAGAATACGATTAAACTAAATTTTAATCGAAGTAAATTTCAATCCTACATAAAGTAGAGTTAAAAACTACTGCCAAAGTATTGATTAATAGTCTAAAAAAAAAGGATTATAGCTATTAATAAACCTTATGTTTTTCTTTTCACCATCTTCCTCACCACACCCAATCCTTTCGCTACCCCTTTCCCCAATCCAATATATTCGGGCAAAAACACATTCGTTTTAAAACTCAAATCAAAGCATTTGACCTTGACTTTTTTGTAGGAAATCCACTTTTCGTTTTTGATTTGTAAAATCTTTGGTTGAATTGTTTCCGTCAAGTCCAGACCAATCCCTTGTACAAAAGCTTTGATGTGCCCCGCTAGAATATTTTCTAAAAATTGGGTTTGGGCGACGATGCCTTCCAATTTTTGGTAAGCTCGCCAATTCTCCGAATTAAGGGCTTGCCAACGGTAGATGTTATAGTAAAATTCGTTTTCCCAAGTTTGAATAGTATATTGATTGACATTCAAATTGGAAATAGACAATTTTTGAACGCGTCCGTTTAGATTAATCGTCCAATCGGGTTTGGAGAAGAACTTATGCGCTTCTTCCACACATTCGCCCAAACACATGAGCATGGGCCGTTTTTGATGCCGATTAGCCGATATTTTGTATTGTATCAGTGGGTAGCGATTGTGATACACTTGCACCTCTTCTTCGTAATCGTTCAGATGTAGTGGGATTTCCTCCAAATTTTGGTTATTATGGTTGTGATACCACTCGTGTTGTAGCCCAACCTTGGAGGCAATAGCGCCCCGAAAAGCGGGAATTTCGTAAGGTTCGATGTTGGTGTCAAATGCTGCCGTCATCACTCTGAGTTTTTTCATAAAAGACTGGTTTAAAGTAAGTACAAGGATTGAATTAACAAAAAATAGTTACTACATCCAAACAGCTAATCTAATATTTAAGGGTTTTCTTATAAACTTGCTAAGCTAGACGTTCCTCACAAATTTTTCCGTATCGAACGGAAAAATTTGTACAAGAAACAAGAGAAATATTTTTATAATAAAAACCCTTTTTAATATTTTCGAAAATCATAATCAATCGTTCTATCCTCACTTTGCCCTATTTGACGATGCACCACCGACGCCAAACAAACCACTCCCTCCCCCTTCAACCGCCGCACCAAAGCGTACGTAAACGTCAACTCTCCCATAATATGCACCGCCTGCGGGCGAAGCTGTTTGATTTGCCGATAATATTGCTCCACCAAAGCGTTAAAAGCAGTTGGCGAAAGGGCGGCATCCACTTCGGGAAACGCTAGGTCTCGAACGCTACCGAACTGTTGTTGAGCCAGTTGTCGTTGCGCCGTGGACCAATGAGCAAAAGGGTGATGACTGACATTCAGCAAACCGTTGGTATTTTTCGTTGGATAGACCACGTCGGGCGTTGTTACTAGCGCTGCGATAGTCGTCAAATAGTCGGCTAATTGCTGTTCGAAAGTGGCCGCAGAGGCCGTCCGTACGTAGCCTCCGTGATTAATATCGTTGCGGAGGTTATTCATGCCGCCTACAGTAGGTACGGCCTGTTGCACTAGCGAATCTTGCAGCATTATTTTGGCATAAGGCTTATTACGGCCGATGGCGTTGCGCCATTTTCTTTCGGGAATGTTTTTCTCAATGACCGTAAAAACACTATTGACCAAGTTTCTGGCCTCTCCCGAATGAGCATCAAAAAAGTCATCTCCCGTCATTTGGCGAAATCGAAAGCACAGCCAAGTGATAAAGCCTTCGTGTAGTTGTGTAATACTTTGTTGGATTAAACCGTGTTGATGACACCAATGGGCCGATTTTAACCAAAAAAGCGGGTCTTTATCCCGAAAGTGCGCAATCTTAGCGTGCATTTTTTGGATAATAGGCGTCAATGGTGCCATCATTTGTTCATTGGAATAGAGTTGAGTTAAGGCGGTTTGCAATGCTTCAAATTGAAAATTTTTTAACGTTCTGCCTCGATTGGTTTGCCAAGCGGGCGTCAAGGCTTGAATGTATTGGTCAATTTGTTGCAGTTGAGCGGCCAGTTCTTCCAAATTAGCCGTTCGTTTAAATACTGATTTTTTATTGTTATTTATCAAATCGCTTAATCGTTGGACACGCCCATACTCGTGAAAATCGGCGGCAGCGGTTGTCCAATCTTGCAGCGCGGCAAAACTACTTAGGTCCAAAATAGGCACCACTCGTTCCGCTGGATTAGGATAGTTTTTGACCACTTCGGAAAAACGCCCCAATACTTCGAACGCCCCGTAATAGATTTTTTGTACCCGTATTTTTTTCAAGGCTTTGGCATAATCCAATAAAACCATTAGCAGCATGGGCAAAGAACGAAAGCCATTAGTGATGTCCAAATAAACTTCATCTTGCGGTAGTAGCGATTGATAAATGTTGTTAAACAGCGACCATATTTCGGCCTCCGAAACACCTTTGGGCAGCTTCCGAACGGGTCGGACCAATAAATGAGGGTGCGCAGAAAGCGATTGCTTCAATCCTTTTCCTTCATAAAAATCGCCTCGCCAATTATTTTTTTCCGCTTCGGGCGTAAGAAAAATAAGTACTTCATCCGTGGTTATCCACTCGCCGCATTCCAAAGTGAGGAGGGCTTCTTGCACAAAACGTACCACTCCACTCTGCTCACCGTTTAAAATGTAGCGAGCTGGTTGGTACACATTATTCCCAAGAAAGGATAGAAATACTTTTCGGGGCATAGAAGTAATCTTATCAGCGAACTAAAGTTTAATATTTGTAACAAGTTAGTGTGGTCGCCAACCACAATGAATAGCTTGCCCGTATGGGATGGTTGATGAGTGATAAATGATAACTTCTGTATCTCGTAAGACGAATATTTCAATTTATTACACATCAATATCAATCATCACTTATCATTCATTTGGCGAAGACATTTACAAGTATAATACTTTTTTTCAAATACACCGCTTACAAGCTAAGGCATTTATCGCATAAAAATTGAATTTTACCAAAAAAATCTATTCAAAAATAATTTGATTATCAATAACTTAACTACTTTTACTGCAAATAGCTATCGCAATAAAATGGAAAACTTAGCCTCGAGTAAATTAGTAGCATTAGCCAAAATTTTAACCCCAAAAGAATGGAAAAGCTTGGCGTATTGGTTAAAAGCGCCTTGGTCAAAAAACGAACCACAGGTTTTGGCACTCTACGAATTATTAAGTCCCCACTACCCCGGATTCAAAGCAAAACATCTGGACAAAGCAACTTTGTACCAGCAATTGTTTCCCCAAAAAGCCTATAATAACCAACAACTGAATTACCTAATTCGGAAGTTTACGGAAGACTTACAGGCTTTTTTAGCTCACTTAAAATTACAAAAAGACCCAGCAGTTCAACAGGATACCCTAACGGAGCTATTATTAGAAAGGCAGCAGATTAGATATTTTGAAGAAGCCGCTTTCAATATGTTAACTACGTTGGAGACCAAATCCGCAAAGTCTGCTGAGGATTTTTTGCGCATCTTTCAAATACACCAAGCGCTACATTATCAACCCAGTAGTCATCGACGGTACGGAAAAGCGAATCACCATCTTCGAAAAGCAAACGATGCTTTAAACGAGTTTTTTTTATTGGAGAGCTACCGTCACATCAGTGAACAAAGCAACCGCAGTAGTGCTTTGAATCAACCCAATTTTTCCGTACCTCCCGCTTTGACACAGTACTTAGCACATCTACGGAAACAGTATATTTCCATGCCTGCAGCCTTGTACGAATTCCGACTACAACGAACAAATACGGATTGGAGTACCTACCTAGAGTTTAAACAATTATTTATAAAAACTCGTAAACAATTACCCCGTTCTCTACAAATGGATTTTCTATTTATGTGCATTAACGAAACGGTGGCTTCTGTATCTAAAGGACAAGCGGGAGGTTTACGAGAATTGTATCAGTGGTATCAATGGGGAATAGCAGAAAATTTATTAGCCCAACACAACACGATTACGGGCATTACTTTCAATAACGTTATTCTGACCGCTTGCCATTTTGACGACATCCCGCTAGTAGAGCAATTTATCAAAAGCTATCAAAATAAATTGGCCCCTTCTTTACGCAAGGATGCTAAACGGTGGGCTACGGCCCATTTGGCCTATGTCAAAGGAGATTTCGACACGTGCATTGGTCTATTAGAACAGCAGCTACCTAAGCAAACTATTTATACTATTCAAGCTAGATTAACCTTATTGAAAGCCCATTTCAAATGGGTGTTAGCTGACAAGTCACAGGGGCAGAGATTTCAATATTATTGCTTGAGTTTAGAGCAGTATTTCAATCGGAATTCGCCCTATTCGGCCGAAAGAACCATCGCCACACTGCGTTACATTCAGTACGTAAAGCGCATAGCAAAGTTGAGTCAATCGTTTAGTCTTACGAGTAAGCAAATTACCAGCCTGTGGACATCAATTGACAATACCCCCAATTTATTTGGTAAAGCTTGGCTTCAAAAGGAATTACAAGAGCTAAAGAACAAGATAGAGAAGGGACTATGATATGGAACATGTAAAATCACAAATCTAAAATCTAAAAATATTGACAATCAATAAGTTAAAATCTTGAAAATGTAAATTTATTTTTTCATTGTTCCTGACAATCACAGTCCCTTGTTGCGTTTCGTACTAGACAGTAAGCACTTCTTCCGTAATAATCAACGAAAGGCTCGAAGTTGGATAAACCATAAACCATTTATTGTACCCGCCCTTACGTCGGGTTGATTAGAAAATGGTTGGGTCTAATCCTCCTCGACGGGCAACGGCAATTGGTCGGTTTATCTAAAGGCTTACTATGTCAATGATTTTTAACGTGTTTTTTAAACGATACTATTTGCTAAACAAAACTTCACCGAAATCAAACTTTTCTAATTTTCTGAAGCAAAGCACTATCGCAAAACAAATGTAGTCAGTATTAACCATCGATGCTTTAAGAATTAATTATTCTGCCATTTTTTTACAAAAAGAAATAAGTAACGAGCAAAAAATAAAGTGGACAATTTAGGCTAGTCAGATTTGAAGCTAGACGAGGCAAAAAACGAAGGCGATGCAGGGCATCGGCGAGGCTTTTTAACGAAATATAGCTTTAAATCTGGCAGCATAAATGTTCATGTTATTCTTTACTCGTTACTAAGCTAACAAAAAACGGCAAGATACTCCATGAAGCATCCCACCGTTCTTTCCTGTCCGTCACTAATCTATGTTTTTGTTTTCTTGTAACTGGTTAATACGCTTTTTTTACCATAAAGTACACAAAGCTCATAAAGGTTCATAAAGTTTTTTCGAGCACAGATTTGACAATTTCCAGCAGTAGCGTTGACCGCTTATTGTTTTTTCTGATGTGTCCATATACAAGCAGTAAGTAGATGCGTTACCTTTATATTCCTAGGAAATAATTTTGCTAGGTAATTATCGGTTCGAGTCGATAGTTGTGAGTATTTTGCTAGTGCAATTAATAATCAATCAACAAGTTATCAGTAAACCTGAACCGTACTCTTCTTCCATACAATATCGCCACACTTCGTCTTAATCTTACACTTCAATTGGTACGTGCCTCTTTTCATGTTTCGTAGGTAGTGGTCACCACCGCCGTTAGGTCTTCCCCACTCGTAAGGGGCGTGCATTTCTCTTCTAACCTTATAGCCATTGATGTACAGTTCCATGTATTCGACCTTTTTGTTGTAATCGGCCGCTACTTTGACGTATAAATCTTTGCCCGCTTTACAGTGAGAACCGTGTTGTCCGTAAAGGTACTTGTAGTTATTGGCGCAGTAGTTGCCATTGTGGCCACCGCCTTTTTGCTTTACGTAGATGGTAATTTCTTCTTTGTATTGTCCACCACATCTGGTCTTGGCAATACACTTTAGTCGGTAAGTGCCAGGCTTTAACCTTCTCAGGTAATTGTCGCCGCCGCCGTTGGGTCGGCCCCATTCGTAGGGTGCGTGCATCTCTCTTCGCACTTTATACCCGTTGATGTATAATTCCATGTATTGAATATCGTAGTGCTTTTGGGCTTCCACTTTGACGTACACATCTTTGCCCGCTTGGTAAGTGCTGCCGTGCTTGACGGTTTTATACCAATAGTTGCTGTTACAATAGCCACCGTCGTCGGCCGTAGCGAGATTAGTAAATGCGAAAGAAAAGATGGCAATAAAAAGGAAGATAATTGACTTTTTTCCCGCTACTCGGGATTTTCTTGCGTTAAACATGATTTGTATTTTTTAGATGTTGGTTGAAAATTGTGCTTTTCAATAAGCGTTACATGAAAGAGTGTTGCCTTCTTAAAAGATGTACCCACGATTTTTGAAAAAATTTTATTTTTTAAGAAATCAGCTTCCCTTTTCTCGTTGAAAGCGAACCATTCTTCAAATACCCTACGACGAGAGGACGCAGCTTCTAGGGAATTATCAGAAAATAGTACCTTTGAGGCTACACTAAACTCATCCATGAAAAAAGCTATTTTCATTTTTTCGGCCATTCTCATTGGCTGCTTGTTTCCCGCAGGGCGTGCGTTCACCTATTTGATTCGGTACCATTTAATGATTATGCTTTTTTTCGCTTTTTTGGGCATCTCGTTAGACCTCTCTCTTTTCAATAAGAACCACTTCAAGGTACTTTTCCTAAATATTATATTGCCGACTATTTTATACTTTATAGTGCTTCCCTTTAGCGATACTTTGGCGTTAGTGGCTTTTGTTATCGGTATCGTCCCGACGGCCGCCGCAGGACCCGTTATTGCCGATTTGATGAACGTCAGCGTGGGTAAAGTGACCGTTTCCGTGATTCTAACGACGCCGATTATTGCGCTCGCACTGCCTTTTATATTAACCTATGTGATTGGTACCAAGGGAGAAATCGCCTTGTTGGATTTGGTGCTTCCCGTACTTTCGATTGTGTTCGTTCCTTTGATTTTGAGCCAATTTTTTCAAAAGGTAACCCCTAAAATAGCGACCCAACTGCAACAATTTGGATGGATTTCGTTTTTTCTTTTTCTAATAAACATCATTATTGGTTGCGGCAACGCTAGTCATTTCGTGCAAACCAACCAATCTTTTTCCATCAATGAATTGCTATTAATTATCTTGGTGGTCATTCTCGTCTGTGTCCTCCAATTTCAAATTGGCGCTCGACTTAGTAATCAACGGGCGGGCAGTTTGATTTACAGTTTGGCCTTAGGGCGAAAAAATACAATGCTCGCACTGTGGCTATCGCTCACTTTTTTTAATCCTTTGGTTGCACTGGGCCCTATTTTTTACGTCGTTGTGCAGAATATCTATAATTCCGTACAGCTTTGGCAGTTGGACAAAGAACCGATTGTTTGATGGCATTTATTCAGTTGACGGTACACGGCGTACGGTCTAGACTACGAGAAAAATCATTGTATTCATCACCTATCATTCATTTGGCGAAGACATTAAATACAAGTCGCCGTTTATAATAAAAAACTATGCTCACTCAACTACTTTCCGCTACTACGTCTTTACAACTCCTCAGTTTAGCCTTTCTCGCTATCTTGTTTCTGCAATCAGGACTTGACAAAGTATTTAATTACAAAGGCAATTTGGAATGGCTCACGGGGCATTTTGCCAAAAGTCCATTGAAAAACACGGTTGGCTTATTGATGCCCGTTATTACGATTTTGGAAGTGGCGGCGGGCGTATTTTCGGCAATTGGTATCGGGCAAATTCTGCTAACTGGAACAACTTCTTTGGGCTTGATTGGCGCTCAATTGTCGGCCTTGTCCATTCTTTGCTTGTTTTTTGGGCAACGATTAGCACAAGACTACGCGGGTGCGGGAAATTTGGTAGGGTACTTTTTAGTTTGTATGGCGAGTATTTACTTGTTGGGTTAAAGTCGCCTTTTCCGATGGTACGGCTTACATAGCGTTGTTTACAAACTCTACCCCTTTTTACGGTTACAACTAAATAGATTAATTCTAAATAAGAAAGTAAACGCAGCGAAAATTTAACTTATTTCTCTGTATTTGCGCTTTAATAAATACTTTTGTGTTCGGTAGAATTGCATTTTTGTGACGAAATAGAATATACCAGTTTCGATAAAATTATAAACAAAAATATTTCATTAGGTTATGAATTGGTTTGTTAATTTTCTGACTTCCTCAATTGGCCGTAAGCTCATTATGAGTTTGACGGGTCTCTTTCTGATTACTTTCCTCATCGTTCATTTAATTGGCAACTTTCAACTCTTGATTCCCGACGGCGGCGAACAATTCAACTTGTACGCTAAGTTCATGACTACTAATCCACTCATCAAAACGGTTTCTTATGGTCTATATGCTTTCATATTGTTGCACGCCGTTCAAGGTTGGTTGCTGTGGAGAAAGAATCGCAAGGCAAGAGGAGGAGAACGCTACGCTGTAAACGCTACCCGTGCGGTTGGAACTTCGGCTGTTTTGGCGAAAAATATGAGCCAATTGGGTACCATCGTTTTTGTTTTTTTATTGGTACACATGGGACAATTTTGGTTCAAAATGAAAATTGGCGCATTGCCTCTAGAGGTCTATGACGGAGTTGAAGTAAAAAACCTATATGCGCCCGTCAAAGAAGCCTTTACGAACATTGGTTTCGTGCTTTTCTACGTAGTATCTATGGCGGTTATTGGTGCCCACCTTTTACACGGTTTTCAATCGTCCTTCCAAACTTTAGGTTTAAATCATCGGAAATACACTCCTGCCATTAAGTTTTTGGGGAATGCTTACGCCATTTTAGTACCGCTCGGTTTTGCCATTATTCCAATTATTTTCTTTGTAAAAAATATGTAATTAAAGGCAAAAACATCAACAAAAGCGACCAGATTACCTTACATTTAGAAGAACTAAAAATCAAAAAAATTAGAAATATGGCACTTAAAAATAATGTACCAGAAGGCCCATTAGCCGACAAGTGGACGAAATACAGAGGAGCGATGCCGCTGGTTGCGCCGAACAATAAGCGCCGCCTAGAAGTGATTGTAGTAGGAACGGGGTTGGCAGGCGCATCGGCCGCAGCAACAATGGGCGAATTGGGATATAACGTCAAAGCATTTACTTTTCATGATAGCCCACGACGAGCGCATTCAATTGCTGCTCAAGGGGGTATCAACGCCGCTAAGAACTATCAAAACGACGGTGATTCGGTCTGGCGTTTGTTTTATGATACCATCAAAGGGGGAGATTACAGAAGTCGAGAAGGAAACGTACATCGGTTGGCCGAAGTAAGCCGAGAAATTATCGACCAAGCGGTAGCCCAAGGGGTGCCTTTTGCTAGAGAATATGGAGGTCTATTAGCTAACCGTTCCTTCGGTGGTGTACAGGTAAGTAGAACGTTCTACGCAAGAGGTCAGACTGGTCAGCAATTATTAATTGGTGCCTACCAAGCTCTGTCTCGACAAATTTCTAGAGGTAGTGTGACCATGTATAACCGACACGAGATGTTAGACGTGGTTATCAAGGATGGAAAAGCGAGAGGGATTATTGCTCGAAATTTGTTGACGGGAGAGTTGGAAAGGCACGCTGCTCACTGTGTGGTCTTAGCGACGGGTGGCTACGGCAACGTTTTCTACTTATCGACGAATGCCATGGGTAGTAATGCGAGTGCAGCTTGGAGAACGGTAAAACGTGGAGCCTACATGGCTAATCCTTGCTACACACAGATTCACCCAACTTGCATACCACAATCTGGCGAGTACCAGTCAAAATTAACCTTGATGTCCGAAAGTTTAAGAAACGACGGACGTGTGTGGGTACCCAAAAAGCTAGAAGACGCCGAAGCGATTCGAAACGGACAAAAGACGGGATTAGATATTCCCGAAGAAGATAGAGATTATTATCTAGAGCGGCGATACCCTGCTTTTGGTAACTTAGTGCCAAGAGATGTAGCGTCGAGAGCCGCTAAGGTAGTTTGCGACGAAGGACACGGTATTGTCCCAACGGGCAAAGGTGTTTTCCTAGATTTCTCCTCAGCTATTGAGCGCTACGGAAAATCGAAGGCGCACTCGCAGGGTGTGCAGAATCCGGGTAAGGAGTTGATTACCAAATTGGGTACCAAAGTAGTCGAAGAGAAATACGGTAACCTCTTCGAAATGTACGAAAAGATTTCGGGAGAAAACCCTTATAAATTCCCGATGAAGATTTATCCTGCCGTTCACTACACCATGGGTGGACTTTGGGTAGATTATCATTTAGAAACCAATATTCCTGGCCTATTCGCACTCGGTGAGGCTAATTTTAGCGACCACGGAGCCAACCGTTTGGGCGCCTCCGCTTTGATGCAAGTTCTAGCCGATGGTTATTTTGTGATTCCTTACACTATTGGTACCTTCCTATCCAAAGAGATTAGAACGCCGAAGATTTCTCCCGACGACCCCGAGTTCGTCGTAGCGGAAAAAGATGTCAAAGACCGTCTGGAGAACTTGCTCTCCATTCAAGGAACACAGTCCGTTGAAAGTTTCCACCGACGATTGGGTAAAATCATGTGGGAATACTGCGGAATGGCGAGAAACGCGGAAGGCTTGAAAAAAGCTCGAAAGCTGATTCGAGAATTGCGCGAAGAGTTCTACAAGGATGTATTTATTCCCGGCAAGGCCGACGAATTTAATCCCGAATTAGAAAAAGCAGCCAGAGTAGCTGATTTCTTAGAATTGGGTGAATTATTTGCGGTGGATGCCTTAGACCGAAACGAGAGTTGCGGTGGACATTTCCGTGAAGAGTATGCAACTCCAGAAGGAGAAGCGTTACGGGTAGATGACAAGTACACTTACGCTGCGGCTTGGGAATGGACGGATACGGATGTGGACCCCGTTTTACACAAAGAAGAATTGGAGTTTGACAACGTTGAGTTGAAAACTCGATCTTACAAATAAAAAACTTGAGTACTAAGGCAAAATTAGCGTTAGTCTCTACTTGACAGGGTTACAAGATTAACAAAATTTAATCTTTACGAGCCAAAACGCTGTTAATCCTGCAATCCTGTATAGTAGGCTTATTTAATTCTGTCCAATTAGTCATCTGCTTGATAAATAAAAAATAGAAAATAATGAGTCACGGTAATATGAATTTGACCCTTAAAGTTTGGAGACAAAAGAGCGGTCAACATAGAGGTTCTTTTGAGACCCATAAGGTAATTGCCAATGAGCACATGAGTTTCTTGGAAATGATGGATGTGTTGAATGAACAGTTGATTCAAGAAAGAAAAGACCCCGTTGCTTTCGAACACGACTGCCGAGAAGGTATTTGTGGTTCTTGCAACATGGTCATTAACGGCAACCCACACGGCCCGATGAAAGGGACGACGACTTGTCAACTGCACATGCGACATTTCAAAGATGGTGATACGATTGTGGTAGAACCTTGGCGAGCGGCCGCTTTTCCCGTTATCAAAGATTTGGTGGTGGACCGTTCTGCTTTCGATAGAATTATCCAAGCGGGTGGCTACATTTCCGTCAATACGGGGCAAGCAGTAGATGGTAACTCCATTCCGATTGAAAAGGATTTAGCGTCTCACGCTTTCGATGCGGCAACTTGTATCGGTTGTGGCGCCTGCGTAGCAGCTTGTCCAAATGCGTCGGCGATGCTGTTTACCGCCGCTAAAGTATCTCACCTAAACTTGTTGCCACAAGGGGAAATTGAAGCCGACCAACGAGTATTGAGCATGGTCAAGCAAATGGACGACGAAGGATTTGGGATGTGTTCGAATATCACGGCTTGCGAAGCAGAGTGTCCTAAGGAGATTTCGGTATCAAATATTGCTCGAATGAACCGACAGTATATTGCGGCGAGTTTGGCCTCGGATAAGTCAGCGTGACAATTATCAATGTGCAGTTAGCGGTAATTCAAACGCTGATGCTATAAATAAAACGCCTCTTCTTGGTATGCAAGGAGAGGCGTTTTTGTTTCTCTTACCTCAACAACGTCACATCCCCCCGATACAGCAACGTCGTCCGTCCCCCTCCTGGCTGCAAATCAATGAACTCCACTTCGATTAAGTAAACGTAAACCCCTTGGTTTGCTCTTTCGCCTTTGATAAGACCGTCCCAAATTGTAATACCGTTGGTATTGGGTTGGGTCTCTCCCAAGTCGGCCACCATGGTTCCCCAGCGATTGAAGACCTTGGCGTAATTGATTTTATTGACGCCGCTACCCGTAAAGATTTCGAAGCGGTCGTTTGTATCAAAACCTGCGTTATTCGGCGCAAAAACGTTCGGAATATAGACATTTCTATTTTTGTCCACCGTTACGGTGATGGCTGCTTCTCTCATGCAACCGTTGGTGTCGGTTACAAAGGCCGTATAAACCGTATTATTCAGCGGTCTCACCGTCGGATTGGTACAAGGATTCGTTGAACAGAGAAAGGTCGAGTCAACTTGTCCGCCGTTAACTGTCCAGAAAATACTTTCGACGGGTGCATCCCCGCTAACGTTTAAATCCAGTCCAATTTGCCCACCTAAATCAACTTCTGCTAGATTATCCGCAAAATCGACCATCAACTCCCTTGGCTGTGGAATCTCCACCATGGTATCTTGTCGACAGCCCGTCTCGTCGAACAATGAAATCAACGTTGACCCACCAAAATCGGTAATCGTTTCGTCGAATGGCCGAGCGGGTGAGTTATTGACAGAGAAGGTGTAAGCCGTTCCATTACCGCCCGTTGGATTCTGGATGCGAATCCCCGTTTGAAAACCGAAGCATTGAATAGGGTCAAAATCAATAGCAGCAGTAATCGGGTTAGGCGCTTCCACTTCGTAACTAGCCGTAGTGCTACAACCGTTAATATCTATAATTTCAATCGTATAGTTATCGGGGGACAAACCTGCTGCCGACTCAATACTAGATACATTATTCGTCCAAACGAAGGTCTTTTGCCCATCGTTACCCCCCGTGACAATCAAACTAATGCGACCGTCGTTATCGCCCGCACAAACCACATTGTTCGTGTTGTCGGGGTCGATTACGGCGTTTAGCGCCGTTTCGGGTTGGTCAATCGCTACTTCTCCTTGTCCCGAACAGCCCGCTCCATCCGTAATGCTGACAACGTAAGTAGTCGCCACTAAATCCGTTCGTTGGGCATCGTTGCTACCGTCGGGCCAAGTGAAAGTAAAGTTGCCATCTCCACCCGTTGCACTGATTTGAGCCTCCCCGTTATTTTCACCAAAACAAACCGCATCTTCCGTAGTCGCTTGCAGCACAATTTCATCGGGACTTGGGATATTCACCGAATCGACCGTTTCACATTCACCATCCGAAACACGTAAGGCTTGCATCCCCGCACATAGTACGTCGGAAGAAAAAGAGGTGGTGGGCGTAGCGGATGTTTCGCTAGTCGTTTGCCAAATAAACGTAAACGTTCCGGCACTACCGTCGGCGTAATTGGCCGTTGCTTCCGCGAAGCCGTTACAGTCGGACGGGTCGGTGAATTCAAAACAAGCTACTCCCCTCTTGGTCGTTTCGTCGAAACTAATTTCAATTTGGGGTTTACTCGTCAACGTAATCGTAGTATCAAAAGGGCAGTCGTTCGCATCGACGACAAATAAATCGTAGTCGCCCGACGTAACGCCAGTCAAGTTTTCGGAAGTACCTATCACGTTACTCGACCCCGCAGGCGTCCACTCAATGGTATAAGGATTGCCCGTTGCGTTGGGTACACCGCCAACAATACCAATATTTAGTTCTCCATCTTCGATACCAAAACAAGGTTCTTTGGCAATATCCACCAAACTGGTTTGAATAGCGGGTGGTGCGCTAACAATGGCTGTATCAACCGTCGAACACATATCCTCATCAATCACGGCAACAATAAAGGTATCGGGTTGCAAATCGTTGGCCACCGAACCAATAATACTGGCATCGTGCGACCACTGATATTGAGTAATGTTAACGCCTTGACGCCCTGGAACGGCCAGTATTTCTAGTCGTCCTCTATCCGTCGAACAGTCCAACGAAACGTCATCGAAGAACTGCACTTGCGGCGGCGGTGGTGTTCCAATAATTACCTCCATCGAATCAATACAGCCGTTATTATCTTCAACGGTTAACATGATTGGCCCCGAAGCCAAATCGTTGGCGGTTTGCGCTGCACTTAATTGGACGTCCATGGTATCCCAAAAATATTGGTAGTCCAGTGTAATGGTTCCGCCCATTACATTAGCCGTCGCTGCACCGTTGGTCTCCATACACGAAGTGACAGGCGTAACGTCCACACTTTCGATAAAAAGCGAATCGGGTTGAATGAGGGTAAATGAAGCCGTGTCAAAACAGCCCGGCAAGGCGCTATTGGTAACCGTTACCGAATAGGTTCCTTCTCCCAAGCTATCCGCAACGCTACTTATGGCCGTTGTTTCAATATTCGTCACATTATTTGACCATTGGTACGACCAACCGTTCGGGTCAGATTCCGTTCCGCTAACAATCGTTCGGGAAATATCTAGGCGGCCGTCAGCAATACCAAAACAGTTAATTGGGTCTAAGTCTTGCGTAATTCTAAATTCGTTAGTAGCTCCAACGATAACCGTATCAATCACTTCGCACTGACGGCTATCAGTAACCGTAAAGGCGTACTTACCCGCAGTAATGTTAAGATTATTATTACCCGTTACACCATTTTCCCACTCGTAGGCGTAGGGCCCCGTTCCACCAGCCACATTATTGACCGCCGCATTTCCATCTTCTACACCCGAACAAGAAGCGGGGTCTTGACTGGGTTGGAAAGTGATGGGGTCGGGGTCGGTCAGAACGGTTCTGGCAAAATCTTGACAGCCGTTTTCACTCGTTACGTAAACTTCATGTGCGCCCCAAGTGACGTCTTCGGCAATTATCTGATTCGAAACCGTATCTCCAAGGCGGTCATTTATCCACGTAAAGGAATAATTGCTCAAATCTTCGTCCGCAACGAGACTTCCGTTGATGGACACTCTTGCTCTCAGAATACCATCCGCCGCTTCGTCGCAACTAATTTCTCGTTCTTCAACGATGCTTACGCCGAGATTCGCTTCTAAAATTTCAATAGTGTCTTGTTTGAATCTAGGAGAAGGACTACGACTATCTTGAATAAAGTATTCGTACTTACCTGGTGCTAAACTATCAAAAGTAACAAAGTCATTGGCTACTGCTATGTCCTCTGTGTTCGACTGAAAACCATTCTCTCCTGTTAAAGTCACTTGATAAGGGCCTGTACCACCAAATGCACTTATATCAATACTTCCATTATTAGAGCTAGGGCATGCGTTTTTTTGGTTATTGACTATTACATTTACATCGTTTGGGTCAACTATTTCTATGTTAGGACACTCATTTTCAATCAAGATTGGAAAAGCAATAGGGTTATCTTCGTTAGCGGGAGTAATTTCTGGCGGATTATTAGAACCGGGTCGTGGGTCAGTAGTACAAAAATTAATAGACGTATTTCCAGTTACTCCAGTAGGCCTTAGCGTTAATTTGAATAATTCAACCCCATCTGGATAGTTTTGACCCGCAAAAATATCCGTCGCAAAGAAAGATACATAAACTGAGCCATTATCAGTTAGACTCGCACCATCACCAATCAACCATTGATTATCAATCACCTCAAAGTCAACGTAATCGAAAACCATAGGGTCCCAACATAAACCAAATTCTACGCCAATAATACTATCAAAATCTGTTGATGTAATAGGAATAGGTCTATCTATTGATTCAGCAGTAATCCCGTCAGGACACTGTATAATAAATTCAATAGGATTATTATTATTACTCTGCACTTGGTCCATCACAATCTCCCGCTCGAAACTACAACCACGACCATCCGAAATAGTCACTCGATACGTACCTGACGACGGCACTTCCACAATCGGAAAATCACCGTGCGAGATCGGGCCGTTAATTACCGTTCCGGTAATACTTGGATTGGCCACATTAACAATATCAAAAGTATAGTTAACCGTATTATCAAATTCGGGTAATCCGCCAATAGCTTGAAAACGGGCTTGGTTATCAATGCCGCCGAAAGGATAAGTCACATTATCGTTCTGAACTCCAATTGGATTCAAATAAACTACCGAAAATGCCTGCGCCGCATTGACCGAAACACACGGACCCGACGGGTTCCCTTCGTACACTACATTCCCATTTACATCTAATCCATCGTAGGTGATGGGCGCAAACCAAAACTGTACGGGTTCCCCATTATTGTAAACGGACTGTAAAGTAGCACCGAAATTTCCGAGTTCAATATTCCGAAAAGTAGCATCTCCACTAGCGGGGTCGTTAAAATCCACCGCGATGAGTCGTTCTTGTACACCAGGCGGGTCAAAAAGACAAGGGTCTGTATTAATCACGGTCAAACTTGGTCCGTTCAAATCAGCATCTGGCGGACAGGTATAAGTTGCGTACCCCACACCCGGCATAGTAGCCGCATTGGGGTCACTGGTAATCGCAAAATCCCCAAGATGGTCCACTCTGAAAGAGTCGTTGAAACAGAGATACGTCACCTCACCGATGGTCGGCGTGGAATTACTCTGGCTAGTTGGACTCATATCCAGCAATTGTATCGTCCCCACTTCGTTATCCGCACAGGGAACCCTAGCCGATGCCGCCGTAGTTCGGCCTAGAGGGGTTTCAAATCGAACATTTCGGAAATCTTGTGCCGACAAATGAGTGACAAAAATTAAGGATGAGATAAGAGGGATTATGCGTTTACACATAAATAGAGAATAATTTTAAGGACAAATGCTAAAAAACCCTTTATCGGGCTGTATATATTAACTTTTTTCACGGCCTATGGGGAACGATAAAAAGAACGCCCGCTATTACCATTTATTGTATCTCAATTTTGGTAAAAATAGCTTCCGTGAAAAGTGATAAAGACGTAGAAACGATGGAATCGACAATGGGGTACAGTAAAAACTAAATTAAAAATTATTTAAAATATTGTCAATTGGTAATCAGTAAGTTGTAAAGACGAATTGTGGATAATGGCTAGTAATAGATGGGCAGTTTTTCAACCGTAGCAAAAATAGGCCTTTTTGTATTTTGTTGAAACGAAGCGATTGAAATTATTTGAGGCTTTGTCAGATATGCGGCAGAGCAGAAAAGCAAATGAGCGACCGCAACTCTAATGAGTTAAGAAAAAATGGCTCAGCGTGTCTTACAACGCTGAGCCATTTATTTAAAGCGTACTTTGTACTTATATTTAGGTAAAGAACAGTGAAAAAATAAATTTACATTTCCAAAAATTTCAACTTTCTGGTTCCCAGCACTTTTGAATTTTAGATTTGTAATTTTACATTTTCCTTATTTACCCGCCACCTTGAGCGAATAATGCGGCGTTGGGTTCAATGGGCAACTATATTCGTAAGCACCCGCCGTTAGCTCTACCACGCCCGTTCGAGCAGTTTGACCTTTGTTGACCAATTCTTTTAGACCAGAATTGGGCACTTGTGCTTTATCAGCATCGGTCGTTGTCAAGTAAAATCCTAGTTTTTTATCAACATTTTTGTTCGTCACTTCGAAGATATACTTACCAGGTAATAGATTCAAGGTAGTCGTTTCGTACACACCGGGCGTTTGGTCCAAGTGAATAATCGTTACGTCTGTCTGGTCCATTTTATCCATCTTGTGCATTTTGTCCTGCGCAAAAGTGGTTTGGACACTCAATAAAGAAAAAACGATAACGAATAATTGAAAGAAGAATTTCATGATTTTTTTATTTGAAAAACGGTAGTCGGTGTACGGTATTCGGTACACGGTTTAGCCGTCGTAAATGAAGAATTTGAAAATGATTAAAATAACAATCGAGGATTTGGTAACGTTGATGGCATATTGGAGGGAGATTCCTTAAGGGAATCTTTCTC
>JBCCQK010000118.1:0-17849 GCA_039024375.1 Bacteroidota bacterium
ATAGGTCTCAAAGGTGCAGCGCACCGTTCGCATTGAACCTTATTTTTAACAAATGTGGTCGGTGCGCTGCACCTTTGAAGCATTTTGACCAACTTTCGATACAAATGTTAGCGGTGCGATGCACCTTTTCATCTCTAAAAAGATGTGGGGTGTCAATAGATGGCTAAAGTATCGACTGCTAAGGAGACATGGATTACAGTCAACAACTTAAGTAATTGAGAGTAGTCAATTATTCTCCTTTTTAATCAATGCCAATGTCTGTTGTAACACCCCATCTACTCCATTATAAATATCCGCCTGTGTATCTTCAAAATGCACATCGGGTTGAATCCCCGAATTAGCTTGATTGCCTTTGATAAAAGAACCTAGCACGGGAACATCAATTTCGATGGTAGAATTGGGTAGCGTCAAAAATAATAGCGTGCCACCGTTGATACCCCGTTGGTTGCCGCCCGTTTCTTCGCCGACCAACGTTCCCAAGTTGCAGGTGCGTACCGTTCCCGCTAAGTAATAAGCCGCTGAGACGTTCAACCCGCTAACTAAGAAATAGATTTTACCATTGTAGGCCGTCGATTTTTTGGGTTTCAAATTAATGCCGTCGAACTCATCCAATTCGAGATAATAACCTTCTTCGGTCGGCGCCTCGGTGTGGTTAATATCAAAAATCCAATTGGCCCACGTACTCACCAAAGGGCGCACTTCTTGGGGAAATTGGGCAAAACGAATCCGACCTTCAACTACATCCGCCCGACATTTTTCTTTAGCTAAAAATTTCATCAAATACTGCCCACCTTCGTCCATGCCGCCAGTGTTTTCTCGAAGGTCCACGATTAAGTTTGGAATTTTTTCTTTTTTCAATTGGGCGAACGATTCGTCCAAAAACTGTTTCCAATCCGTCGTAAATTCGTCGGTCGCAAAAGTACCGATTTGCAAATAGCCCACTTCGTCATCCAAAACCTTGAACTGCCAAGCATCGTCGGCGGTTTGCGGGCGATTGGGAAAGCGCTCGTTTAATGCCTTCACTCGTTCTTTTCTAGTCATAGCAGGAACAGTAATCGTTTGTACCTCGTTGCTTTTAAAAGCACGCACTTCTAAGCGAATGGCGTTGCTATCGACGGGAAAAAGCAAGGAAAAGAATACGTCAAAGTCGTCATAAATCGCTTCGTAGCCCCGAATGGCCGCTTTGCGCAAACGATTGTTATCACTCGCCCCGTCCGCCGAAATATATGGCAGCATAGTTGACAAAATTTTACCCGTCGATGTACCATTGATAGCAACCACTTCCGTTCCTCGACGAAGTGCTTCGGATTCGGATGCGTTTTCTACAATTATCATTTTTCCACCAATCCAGCGAAAAGTAAAAGGTAACTTATCCCGTTGCCGATGAATCACTGCTTTCAAAATCGCTTTTTGATTATAATAAGAAGCAAAGGTATGTTCGCACTGAATACTCGCTAATAGTTTGGAAACGGCAGCGTAGGCCTCACCGTGCGTCCGCTGTTCAGAAAAATAATCGGCCAATTCTTGAAAATTCGCTTCTACCTCTTCTTTTGTATTGTAGCGATACAAACCGGGATGCACTTTAGTAATGACCATTTTTAGCGTCGAAAAATCTTCGGCTAGCTGTTCGGGAGTGAGCGGTTTCAACGTACTGACGTCCACCGTTTTTTGCGTATTCCAAGCACGTACAAATTGATTGTCATTCTCTAATACTTCAATGCGATTATTTAACCATTCCCATTGAATCTTTTTACCATTGTCAACGACAAATTTATACTCAAACTTTTTCGCCTCGGAACCAAAGACTACCGTCGCTTCGTAAACACCGTCGCCGTCCGCATCCGTCATGGGGTACGTTTTTTCCCAAGACAGCGGCGCCACGTTTCCTCGAATGCCGACGATACCTTTTGTTTCCTGCCCCGTCATATCGACGGAAAAGAAGGCTATTTTCTCGTTATTCTGGCTAAAGCTACTATTGATAAAAAAAAGGGTACAAACTGCGAATAGATAAGTGATTTTCTTCATAATAAATCTTAACTTTTGGTTAATAATTGATGCCTCAAAGGTAGCCTAAGCATCCATTGAAAACCTAAAAAGAAGACAATCACAAGTATCAAATCCCTCATTTGACACCTGTTCGGCCGAATTGCTACGCATTTTGCATCTGTTTTTTCCAGTTATTCGGAGAAAAGCTAGTCGTATTTTTAAAAGCTCGGTTAAAAGTCGCTTTACTGCGAAAACCGCATTCGTACGCAATTCCTAGGATGGACAAATGGGATAAACTCGGGTCAAGTAGCTTTTCTTTAGCCGCTTCTACCCGATAGTAGTTAACAAATTCGTTAAAATTTTTCTGAAAAGCGAGGTTGATAATTCTGGATAATTGATTAGGATGCAGCGATAAACCCTTAGCCAATTCGCTCAGCGTCAATTGGTCATTTAAGTAGATTTTTGATTGCTCCATGTGGTCTAAAATTCGTTGTTTGGTGGCCAAATCTACGGTATCAAGCACTGTTTTTTCTTTCTCTGTTTTCTCTTTATTTACAGCTTCTTTGTCCAAATCAAAAACTAAATAATTCGCCTGAAACGGACGTTCGTTGTAGGCAGAAATACTCAAATAATAAATCATTAAACCGAAGCCCAAATATTCCCACCAAGTCTGAATATAGGTCAATCCATTTGGACTAGTTAGCTCGGCAATTTCAAACACTATACGGAGTATTTGGCCCGCCAAGACGATATACAGGACGTTCCGTAGCCAAGAGAAATGAATAAGCGTCGTTTCCGAAAAATTATCATCCAAATAAGTACGGTAAGCGTAATACGCTCGTAAAGTCTTGATGAAGTAGTAGAAAATTGAGAAGATAGTGATAATTTTTACCAGAGGATAATAGATAAACTCTCCCCAAAATCCTTCTTGCATAATTACCCCTTTGGTTCCATAAAAATAAGGCAATTCTCCAATGACTAGTAAGTCCCAAATAGCTACTAATGCCTCTATTAATAAATAGATGGCAATGGGTAAAAAATGTAGCCAATCTTTTCCTTTAATGCCAAAATTTCTGTTCGTCAGACTCCGAAAATAGAACCAAGTCAATGGCCCTAACGCCAACCAATAGCGCCAAGGCAAGTAAAACATCAAAACAGTGCGCCAATCGTGTGAATCGTACCACCCTGCAAATCCTAACATCCAATTCGCCACAAAAGCGCTATACATCAGCAAGATACAAGCCAGCAATTTGGGGTGCAATTCTTCTTTTTTGAATCCTCGATAGAAATATAAGCACGCAAATAGCAGACCTTGTACAAAACAAATCAACAGCAAACTACTGTACGCATTAAATTCAAAAAACATCAGTGGTGTTGGTTATTTATTATTTCTTAATCGTCCCTCTTCAGATTCAACTTTTCTTTCACTCCCCACACTTCCTCTTTTTCGAGTAAAGACATTGAGCGGTAAATGTCGTTGCTTTTGTGCTTGAAAATTATTCGTTCTAGGAAAATTCCTCCTAAAATAGTTGTCAAAAACCTGTTAAAAATCGTTCCTAGCAAACATTCATAGTCGGTTTCAAGTAATTTGATTCTTTTTACAATTGCTTAATATCGAAGAATGCTACAAATCGACCAGTCACTTTTTTATTGCTTACTTATTTCCATTACGCTTACATTAGGCTGTACATCACAGTTGAATGACAAACGTACACCTCAAATCGCCCCTGATTTATCAAATGTAGCGTTGATTAACGAGGTGTGGTACGAAGATAATCAACAATATATTCATCCATCTTTTACTTACGCAGGTTCGGGATTTTTAATTGATACCAAACAGGGCGTATTAGCGGCTACCGCCAAACACGTTTTACTGATTGCCAACCCTAATGATATGAAAGGAGTCAGTCCCAATACTCATTTGGAAAGATGGGTGATGCGTCCGAAAAACAATGCAAGTGATTCGGTACTGATTGGTCAATTACTAAATCAAGATACCGCAGAAATACTGGCGTTTGAAGATGCTGCTATCCAACTTAGAGATTGGATTGTTTTCACCACTCAATATCATTCCCCAAATATTCGAACGCTATCTCCAAGGTTTACGCCTTTGCAAGTGGGAGAACCCATCTATTTTACGGGCTGTCCTTACAAACAAGATACTTGTATCATACAGTCAGCAAAAGTATTGAGTGTAAAAGGGAATCGAATTGTTTTTTCTCAAACCGACCAAACCGCTAATATAGGAGGAGCGAGCGGTTCGCCTCTAATAGACGCTAATGGGCAGTTAGTAGGGGTATTAAGCGGCACTTCTGTCCATCCAGAAAATGGAGAAAGTGCATTGTACGGTATTTCAACGAACTATCTTGAAAAAATACTGAATGGAGACAAAGACTTGAATAAATCGGTTATCACCGTTAATGATTTTCTAAATAATTCCATTGCTGAGATTGGGGTCAACAGGACAATTGAACGATATTATGAACTGAAAAATAGGCCTAATTTCTATTTTGATTTCCACGTCTCTCCAGAAGGAATTAATCAAGTCGCAGCTAACCTACTAGAAGCTGGAAAAAAAGCCGATGCGCTGAATATACTGACATTGAGCGAAATGGAACATGGCGCTTTTTCGGATACTTATACGTTGAAAGGGAAAATCTATTTGGCTATGCAACAACCAATATTGGCGAAAACTGCTTTGACGGAAGCCTTGCGATTATGGCCAGAAAATGAGGAGGCTCAACTATTGATGCAGGAAATAAATCAGTAGTTCCTTTATCAATTTCTCTGCTGCTTAGATTTGGCTTAGCAAGGGATTGTGTAAATACTTGCATGGTAATTCAATTTTCATGAGAAAACCCTTTAGCTCTACTACAATTTCCTTACAAATTTATCTCCGCTTCACTTGGGGTGGTGAGCGTAAAAATACCACTTCCCCCTTCCACATTTTCGTGCACAATAACGGGTTCGGCAAAGGGATTATCTCGATTATCGTAGTAATTGGACAGGGTCTTTTCGAACAAATAGCGGTCTTTAGAAATAGACGATAGGACGATGCGAATGCGTTCGGCACGGCGGTAGTTAAACCCTAGTTGCCCTTCTTCTTTTTCGAAGAAAACGGCCGCCCGTAGGGTAAACGCCTCCCCATTAAAACTCGCATCGTTCAAGAAAATACCGCTATTCAAATCTTCTAAAATTGGGTCAACGGGGCTAACGGGGACAGGTTCGCCAATGAGCGCCTTGGTATCTTGGTCTTCGAAACGGTAGAATACCAAGGCACTGATGCTGTAATAGTTTTCTTCGCCCGCTGGGTCATTGATTTCAAGGGTAACTTCGTTGCCTCGGTCACCATAAATATCAACCGCACCATTTTCTTTGAAGGTTAAATTATTGATGGGCACTTCCGTTGGCAATTGCTGACTCGCCGTTGCTTGCCCGTAGGTATCGCTATTGGCCACCAGGGTGTATTCCTTTTCGGGTAAAAACTCTAGGTCATCCGACTCGAACCAGCCTACTTCTTCGTTACTATTACCATCCATGCGACTGAAGTAAGTAAAGGTGTTTCTGAGTACCCCATCTTCGAACAAACGAACGTCGGCGTCGGGCACTCTTCGGGCATTGGGACTATCATCCAAAATACCGACAGAATAATTCACAAAGACCCGCTGCTTGCGAATGTTGTTGTTGAAAGTCGCCGTGACGGACAAGCGAGGTTCGTGTTCGGGAATCTCCACCTCGGTGATAGAATCGAAGAAGTCTTCGCTGCAACTTACCAGTAGTAACAAACAAACTATGGTAATTATATTTTTGAATAATTTCATTGTTGGATGGTTTTTGTTGAATATCTTGATGACTTGATTGTTTGATGGCTTGATGGTTATTGCTAATCGAGAACAGTCAAACCATTTAACAATCAAGACCATCAAACAATCATTTTCAAAATCACTTTTTTATGTGGTTACCCTCGGAACTCAGACAAATAACGAATAACAAATACACAAATAACAAACACATCAAAACGAAAATTGATAACTAATCGACGGCACAATTGGAAAAAGACTAATCTGCCGAAATGTCCGCTCGCCCGATGCCGTTAAGCCCGTTGTGACGAAATAAGGATTGTTGCGATTGTAAACGTTGTAAGCACCAATATTAAACGTACTTTGCCATTTTTTAAATTTGCGCTTTTTGTTAGCAATGGATAAATTCAAGTCCATCCGATGATAGGGTTTCATGCGAAAAGCATTTTTTCGACCAATATTTTCAATATCAACTTGACTGAACAACGTATAACGATACAAGGGCAACGTAATGGAATTGCCCGTTCCATAAATCCAACTTCCTGTTAGTGAAATACGTTCGTTGAAATCGTAGGAAAGGACCAAGGAAACATCGTGGCGGCGGTCGTATTTGAAGGGAAAACGCTCCCCGCTGTTGATTTCGTCAAATTGTCGCCAGTTCCAACTCAGCGTATAGCCCAACCAACCCGTCGTTCGCCCTTTCTTTTTTTGAAAAAAGAGTTCTACCCCGTATGCTTCACCGTCGCCCTGCGTTACTCGGTCTTGCCAATCATTTTCAATACCGATAAAACTCGCTCCTTCCTTATAGGAAATAACGTTGCGCATTTGTTTGTAGTAACCTTCGATACTCAATTCGTATTGGTCAAATACCGTCGTCGCCACGCCGATAGCCGTTTGCCAAGCGTCTTGGGGGCGAACCCGTTCGGTACTCGGCACCCATAAATCGGTCGGTAAACTAAGCGATTCGTTGGTTAATAAATTGATATATTGCACCATTTTGGTGTAAGAGGCCTTGAGCGCAATGTCATTATTTAATAAATACCGTAGGCCAACTCTCGGTTGTACGTTTTGGTAAGTTTGACCGTTCACGCTGAACAGGGTAGCGTGCAATCCAACATTCGCTTTGAGTGCACCAAACTGCATGTCGTCTTCCACGTAGGCGCTGTATTCCCACGATTTAGACTGCTCCGAACCGAGTTGAATTTGTTGAAAGTCGTCGTCAAATTCCAACTCAAATTGGATGGCGCCTGGTTCGTAGGTATGGTGCGTAGCGCCCCCGCCAAAGCGGATATAGTGATTCGGATTTGGTATGAAATCGAAATCAATTTTGCCCGCCCAATCGTAAATACCCGATAGGTACTTAGCGGAAAAAAAATCTTGTTCCTCTCCAAAGACTTCGGCAACACTTGACCCAAAATCAAAATTAAATCGACTGTGTGTTAAAGTTGTATTGGCAAAAAGTCGATTGCTAATTTGATAATTCCAGCGCAAGGCGGATATTAAGTTCCCCCAATCGGTATTACCTTCTAGTTCAGTGAAATTATTTTCGGACAGATTCTGCCTCGTTTCGAAGCCAAATACGTCGGCACCATTGTAGGCACTAAGATAAAGTCGATGCTTATCGTTGATTTTATAATTGACCTTTGCGTTCAAGTCGTAGAAAAATAGTTTCAAATCCGCTTGGTCACCGTCCTCTTCGGCCTGGTTTCGAATAATGGGTCGAGCAATCAAATCCACGTACGTACGCCGTCCCGAAACGATAAAAGAGGCTTTGTCTTTGATAATTGGGCCTTCTAAAGTCAGCTTAGAGGACACAAACCCAATCGAGCCTTCTCCGTGAAATTCCTCCATATTGCCTTCTTTCATATTGATTTCCAAGACGGAAGAAAGACGACCACCGAAACGGGCAGGAACCCCACCTTTGGTTAACGTTACGTTTTTGATGGCATCGGCATTAAAAACCGAAAAGAAGCCCAATAAGTGAGAGACATTATAAACGGGTACGCCGTCTAGTAGTACCAGATTTTGGTCGGGGCTTCCCCCACGCACGTACAAACCTGCTTGTCCCTCTCCTCCCGATTGTACGCCCGGCAACAACTGCAACGTTTTTAGTACATCCACCTCCCCCAATAAGGCGGGGACTTTTTTAATTTGCTCAATCGGTACTTCAATTCGACTCATTTGACTCGATTCTTCTATCCTTTCCAATTTTTCACTCACTACTTCTACCGTCGTTAGATTGACCGAGGCGGACAGCGCAATATTTAGCTTGATGTCTTTATCGAGAAGCAAACGAACTTCTTGAGATTGAAACCCGATATAGGAAAAAGATAAAATGACCGAATCGGCGGGAAGTGTTAGGCTGTAAAAACCGTAGGTATTAGAAACCGTTCCAGCTACGCTTTTTTGGTCGAATACGTTGGCCGCAATTAATTTTTCCCCATTATCGGCGTCACTAATGTAGCCACTGATGGTATATTTTTGTGCCAACAACGTGGTTGCTGTACAACAGACGCTCAGCAGTAGTATCCATTTTTTTAGTAACGACATAGGGCAAATAGTTTGGACAGGTAATCAAGCACTTGTTCGGAAAGATATAATTTTCCTTACTACTTACGGTAAAAAGCGCCATTTCTTTGCGTTTAACCGCTATTCTATCGAACTATTTTTTGTCAAAAACTATTTACTTAGCTCAGAAACGACGAAAGTTCGCTATATAATTTGACTACTAACAATGAACGATTTAACAAGAACTCTTTTTGCTAGTATTAAATCGAGCAATGGAAAGGAAATTGAAATGCCCCCTCCAGCCGTCAAACATCTCGACCCCACCTTCTTGGAGTACGTACCGGGCAAATCTATGCAAGTCTCTTTTCCCTTGAAAAAACAATACAATAACCCCTTTGGTGTCACTTTTGGCGGCTACTACGGAATGTTTTTCGATGCTTCCTTCGGTCCTTTTTCGGGCATGATTGCGGGAAAACCCACAACGAGTTTAGATATGAATATCACTTTCTTAAAACCGTTGATGCCTGCTGACAAAAAAGTGATTGTCGAAGTAGAAGTGGTTAGTCAGAGTAAATCTTACTTGTTATTGCAAGCCAAAGCTTACAAAGGAGAGCGGATTTTAGTGGCGACCGCCACATCTCGAATGTTGATTATGGATAGGTAATTCGGATTACTGATTAGGTTAGGAAGTAATAATAAATATATGTTCATTTTGGAGTTTAACTTTCTGATTATCAGAACTTTTAAATTTTGCCCCGATTTTTATCGGGATTAAATTTTAGATTTCTCTTACCTATTCGCAATAAGAATAAACCGTACAAAACCCAGAAAAATGTCCTCCCAGAAATTCCGTAACTATTTCTGTACCTTCGTCCAACCGACCGACGAAGAGTGGCAAGACCTAGAACGAGTCTATCGTATCAAACAACTCAAAAAAGGAGATTTTCTAGTGAGCGCAGGAAAGGTTTGCCGAGAGATGAATTTTCTGAATACGGGGAATTGTCGAACTTATAATTTAAGAGATGGCAAGGAGATTACCACCAATTTTTTCTTTGCGGGTAGCTTAGTTAGTGATTACAGTAGCTTCGTTCAACAGATTCCCTCTTTGGAGTACATTCAAGCTTTAACGGACTGTGAAGTTCTCTATTTTTCTTACGAAAGTATGCAGTACTTTTATGAGAAATATCCAGTGATGGAGCGATTTGGGCGACTGATTGCCGAAAAGGTATTTTTAAACATTTACCAACGTCAAAATGATTTGTTGTTGTTGACACCCAAAGAACGGTATTTAAAACTGTTGAAAAGACGCCCTAAGGTGGTTTTGAACTTACCCCAAATTTACATCGCTTCCTACTTGGGCATTACACCCGAATATTTGAGTCGCCTGCGTAGAGAATTGAAGTTCGGAGCCGAAAACAGCCAATAGCTTCCCCCAAAAGTATATCCCACAGAAAACGAAAGGTCCGCAGCACTTTGATTTGTGGTATGGTCTCTGGAGCGTCAATTCAAAAAAGCGACTACCTCATTAAGCACCGATTCGGTCCGTAGAATGCGAAAATGTCCCGTTCCTTCGATTGCTTTAAGTGTACAATTTTTCCAATTGGCACAGACAATTTTAGCTTGCTCAATGGGAATCACTGAGTCGTTTTTATCATGAAAGATAATGGCTTCTCGGACGTTAATTTTGTCCACAACGTTACTGACCCCCATGGTCGAGACTTCATAGTCGGTCGTGGACTCAATTTTATCAATGAGTAATTGCTTAATCTTATTTGGAAGACCGACCGTTTTGGCAACATTATCAAGCCTTTCGGAAAATTTATTCGGCGTAGTCAGTAGCACGTATTTATCAATCTTAACTTCGAGGCAGCTGAACAGTGCGTTCGTAGTAGCAACTCCTCCGAAAGAATGGCTAACCAGTTTCTTGCATTGATATTTTTTAATGAGTTCGGCTACTAAGTCCACAAATTCAAAGAGGATATTTTCTCCGTTTCCTCTACTACTGAAACCATGAGCGGGTGCATCAAACGCAATAACATAATAGTTGGCTTCCAGTAAGTAATATACCAAGTCTGAGAAATTACCCGCTTGTCCTTCCCAGCCGTGAATTAATAAGATTTTTTCGTGGTCGGGGTGGCCCCATTTGTACGTCTGAATCTTGAAATCTCGAAATTTAATCCATTGCTTATCCGCTAAATCGAGTGTTTCCAATTCGTTGTCCCGCAATTTTCGTACTTGCGGGTTCATCAATTGGTCATAAGCAAAATCGGCTATTTTTTGGGGAAACAGCGTAGAAGCTAATCGAACAAGTTGTTTTGGTAGTCGCATAATTTTAATTTTCTACAAAGGTAAGCGACGATTTAGGTGATTTGCATTGACATTTTTTAAGAAATTGAATCAATGGTATTTAAAATCAAGAAATATAAACAATTCTCTAGGCAACTTGTCTGTTTGTTATCTAATATCTCAACCTATGTGGCAATGCTCCGTCTGCAATCGACTCTTCAAAACCACCAATCAATCGCACGTCTGTACGACTAAAACCTTGGACGACCTGTTCGAAGGTAAGCCCGACAATCTTATTCTAGCGTTTGACAAAATTTTGGTGACCGTGATGGATTGGGAACCCAACAGCGTCGGCGCTTCTAAAAATGCCGTTGTTTTCACGAATAGAAAGGCATGGTTGATTGTAAAACCGATGTCTAAGGAGTTAGATGTTAAATTTTACAACGACGAAGTGATTCAAAGTCCTGTTTTGAAAAAGACGAGTCCTTGGGGAAAAAATAAATTTGGGCACCATATTCGTATTCGGGAAGCCTACGAGATTAATGAGGAGGTGGTTAGGTTATTGCGCATTGGGTTTGATTATGCTCTAATTTGACGGCCAACTTCTAGTATGGGAACACAGATTTTTAGAACACAGAATAAGAAGTTGGCTTTTTGTTGATGCCTTTTACCATTGATTTCTTCTGTTTAGACAACGGATACTTTACGCAATGTTGACTTGGACAACAGCTTGCCCGTATGGGGATTAAGGGAAATGTAAAATTTAAAATTACAAACCCGCCAGACTGCTGTGCGGGCTGGTTCAAAATCTAAAAGTATTGATAACCAGAAAGTTAGAATTTCGAAAATGTAAATTTATTCTTTCACTATTCCTTAGATGTTGACGGTTGCTTCTATCTTTTTAGGCTCGGTTAACTTTGTTCGCCACTGCCACTGCCTCTAATCCACCGTCACCTTACTTCCCCACCAATCAGCATTCGGCTGCCAGTCTTCTTTCAAAAAATTGGTGCGTTGTTTTTCCAAACGTTGCATCAAATCGGTGCTAAAGTATTCGTATTTTAACTGGAAAGAATCGGCGTTGTATTGTGCATCGGGCGTTGGATAGGACACGTTCATATCCGTCAAATATTCCGTTAACTCGGCGGCTAGCGCCTTGGCTTCTTCGGGGTACTGGGCAATAATATTTTGCTGTTCGCTGAGGTCTTTCGACAAATCGTATAGCTCCTCTTCGCCCTTTTCGTAGTACCGAATGAGTTTGTAATTACCTCTACGAATGACGGCCGAAGGGTCTCCTCCTTGGTTACCGTAATGCGGATAGTGCCATATAATAGCCCGTTCGTCAAGCGAACTACCCGTCAATAGTGGCTTTAGACTTTTACCGTCGTTATGGTTTTGTGGCTGCAACGGAAGTCCCGCTAAATCTAGTAAAGTTGGGAAAAAGTCCATACCCGTTACGGGGGTAGTATTGGTCTGTCCACCGTTGTTTAGCCAAGGAACATACACGAAATAAGGCACTCGAAGTCCACCTTCCCACTGGTAGCCCTTACCGCCCCGAAGCGGTTTCAGAGACGTAGAAAAGTTATCGCCCGAAGCCACGCCGCCGTTGTCTGAGGTAAAAATCACGATAGTATTTTCCGCTAAATTCAACGCTTCCAGCTTATCTAGTACCATGCCGACCGCATCGTCCATCTGCTCAATCAAACCCGCATAAACGGGATTGTCTTGGTGTTGACGAATCGGTAGGCGGCGTTCCATCGCAAATCCTTGGTCGGCCACGCCTTGGTCAACGGCCTTTTGACGGTACTTTTTCCAGCGTTCTTCCGTCGTTTGAATGGGTGCGTGTACGGCGTAAAAGGATAAGTACGCTAAGAAAGAAGTGTCTTGATTTTCTTCAATAAAGGCAACCGTTTCCCTAGCTAATTTTTCGGATAGACTGATGCCCTTTTCTTCGGGATAATCCTCCATTTGGGGATTGTTGAACGGGGAAAAGAAGCCACCCGAATAAGGGCCGCCTTGGTGGTAGCCACCTTGATTTTCATCAAAACCGTGGTCGGTCGGATGCGACCCTTTACCACCTAAATGCCATTTTCCCGCAAAAAAAGTAGCGTAGCCCACCGCTTTCAGCGCTTCGGGTAAAGTGGTATATTCGTGGGGTAAATGGTCTTTATAAGTAGGTGGTAAAGAATACGTATAGCGTTTGGCCTTGCGCCAATCTTCGCCCGTTCTGGCGCCGATGTAGTCGGTGATGCCGTGCCTTGCGGGCGATTTACCTGTCATTAAACTGGCCCTCGACGGACTACAAACTTGGCAAGCGGCGTACCCGTTGGTAAAATTCATTCCCCGTTGGGCAATTTTGTCAATGTTGGGGGTTTCGTAGTAGCTGCTACCCATGCAACTGAGGTCATTATAGCCCAAATCGTCGGCGACGATGAAGAGGATATTGGGTGATTTTTTAGGCGCTTGTTCAGTAGTACAACTTACTACAAACCATAGTAAGCTTAGATAAAAAAGATGAATCGGCTTCATAAATGAGTTTTGATATAAATAGGCTTTTAGGCTAGCTGGATTTAGGGTTACACCTAAAGGTAGCAAAAGCCTATTAAAGAACTATAATGATTCCGTAGTAAAGTATTTTATTCCGCATCAATCATGGCATCCTAAAAGAATCCTTAGTGGTTAATCAAGATAAAGCTGTCGGGTAAGAGAGGGAGATTCCTTAAAGGAATCTTTCTCTTTCAACAGTTAAAAGAATCCCGAAATGCTTTGGGAGGAAAGAATCTCCTTCTCCTGCCCAATTGGAACCCGACAGTATTAATTTGCAAAACTACTTAGCAATTGATTGAATCCTTTTCTAATTACTTCAAAACATCCCGAATGGACGCTTCTTTATCGAAAACGCTTTTGGCAAAAGGGCAAAGTGGTAAAATTTTTATTCCCCGTTCTCTTGCTTGCTCAACGATTTTTAGTAATAATTGACGGCCGACCCCTTGCCCTTTGAGGGATTCTACCACTTCGGTATGGTCCACTATTAGCAGGGAAGTACCTGCTTTGGAATAAGTCATTTCGGCTTGTAGTTCTCCGTCTATTTCTAAAAAGGCGCGACCTTTAGTGTCTGTTTCGGATAGTTGTATAAGCATATTAATGTTTTTAAAACTTGAAAATCAGTTAGTTGTAATGGACTTTCGAAATATCTTTTCAAAAAATAAAAAAGAATAAAAAAATTTGGGGACAAATAAAAACAATGGGGTACGATAAAAGTGAAAATTAAAAATAATTAATTCATCACTTTTAAAAATCGCTTAATCATGAAGAATCTATTAAATATTTGTTTCCTTTTCGCTGCTTTGTTCGCCACCAATTTGTCCGCTGCGGATTGCTGCTACGCCACCGAATCCGTTCAAGAAATGGGCCGCATCATTCTTCGAGAAGGTACGCCTGTTCACCTCGAGTTAAACGAAAAAATCACTGCCGCCAAAAAGAACATCGGACACACCGTTGAATTTTTAGTCCGCAACGACGTGGTCGTTAACGGTAAAGTCCTCATCGCTTCGGGAAGTTCTGCCTTCGGTAAGGTCACCGATGTCGAAAGAACGAAGGCTTGCGACTGCAACGCCTGCAACGACGAAAGTTCGGTCTTAACCATTCGAGTAGAGAGTGTCAGAGCAGTGAACGGCACTTCGGTCATGCTCAATTCTACGCCGCACACCGTTACGGCTTCTTGTATGGATGGTATCGCTACCGTTAATATCGGAACTACCGTAACTAGTCGAGTAAGAAATAATAGTACAATTTACTTGTGAATGTGGTTGCCAACCACAATAAATGATGGTTGATGAGTGATAAATGATGGTTTTTCACTTCGTAAGACGAATATTTTCAATTTACTACTCATTAATATCATTCATCACTTACCATTCATCATTCATTTGGCGAAGACATTAACTTGTAAATACAGCAGCTTAATCCAGAACCAAAGAAACAAAGCATCTTTTCTCTTTCATTACCTCAATTTTTTCAAAAAAATACAATCATGAAATCTATCATAATTGCACTCGTTGCAACCTTCATCACTATGCCCAATATCCAAGCACAAATCCCAGCTGACTTTTCTGTAGATGCCGACGGGCGCTTACCAAAGGTAACTTTTGTCAAGGGCAAGAAGCCCAAGAAAGGTACAGAGACGCTGATTGGCGTCGCTGCTACCAAAGCAGTCCTCCTCAAAATAGCCGAAACGGTCTATTCTTCGGAGTTGACGGTTGGCCAAAATATCCAAATGAAAGTAGATAGAGATGTCAAAGTCAATGGCTGTGTGGTAGTCAAAACCAACGCCTACGCCGTGGGCCGAGTTAAAAGAGTCAGTCAAGCCCACTACGCTGATAGTCACACAACGGTAACGATTGAGTTAATTTCTGTACAAGCCGTCGATGGTCAAACCATTGAACTAGACGCCGACGAACAAATTTTTAAAAGTCCAAGACCGGGCGAAGATTTGACTTTGCACGCTGGCAAAACCGTCATGGGGCGTTTCAAAAACGACGAAACCATTCTTTTAAAATAACTATTCAGAATCGAGAGTAGAGAGTAGAGAAATGAGACGTACGACGTTGACAAGTGAGAAAAACTAAAAATTTTGTAACACTCTTCTCAGTCTAGGTCTCTATTCTCTGTTCTAAGCAGTTGCCTTTTAAAATAGATTCTTTCATCCATATGCAACTTTACTTTTTTATGGTAAAGTTGCCCTTTTTATCCATCGGCTACTAAATCCCACATTAAGTAGCGGAAGAAGAAAGTATTTGATAACAAAACAAAGTGGCCGTTTATCTCTTTTGGAATAAACGGCCACTACATTTGATGAAGGGGATATTTCTATTTTGTTTTTTTAACACCTCACTGCTTCATCAACTTTCGACTCGCCCGTTGCGTGTTTGTCTGTAGGTTCGCCAAGTACATTCCAGCGGGCAAGGTTGTTACGTCGAGCGTGACTATATTTTGTCCAGCAATCGCTTCGCCCGTTTGTCGTTGCATTACTTGTCCGTTTAAACCCATTATCGTCACCTCGTACAACGTACTTTTACTAACAGCAAACTCCACAAAAAATTGGTCCTCAACGGGATTAGGATACAGTGTTACGGTCTCGACTAAATCAGAAGTAGTTTCTTCAATACTGGTCACTAACAAACGGGACATGGCCGACTGAACCGCTCCCTCGCAGAAATCTAACTCATCGGCGGATACGCCTGCTTGCAGCGCAGAACAAGGATTGGGGAAGGTCCGAGTCGCCCCATCTTCATTCGTCCAGCAAACGGCCAAATCAAGTCCAAATATATCGCAATTGTCCACTGTGAGACTAGCTAGGGTTTCTTGGCAAATAGAAAGATTGTCCAAATTGGGTTCCGTTTCCAACGCATCGCAGAACAGTAACGTTTCCGTACTACCATCCTCTTTCGTACGACAAACCGTGAAATCAAAATAAAGACCAAGTGCCTCGCAAGTTAACTGATTCTGTGGTGCATCAGACGGAGGGCGACAAGAAGTAAAATCTGTCAGTATATATCCCGCTTGAAAAGCAGCGCAAGGAGAAGGAAACTGAATCCGTTCCCCCGTTTCGTCCAGTACGCAAATAGGAAAATCGACGCCCTCTGGGTCACAGTCCAGACTATCTAAAGCGGCTCGGCATATCTCAAATTCGTTTAAAGGCAAGCCAATCAACAAGGCATCGCACAACGGAAACGTGGCGATTCCTACTGTATCGTCCACAAAACAAACGTCTAATTCAAAATCGAAGCCAAAATCGGGGCAACCGATTGGGTCCACTACGTCCGTTGGTGGGTCGAAAAGCGCTTCGTCACACACCGACAATTCTTCCAAAGAAAGTCCCTCGTCGAAGGCTTCGCAGAAGCTAAAGAAAACCCTTTGGTTTCCTTCCGAGTCGGTCGTACAAACGGGAACTTGAAAAGGAAATAGGTCGCAGCCCAAAGAATCTAGTAGCCCAAAGACGGCTCCATTGTATAACCTATCAAACCCAACCAAATCGTCAAAATCGAGCGGTTCGCATAGGTCAATGGTTACGGGCGGTGTTTCTCTAGCAAGGGCTTCGCAAATGTTTACTTTTTCGGTTGCCCCGAATTCGTCCGTAATACAAATGTTAAAATCTAGGGATATTCCTACGGCTTCGCAAGTGAGGGTGGTGTCCATTGCCATTTGCTCGGCATTCACGAAAGCAGCGAAATTTTTAGTCGATGCCTTAACTACTACTACATTCCCTAGCAGCACAATCAATAAGAGTAATTTTTTCAACATGGTTCCATGATTTTTAAGTGATTAGAATAATGTAAATCAAGTACCTAATGTTCTTTGTTACGACGGTCAGCAGAGGGCTACTAACAACTGTGAGTGACGACCAAGATAGTTTCGTGTTTTATCTATGAGGGATGGTAAGCAATAGTTTTTATCTTGAATTTTTTCGTAGGAAAAGTAGTTCCAGCCCGTACGAGCTGGAACTACTGAGTCGGTTTAGAACAAAATCAAGTTGAGCTACAACAGTAAAGAAACGTTAGTTGCTCTAAAGGGTTGGGTCGGTTTAACTCCACAATTGTAAGTTGAATGTCATTGATTGGGAAATGACGGGAAAAAGGCAGTCAACATCTAAATTATACACAGTAATCAACGCAAAAAGGCCACCGAACCAATCGGTAGCCTTTCTGTAGTCGTTTCTAATATTACTTATCTATTCCGTTAAGTATTTACCACATTATTTGGGCATTACCACACTATCTATCGCATGAATAACACCATTGGAAGCGGGAACATCAGTGAGTATTACCGTAGAAGCGTTTCCAGCAGCATCCGTCAAAATCACTTTGCCGTCTTTGAGAGAAGCTACCAATTCTCCACCTTGTACCGTTGGGATGGTGAAGCTACCCTTATTCTTTTCGATGGCCGCTAACACGTCTGCTGCCATAAATTTTCCTTTTACGACGTGGTAAGTCAATACAGCAGTTAGCGTCTCCTTACTTTCAGGCTTCAACAAAGATGGTATCGTTCCATCAGGTAATTTGGCAAACGCATCGTTGGTCGGCGCAAATACGGTAAACGGGCCATCACCACTTAGTACACCTACCAAATCCGCAGCTTTGACGGCCGCTACTAAAGTCGAAAAGTCCTCATTCCCTACTGCTACACCTACGATAGATGGGGGTTCGGGGTCTGTTACATAGTCATTAGCGAAAATTGGGCTAGCTGCCAATGCAGCGAATAAAAACAGAGCGA
>JBCCQK010000119.1:0-17781 GCA_039024375.1 Bacteroidota bacterium
AGGACCCGAGGCAGTTGATGATTAACCTGATGTATCTGGTACTAACTGCCTTACTAGCCCTAAACGTATCTGCGGAGGTGATGAACGCCTTCAAAACTATCGACGATAGTTTGCAGAAGTCGAATGCTACGACTAATAAAGCAGTCAACGAACAGCAAGCAGCGCTCGATAAGTTGTTGAGCGATGAATCTAAAGCTAAGTATAAGCCGCTATCTGGAGCGGTGGCGGATATCCGTCAAGAAATCAGCGATTTTTCGGATTATGTAGATAATTTGAAGAATGAACTAATTGACCAAGCCGGTAATAAAAACGGTGAAGTGGATGACGGGGATTACCTCTATCCAGAAAACGAGGCTAAGAAAATAATTAAGGGGAAAAAGAATAAGGATGTGACTACGAAGATGTTGGTAATTGATGGAAAAGGCGGTGAGTTGGAAACCAAAATTGCCGAAGTACGAAAAAATATCGTTGATATTTACACGAAAGTAGTAGAAGAAAATGCCGATGCTTTTGATATTAAGACAGGGGGAAGGGTAGACCAAGAAAAGGTAAAAGCAAATATTGCTTCTTTTGCCGAAAATATCTCACTTGATATTGACCAAGATTGGGAAGCAAAATCAGACGGTGATAAAAAAAGTTGGGCGGACTTCCGTTTCCGACAAATGCCGTTGATTTCTGTTCTACCTCTACTAACTAAATTTCAGACGGATGCTAAGAACGCAGAAGCCTTAGCAGTTGGTAAATTAGCAGAATTGGCGGGTGGTAAAACGATTGAATTCAACCAGTTTTTCCCCGTTATCAATGCTAAGAAAGCTTATGTTATCAAAGGTGATAAATTTGAAGCACAGGTTTCACTAGGTGCGTACAGTTCCGATATTCCACCAGAAAATATCAATTTGACCGTAAACGGCCGACGATTACCCGTTGGAAAGGACGGTAAAGCGGATTTTTCTAACCTAACCAGCTCCTTAGGTACGCAGACTCTAAATTTATCAGCAACGGTTAAGAATCCACTAACGGGTGAAGTAACGACGGAAACTTCTACTTTTGAATACGAAGTAGGAGAGACCTCTGCTACCGTTTCTGCCGACAAGATGAACGTATTCTATATTGGTGTGGATAATCCTATTTCTGTATCCGTTGCTGGTGTATCTAGTAACGATGTCAACGTTCGATGCGATGGTCCCGGCTGTAATTTGACGGGAAGTCGAGGAAAGTATTCCGTAAAAGTTTCTCGGCCAGGTGACGTTTCTATTAAAGTATCTGGCGGAGGATTGTCCAAAACGGCTCCGTTCCGTGTAAAGCGTATTCCCGACCCTGTTGCTAAATTGGGTAAGAAAGCGGACGGCGCAATGGGTAATGGTGAATTTAAGGCACAAAGAGGCGTTATCCCTTGGTTGGATGGTTTCGATTTTGATGCCAAATGTCAAATTCAAGGTTTCAATCTGGTAAAGGTGGCCAAGCGACAAGATCCTGTCTCTAATACCAATCGAGGCGGAACGTTTGATGAAAAATCGCTACGGCTAGTCCGAAGTGCCAAGCCCGGTGACACCTACTACTTCGAAAATGTAAAGGCCAAGTGCCCCGGTGACGCTGCGGGTAGAAAGATTAACTCGATGGTCTTTAAGATTCGGTAGTAATTAGTAATTGGTGACTAGTGATTAGTGTCAACATCTGGACTAGTCACTAATCACCAGTCACTAATCACTACAATAACTGTCAGCAGTTGAGCAATTACTTTTTTGTCGCATAATTTTTGTAAAAAAAGTATCGTTTTATAGCTGTTCGTTCAAAACTAAAAATGAGAAAAAGTTAGTCCATTCTTATGCCTTGTTATCCAAGTAAATTTGATGATTTTCGAATAACAAGTAACGAATAACAAGTAACAAATAACAAATAACGAGTAACGAATAACAAATAACTTTTTAAAACTGATTATGAATATTAAGTGCTTATTTGGATTTTTCCTTTGTTTGTTGGCTTTCCAAACGGTGAATGCACAAGATTTACGGAACGTTCGAACGGAAGCGGGCGAAGAGTTTGACGCACCGCTAGATGGCATCGTTGAAAAACGTATTATTAGCGACCGTCGAGTTTTACCTTATGACCCCATTCGGGAAGCGGATATCTTTTGGGAAAAGCGAATTTGGAGAATTATTGACGTTCGAGAAAAGCTCAACTTACCGTTCGGTTATCCAGAAGAGCCTTTCTTCTCTATCTTGATGAAAGCGGCCGAAGAGGGAGAAATTACCGTTTACGGTACGGAAGACGATAAATTTTCCTATCCATTGGCACCCGATGAAGTAGCTTCTATGGGCGCAACGGTCGATACAATTATAGCCTTTGACCCCGAGACATACGAAGAAGAATTGACTATCGTTCGAAACGACCTGAACCCAGAAGATATCAAGCAATTTAGATTAAAAGAGATATGGTTTTTCGACGAGGAATCCTCTACATTGCAAGTACGAATTTTAGGAATTGCTCCACTGAAAGACGAGTACGATGAAAATGGTAACTATAAATATACCACGCCGCTGTTTTGGGCTTACTATCCAGAATGTCGTGAAATCTTAGCACGACATAAGGTATTTAACCCAGAAAACGACGCCAGCCCAATGACTTGGGAAGACGTTATGCAGAGCCGTCAATTTTCTAGCTATATCATGAAGCGGTCCAACGTTTACGACCGAAAAGTAGAAGATTACCTCACTGGCGTTGACCAATTGCTAGAAGCGGAGAAAATACGTATGGAAATCTTCAACTTCGAACACGATTTGTGGTCGTATTAGTGGCTAGTGATTAGTGACTGGTAACTAGTGACTAGTATTACTTAGAACCTCACATGGAAAGGGCAACAATTCTCAGATTGTTGCCCTTTTTCATTTTCCATGAGTATCTTAGTCTAATTCTGTATTCCTTAAATCCGTGTTACAAACAACGAACAGAGAGCAAATAAAGAAGCGTCAACGTTTGAATCCCCACACGGGCAAGCAGTTGTCCAAGTCAACGATAAATAAAGTATCCGTTGTCCAAGTCAACATCACATAAAGCATCCGTTGTCCTAAAAAATAGTAATGAACAATAGACAATCAGTAAAGGTCAACGTCTAGTTCCCCATACGGGCAAGTTGTGTTCCTTAAATCTATGTTACAAAACAAAGTAGTAAGAGCACTATTTAGTCACTAATTCCTAGTCACTAGTCACCAAACAAAACACCTCAAAACTCCTGCAAATACCGATACACCAAATCTACGGGTAACCCCATAATATTAGCATAAGTCCCTCGAATCTCTGAAATTTTACACAAACCAATCCATTCTTGAATAGCGTAGGCTCCCGCTTTATCGTAAGGCTGGTAAGTGTCCACGTAAAAATCAATTTCCTCCACGCTCAACGGCATCATCTTCACTTTCGCAATCCCCGAAAAGCTTACCTTTTTCTGCTTCGACAGCAAACACACCCCCGTAATTACCCGATGCCATTGGCCCGATAACTCTGATAATATGCGAACGGCGTCCGCTCTATCTTTCGGCTTTTCATAAATCGCCCGACCTTTGGCCACTATCGTATCCGCTGCTAAAATAATCGAATCATCTGCTAAAAAATCTTGGCAAGCCACGGCTTTCTTCTCTGCTAAAAAAATGGGTACTCGACTAGGGGATAGCCGCTTAGGATAGTTTTCTTCTACGTCTTTAGTACGCACTTCAAATTGAAATCCTGCTTCCGACAAGAGTTGACGACGACGCGGAGATTTAGAGGCGAGAATGATGTGATGTCTTTGGTGCATAAGTTTCAAGTTTCTTAATTATAACGTTTTGCGTAGCTAGATTCAATAGGAACACAGATTTAACGGATTAGAGGGATTAAAACGGAGGCTCATAACACCCAACGGGGTGATAGTTGCGAATTAGATTTCTCGGAGGTCAGGCTGAAGAATTGTTCTAAACAAATCTTCCAAAACTGCCTTTCCTCTTCTTCGAGTATTGAAAATAAACTCAAAAAAACCTAGGTAAAGTGGCATATTTGCTTGACTAATCCCACGATGTGGTCTTAACCAAGCCCTCAATACAGACCAAATTCCTTCTTGGGTATTGACATGGACTTCGCAAAAACCGTCTCCATCTTCGTCTCTGGCATATTCGCCTGCGGAATGACAGACAGTTTTGTGGCCATATCCCCACTCTTTGAGTCGGTTATATATATTATATTCGTCCGTATATACTAAGGTGCCTGGTCGAACAACTGCTTCAAATATAGGTTTTATGGTCTTTTGTTGGACGTTTTCGAGAAGTTTGAGGACTAATTGTCCACCTCTTTTAATAAAACCTAGAACAGGTGGTTTTTCGGTTTTCATCGTCCCTCGACCACGTGCCCCTTTTAAACGACGGCAACGAGGAAGGCGATTAGCTTGGCGAACTTTGGAAGATTGCCCTTTGTGTCCACAAACTAGGTAGACTTCATCGGTCTCAACTTCTCCATCAAGTTGTATATCAGGTTTTTTTTTACAATTCCTGCTCGTAACTTTTTGGTTATGCTTTGTGCTGATTTTTGAGATATATCTAATTCCTTGGCAATCTGACTATTAGAAAGGTTTCTGTTTTTGCTAAAGGATTAGATTACCTTAATAATAAATTTAGAGACTTGATTTCTTTTGTGGGCTTTTTAATAAGCCTTTTAGAACGAAAAAATCAACTCCTTTTTTAAAATGTATAGTAGTGTACAGCGTAATTCTCGGAGAAGGTTGTAACATGCCTCGTCACCCATTAATTTTAGTAAATTTATCTGCATCTTTTTGCAGTAAATTTAGTCATTTTAAGCTATTTAGCTCATCACCCCGTTGGGTATTATGAGCCTTGATTTATATTTTGCCGATGAGAGTGGGTTTAATATGCAAGGTTACATTCCGTATGGCTGGCAGCCAAAAGGAGAATATATCCAAATAACCCCATCTAAAACTAGAGGAACTCAAATTTTTGGGTTAATGAGTTTGAGTAATGATTTAGAATCCTATTCCATGCAAGGTAGCATGAATAGTGCAGTAGTAATGGCTTTTTTAGATGACTTCAAGTCAAGGATTAAACAACCCACAGTAGTCGTTTTGGATAATGCTCCAATTCATCATAGCAAAGAATTTGAGGCTAAAATCGAACAATGGAAAAAAGAAGATTTATACATTTTCTTCTTGCCTAGATATAGTCCTCATCTGAACCCTATTGAAATCCTTTGGCGAATGATAAAATATCATTGGTTGCCATATGAAGACTTAGAATCCCAAGAAGAACTCAATCAGAAATTAGAAAAAATCCTATGTGATTTTGGAACAAAATACACCATCAATTTCAAAGAATAGAGACACCAGAAAAAAGTGTCGATTTTTTATATGTAGGTACTTACGACAACGGCGGTGATTTGGTAGAAACGGCTTTTTTGGTGCAGGGATTGATTGCCGCTCGACAATTTTTTCAAAAAGGGAATTAAAAAGAGCAGCAATTGGTGCAAAAAATGGACGAGTTGTGGAAAGACGTCGATTGGCAATGGTACACGCAAGGAAAAGACGTGTTGTATTGGCATTGGTCGCCCGAATACGAATGGAAGATAAATTTCCCCGTGGGTGGCTATAACTAATGTACCATTATGTACATTTTGGCAGCAAGTTCGCCGACCCACCCCATTCAACCCGACGTTTTTCACAAAGGCTACATGCGCAACGGCGCTATAAAATCCGACCAATCGCTGTACGGCATTCCCGCCATTATTGACCATTACGAGCACAATAATAAGGTAGTTGGACCTTTGTTTTGGGCGCATTATTCTTATTTGGGGTTAAATCCAAAGGGATTGTCAGATAGCTACGTCGATTATTGGGCGGTGAATCGGAATCACGCTTTGATTCACTACGAACACTCCGTCCAAAATCCCCACGGGTACAAAGGTTATTCCGAAGACTGTTGGGGCTTGACCTCCAGTTATTCGATGACGGGCTACGCAGGGCACGCTCCGCAAAGCGATTTGGGGGTAATTTCGCCGACGGCAGCTTTGTCTTCCTTTCCCTATACACCCCAAGAAAGTATGCAGTTTTTAAAATATTGATACCAAAAAGAGGGGCAGAAATACCTCGGTAAATACGGCCCCCACGACGCTTTTAGCGAACAGTCCGATTGGTTTCTGTCCCGCTATTTAGCGATTGACCAATTGCCCATTCCCGTGATGATTGAGAATTATCGGTCTGGCTTTGTGTGGGATTTGTTCATGTCGGCACCCGAAATTTAAAAAGGATTGACTACCTTGGGGTTTGAGGTTAAGGATAATGGGATGGCGAGAAAATCAAAATTCTAAAAATTATCTCAATGAGAATTCTTTATGGTCTATTACTCCTCGGTCTAATCGCCTGTCAAACGACCCAAAGCGGGACGACCGCCGAGCAAAAAACGGCAAAAATTATGACCTACAACATCCGCTTGGATGCGCCCAATGATAAAGCCGACAATTGGCACCAACGCAAGGCGGATATGGTTAATTACCTCCAAAAAGAAAACCCCGATTTTTTGGGCGTGCAGGAAGCATTGGTACAACAGATCCATTATTTGGATTCGGCTTTGACCGATTATGCGTACATTGGCGTTGGACGGGATGACGGGCAAAAAGAAGGCGAATTTATGGCTTTGTTTTACAAAAAAATGGACTGGCAAATCGTACAAGATTCGACTTTTTGGTTGTCTGCCACCCCCAACCAAGTGTCGAGAGGATGGGACGCCGCTTGTCACCGTACGACGACGGTCGGGCATTTTAAAAATCGACATAATCAGGAAATTTACGTCTTAAATACCCATTTCGACCACGTTGGTCAACAAGCTCGACAATTGAGTACCGATTTGTTAATCAATCACTTAGCGAGTTTACCAAAAGCGGTACCAGCGGTTTTGATAGGTGATTTTAACTTTACGCCCGACAATCCCAACTATCAGCGCTTGACTGCCGCCGTGGACGATGCCTTTCATACCGCAGCGGAGAAAAAAGTGTTAAGCGAGGGAACGTTTAATGGGTTCAAAATGGAGGGGACTTTTCCGAGACTAATAGACTACATTTTTACCAAAACGCCCGTAGATTATTTGGAAATTCCGATGCCGAAGACGAGAGAAGGACGGCAGTTATCCGACCATTTTCCCGTTATTGTGGAATTAAAATTGTGATTTGATGAAAGGTGTGGGTCTGCTACGAGTCGGACATTTTCAAAGTACCTGACTCGTGAATTTAAATTCAAAGCTATGGCGAAAAGCGCTATTGTTTTCTAATATAATTATGATGAACTTAACTCAACGTATAATGGGGTACCTTTTAATTTTGCTTGAATTTACTTACTCTACTTTATTTTTATTAATCCGAACAACGATTGTTTTTTTTGCAAATGTTTTGATAGCATTTCCAACTAAGCTTTTTAGCTTGCAGGAGGTCTTTCCCCCTTTGGAGGCAGGGCTGTTTAGTTCTCTTTTTGCAAACCCGCCTGAATGCTTGCGGGCAGGTTTTGAAACATTTATTTTTGGGCAGAAAATCCAGTTTTTTGCACCGCATTTTCCCCCTTCGAAGGGGGCTAGGGGGATGTTAAGCGGTAAATTCACACGAAACATCCCCCTAACCCCCTTCAAAAGGGGGAATTTCTCCGTGCTATCTCCGAACATTGAGAAAAACCTGCCCGACAAGCGGGAACAGGCGGGCTTTAACATTTTCCCTCTTGTGAAACAGAACTTAACAGCCCTGCATTTGGAGGGGGCTAGGGGGAGGATTTCCGAACGATTTCTGTATTTCCTCCCCTCGACCCCCTCCAAAGGGGGAGAACATCCTGCCAATGCTGAATATTTGTGCCAAAAAATTAGTTTGTTGAAGTTTAACAAATCAACATTCCATTCAGCACTCTTTTTGCTATTATGCTTTGCTTTGGCAACCAATATAACTGCCCAAGATGTCAAAGACCAATACCAAGCGCAACAGTACCAAAGCGGCGGCAGAACCCTCAACTACCGCATTCTTTACCCCAACGATTTCGACGAATCCAAATCTTATCCATTGGTCCTTTTCCTGCACGGAATGGGCGAAAGGGGTGGCGACAACGAGCGCCAATTGACGCATGGGGCCAAATTATTCGCCGATTCGATTGATAAATATCCCGCCATTGTGATTTTTCCGCAATGTCCAACAACCGATTATTGGGCGAACGTTTATCGACCCGATGTAGGGGGTAAAAGTCGGGATTATACCTTTTTTACCGAAGAAGACTATAATCCAACGTTGGGCTTAGTGGCGGAATTGGTAAACGATTTTTTAGAAAAACCCTTTGTGGACCAACAGCGATTTTATTTGTCAGGACTGTCGATGGGTGGTTTTGGGGCATGGGAATTATTATGGCGGATGCCCGAAAAAATTGCGGCGGCGGCACCGATTTGTGGGGGCGGACCTCCACAAAAAGCGACGGAAATGGCAGAAGTACCCATTTGGGCGTTTCACGGCGTGGACGATGCGGTGGTGCACGTCCGCTTTACTCGTCGAATGATTCCGTTGTTGCAAAATAATGGAGGAGAGGCGAGAGTAAGTTTGTACCCCGGCGTCAATCATAATTCTTGGGATAACGCTTTCGCCGAACCTGATTTTCTCCAATGGCTCTTTTCCAAAAGAAAAAAATACTCTACTTACGACTGCGTCGATTCCTTGATGCAATTGATGACCATTGAGGAAAAAATCGGGCAATTAAACCTGTTGACGCAAGGCGGGGCAGTGACCGGTTCGGTGATTAGCAAAGGGGTGGAAGACAAAATTCGCAACGGGCAAGTTGGCGGTATTTTTGGCACCAGAGGGGCGGCAAAAATGCGGAAAGTGCAGGAAATTGCCATGAAGGAAAGTCGTTTGGGTATTCCGCTGATTACGGGTATGGATGTCATTCACGGCCACCAAACGGTTTTGCCCATTCCCTTGGCCTTGTCTTGTTCTTGGGATATGGATTTGATGAAAAAAGGCGCAAGAATGGCGGCAAGAGAAGCTACCGCCGACGGCTTGATGTGGACATTTTCGCCGATGGTCGATATTGCCCGTGACCCCCGTTGGGGACGGATTGCGGAAGGGGCGGGCGAAGACCCTTTTTTGGGGTCAGCGATTGCCAAAGCCATGATTGAAGGCTACCAAACGGACGACTTAACGGCACCGACTTCGATGCTGGCCTGCGTGAAACACTTTGCGGCTTACGGCGGGGCGGAAGGTGGTCGAGATTACACTACTGTGGACATGAGTAAAGTCCGTTTGTTCAACGAATATTTGCCTCCTTTTAAAGCGGCGGTGGAGGCCAACGTCGGTTCGATTATGACGGCCTTTAATGTCATGGATTACATTCCTGCGTCGGGCAACAAAGAATTATTTACCGATATTTTGCGGGAAGATTGGGGTTTTGACGGGCTGGCGGTGACGGATTATACGGCCATCAACGAAATGATTAATCACGGTTTGGGCGATTTGCAAGTGGTATCGGCTTTGTCGCTAAAAGCGGGCGTTGATATGGATATGGTGGGCGAAGGTTTTTTAAGTACGTTGAAAAAATCACTAGACGAAGGTAAAATTACCGAATCGGAGATTAATGCCGCCTGCGCTAGAGTTTTAGAAGCGAAAGAAAAGCTGGGTATTTTAGCCAATCCCTACAAATACTTTGACGAAGAACGGGCCAAACGAGAAATTCTATCCGCCGACAATCGGGCTTTGGCACGACAAATAGCGGGCGAATCGCAAGTTTTATTAAAAAATAAAAACAACGTTTTGCCTCTAAAAAAATCGGCTAAAATTGCTTTAGTTGGCCCGTTGGCGGATAGTCGGCGCAATATGATGGGAACATGGAGTGTATCGGGCGACCACAGCCAATCCGTCACCGTTTTGGAAGGGATGCGAGCGGCGATGGGCGATAATGGGCAATTGACTTACGCCAAAGGCTCGAATATTTCGGATGATTCCGTTTTTGTCAAAAAAGTGAACGTTTTTGGGAAAGAAATTTCCTCAGACGGTCGAAGTGCGGAAGCGGTGATTGCCGAAGCCGTCGCCGCTGCTCAACAATCGGACGTAGTGGTGGCTGTGATGGGGGAAGCCGCGGACATGACGGGCGAGGCCTCTTCGATGGCACACATCGGACTGCAACCCGAACAACTGCGATTGCTCGAAGCCTTGAAAGCAACGGGCAAACCCATCGTGCTGGTCTTATTCAACGGCCGACCGATGACGCTGACTTGGGAAAACGACAATATGGACGCTATTTTAGAAGTGTGGCATAGTGGTATTGAATCGGGTAATGCCATTGCGGATGTGCTGTTCGGGGACGTGAATCCTTCGGGCAAATTGACGACCTCTTTTCCCGTGCACGTCGGGCAGATTCCTGTGTATCATAGTATGTTGAATAGCGGCCGCCCTTATAACGGCGAGGCTTTTTCTAAGTTTAAATCCAATTATCTGGACATTCCCAACGAGCCGCTTTATCCTTTTGGTTACGGTTTGAGTTATACCACTTTTGCCTACGGGCAACCGACTATTTCGGATACTTTGCTGACTCGACAGGGGCAAATTACGGTGAGCGTCCCCGTGAAAAATACGGGTACTCGAAAGGGGAAGGAAGTCGTGCAATTGTACATTCGGGATGTGGTCGGTAGCATCAGTCGCCCGATGAAAGAACTAAAAGGTTTTGAAAAAATAGAACTCGCCCCCAACGAGGAAAAAACGGTGACGTTTACGATTAATGCGGAGTTGTTGAAGTTTTATAATCGTGCGTTGGATTTTGTGGTCGAACCGGGGGAGTTTGAGGTGTTTGTGGGCCCCAATTCTAGGGAGGTGCAGAAGGTTAAGTTTTCATACGAGTAGTTTTTTGACGCTGACTGTTGTACGCTGTTTCAGTTATGTTTATATTATGTTTTCTGCTGCAATACTCAATTTGGCTTGAAGGATTATCCAGTACTTTCCCAGTACTGGATAATTTTCTGTCAAAATCGCCTAAATTTATCCAGTAATAGGAAAGTACTGGATAAACAGCCCGCCGTTAAAAACACCTCTAAATTCAATTCAAAAAATGGTAAAAACCTATAAAATATTTGGTGTAGTCGCATTAGCAACGGTCTTTTTGTCAACAAAAAACATCGCCCAAGACGCCAACCACGTCAGCGAAAGAACCGCCAAAAGAACCTATTGCAATCCCATCGACATTGACTACACCTCCATGTCGCATTACCGAGCGAGGAACAACGTCTCCTATCGGTCGGGGGAGGACCCAGCAGTCATCAATTTCAAAGGGAAATATTATCTATTTGTCACACGGCTACTGGGTGTCAGAAGACATGAGTAATTGGCGATTTATTCGGCCGCAAAGTTGGTACTTCAACGGCTGCAATGCGCCCGCAGCGGCGGTCCACGGCGACAAAGTAATTATATTGGGCGACCCGTCGGGTAGGGGAGCGGTGATTGAAACGAACAACCCCGAATTGGGCGACTGGACGACCAATTATGCGGTCATCAATGTGCCTAGAAGGGTGCAAGACCCCAACCTTTTTGTGGACGATGATGGTAAGGTGTATTTGTACGAAGAGTCGTCCAATAAATTTCCGATTCATGGAATTGAGTTGGATGCGGACAATTATTATATTCCTATTGGGAAGCAGGATTCGCTATTTAATTTACAACCCGAGAAACACGGTTGGGAACGCTTTGGGCAAGACCACAAATCGGATTTAAAACCCTACATCGAAGGACCTTGGATAGTGAAACACGACGATACGTATTATTTGGAATACGGCGCACCGGGGACGCAATGGAATGTTTATGCCGATGGAGTTTATACGAGCAAAAACCCGTTGGGGCCTTTTGAATATGCCCCCTATAATCCGATTTCTTATAAGCCAGGTGGCTTCTTGAAAGGGTCGGGCCACGGTAGTACGGTGGAGGATATTCACGGCAATCATTGGCATTACGCTACGATGGCGATTTCAGTCAATTACAAGTTTGAGCGACGCATTGGGATGTACCCCGCTGGTTTTGAGACCGACGGCCAAATGTACGTCAACACCGCCTACGGAGATTATCCGCATTATCTGCCCGATAGCCAAGTCAAAAACCACAAAAATCGCTTTACAGGTTGGATGCTTTTGTCTTATGGAAAGCCTGTTTCGACCAACTCCAAAGTGGTCGATAAACCGCTAAATATTGTGGACGAAAGTAGCAGTGGCTACATGCTAGAGCAGATTAAAAACTTTGAAATTGGCAACATCAACGACGAAGAAATTCGCTCCTATTGGGTGTCGGAAGCCAACCACGATTCCATTGACGTGACGATGGATTTGACTCGACCGATGGACGTGCGGGCCTTGCAGATTAATTTTCAAGAATACAACAACACTATTTTTGGTCGGCAGGACACGTTGCGGCAGCAGTTCGTAGTGGTTCTTTGGACGGGGAAAATTAGTTCACTTTGGCCGATTATGCCAATAACACCGAAGACCGTCCACATTGCTACATCGAACTGCCCGACTATCGCACGGCGCGTTACGTGCGCTACGAACATAAGTACCTCACCAACCAATATTTAGCCATTTCCGAGTTTCGGGTTTTTGGCAAAGGGAAAGGGGCCTTGCTAAAAACACCCGCTAATTTTACCGCCCAAAGAGACACCGACCGTCGCAATGCTTTTTTGAATTGGGACAAGGTAGCAGATGCTATGGGCTACGTCGTTTATTGGGGCATTCAGCCCGATAGGCTGAACTTGTCAGCAATGGTTTACGGGGAAAATGCCTACGAAATTCGGGCTTTGAATACCGACCAACCATACTATTTTCGGGTGGAGGCTTTTAGTGAGCATGGGATTTCGGCGGGGAGTTCGGTGTTGTCGGTAGAGTAGATTTTAGACTTTGTTTTTTTGACGCTGACTTGCGGACGCTGTTTGAAATTATGAACTTTTATGTTTTCTCCTCTAATATTCAATTAGAACCCGCTAGAAGAGAAAAACATAACTGAAACAGCGTCCTTCAGCGTCAAAAAAAATAACTAACAAAAATATGCAATCAACGATTCTAAAAATCAGCTTATTCGTTTGTGTTTTCGCCTTTTTGCACTGTCAACAAAGCACGACGGAAAATGCTGCGGTTAAGCCAAAAGAACGACCCAATATCCTTTTCATTATGACGGACGACCATACTCGTCAAGCCATGAGTGCCTACGGGAGTAAGTTGATACAAACACCCAATCTAGACCGCATTGCTAACGATGGCATTTTATTTAAAAATAGTTTTGTGACTAACTCCATTTGTGGGCCGAGTAGGGCAGTAATGTTAACGGGAAAATACAGCCACATCAACGGCTTCAAAGACAATCACAGTACGTTTAATACCAGCCAAATGACCTTTCCAAAATTATTGCAAAAGGCTGGTTATCAGACGGCTATTGTGGGAAAGTGGCATTTGAAAAATCCACCGACGGGTTTTGATTATTGGAACGTTTTGCCCGGTCAAGGTTTTTATTACAACCCCGTTTTTATTGAAAATGGAGATACCTTAACTTACGAAGGCTACGTAACGGATGTGACGACCGATTTGGCTTTGAATCATTTAGAAAATCGAGATAAGGACAAGCCGTTTTGTTTGCTAATGCACCAAAAAGCACCGCATCGCAACTGGATGCCCGATACCAGCGAATTGGACTTATTTGTGGAAGATTTGCCCATTCCCGATAACTTTTTTGATACTTATGAGACGCGTTCGCCGAGTGTGAAAGTACAGGATATGCGAGTAACCGATATGTATTTGTCTTTGGACATGAAATTACAGCCCGATTTTTATGAAAAAGAGACAGGAACGGGTGGTTTCAAAAAGCACAACGCAGTCAAAGATTGGGAACGGTTGTACGGACGAATGAACGCCGAACAACGAGTGGCTTGGGATGCGCATTACGATAAGGTGAACGAATATTATAAGCAAAAAAATCTAACGGGTAAAGACCTAGAACTGTGGAAATATCAGCGATATATCAAAGATTATTTACGTTGTGTCGTATCGGTCGATAATAACGTCGGTCGAGTTTTGGATTATTTAGCCGAGAACGGTTTGGAAGAAAACACGCTAGTCATTTACACTTCCGACCAAGGCTTTTACCTCGGTGAACACGGTTGGTACGACAAACGATTCATGTACGAAGAATCGTTTAGCACGCCTTTGGCAATGCGTTATCCTGTGGCTATTTCCAAGGGGAAAACGACCGACGCTTTAGCTTTAAATTTAGATTTTGCGCCCACTATCTTAGATTATGCGGGGGTAGATATTCCCGACGAAATACAAGGTACTTCTCTGCGACCACTTTGCTCGGGCAATCAACCTAATGATTGGCGACAGTCGGTTTATTATCATTATTACCAATCAACGGGTTGGCACCACGTTCCCAAGCATTATGGGGTGCGAACGGACCGCTACAAGTTGATACATTATTATGAAAACGGAGATTGGGAGTTGTACGATTTGGAGAGCGACCCGCAGGAGATGAAGAATTTATACGGGGAAGAAGCTTATAAGGAATTAACTGTGAAGCTAAAGCAGGAAATTAACCGTTTGCAAGAAGAATACGCTGTGGCGAGAGGAACCTAGTGAGTTTAAAAGACTAGAAGACCATTTAGGGATGCCAAGCCTTCTTTAATTTCATCACTTTTTCAACAACATCTCTGACACAGCCTTGCCCCCCTTTGTAGGGAGAAGAATAGACGCTAATCTCTTTTATTTCTGGAGCGGCGTTTTGCGGACAGGTGGGTAATCCAACGATACGCATGACCGCATAATCGGGTAAATCGTCACCCATGTATAAAATCTGTTCGTCGTCGAGGTCGTAGGTTAATTTGAAGTCATCGTAGGCAGCTTTTTTATCTCTCTTTTTCTCGTATATATCTCGAATCCCTAACTCTTGAAAGGTAGTCAAAAGGCCACCTAGACTTCCACCCGTAATGACAGCTACGATAAACTTTTGGGAAACCGCTTTCTCCAAAGCGACCAAATCTTTTTGATGTAGCTGACGAACTATTTGACCATTTGTGAAGACAAAGACACTGTGGTCAGCTAATACGCCATCTACATCAAAAATAAAGGCTTTTATTTTTCTAAATTTTTCTAAATTATTCATTATTTGGCGAGAGGTCAGATTTCATACCGATAAACCCGCTCGCCTGTGCAGAGGGCGAGTCTGTTAGAGGTAAGGCTCAGCAAGACGTTGACGTACAGCTAATTGAAATCAACAACTACAATTTTATTTTTATCATTTCCTCTAGAAATTCTACAGACGTTCATAGAGAAGTTTTTCGATTGGGTATTTTTAATACGCTTATCACAAAACGACCTATCCACCCTTTAACCTCCAATCCTTTCATCCTACTCATCAAACATTCTGAAAAGCCTTTTCTAAATCTTCTATCAAATCCTCTACATCTTCTACGCCCACACTCAATCTTATCAAAGAGTCCGTTAAGCCCACTTTTAATCGTTCTTTTTTAGGAATAGAGGCATGCGTCATACTGGCAGGATGGCCAATAAGGGATTCAACTCCCCCAAGCGATTCTGCTAAAGTGAATAAATGGGTTGTACTCAGCACTTTTTTGGCTTTATCGTAGTCATCATCTGCCAAATCGAAGGAGACCATACCCCCAAAGTTTTTCATTTGAGCCTTAGCCACCTTATGGTTGGGATGGTCTTTGAAGCCTGGATAATAGACATTGCCAACCTTTGGGTGCGCTTTCAAAAACTTGGCGATAGCCTTAGCGTTTTGACAAGCTCGTTCTACCCGTAAATGCAACGTTTTGATGCCTCTTAATATTAAGAAACAGTCCTGTGGCCCTGGAACTGCACCGACCGCATTTTGTAGAAAATGCAGTCTTTCTGCTAGTTTTTTACTTTTGGTAACGACCGCCCCTAAAATTACGTCGGAGTGGCCCCCTAAATACTTGGTAGCCGAGTGAAGCACTAAATCTGCTCCTAAGTCCAGCGGATTCTGCAAATAAGGCGAGGAAAAAGTATTATCGACGCAGACCATGATATTATTGCTTTTAGCAATTTTACAAACAGCTTTAATGTCGATGATATTCAACATTGGATTAGTCGGCGTTTCTACCCAAAGCAATTTAGTCTTACCTCGTTTGATGTAGTTTTTGATATTTTTGGGGTCGTCCATCCCTACAAAGTGGGATTTGATACCAAAGGGTTCGAACACCGTACGCATGAGTCGATAGGAACCACCATACAAATCGTTGGAAGCAATGACTTCATCTCCCGGTTTCAATAATTTTAATACGGCGTCCATAGCTGCTAATCCACTAGCAAAACAAATCGCTTCTTTTCCATTTTCTAAAGCAGCTAGGTTCTTCTCTAACACCGACCTCGTTGGATTTTGTGTGCGAGCATATTCGTAGCCTTTGTGCTTACCCGGTTCTTCTTGAGCGTAGGTAGAGGTTTGGTAAATGGGGGTCATGACCGCACCCGTTGAGGGGTCGGGTTCAATTCCAGCGTGGATAACTTTGGTTCCGAATTTCATGGATTGTTTGTGAATTAGGGGGCTTTTATATCGCCCTTACGTTAAAAATATCGTTCAGTTAAACTGAGTACCAATTAAAAACCTCCAAAGAGGCTAATAGTTTAAAGCCCGCTTTGGAGGTTTAATTAGTGATTAACGACTAGTCACTAATCACCAATCACTAGTCACTATTTTCTTTTCAAAACAGCTTTCACCGAATCAATGACATCTTTTATGCCAATTCCGTATTTATCCATCAACTGAGCGGGTTTTCCACTTTCTCCAAAAGAGTCATTTACGGCAACGTATTCTTGTGGTGTTGGCGTATGTCTTGATAATAGTTGCGCCACACTATCTCCCAGTCCACCGTGGCGTTGGTGTTCTTCGGCTGTTACAACGCAGCCCGTTTTCCTAACTGATGCTAAAATGGCTTCTTCGTCTAATGGCTTGATGGTGTGAATATTTATTAGTTCGCAAGAAATCCCCTCTTTGGCCAATTCTTTAGCTGCTTCAATGGTGTACCAAACCAAATGTCCCGTAGAAAAGATACTTACATCTGTTCCTTCGTTGAGCATCAAGGCTTTACCAATTTCAAATTTTTGATTATCGGGTGTGAATACGGGCCAGCCGGGTCGGCCAAACCGTAGGTAAACGGGGCCATGGTGGTCGGCAATGGCAATCGTGGCCGCTTTGGTTTGGTTGTAATCACAAGGATTAATGACCGTCATGCCCGGTAACATTTTCATCAATCCGATGTCCTCCAAAATTTGATGAGTTGCACCATCTTCGCCTAAAGTTAAACCTGCGTGAGAAGCACAAATTTTGACATTTTTATCCGAATAGGCAATAGACTGCCGAATTTGGTCGTAAACTCGACCCGTAGAGAAATTGGCAAAGGTTCCCGTATAGGGGATTTTCCCGCCCGTTGCTAATCCTGCCGCAATACCCATCATATTAGCTTCGGCAATCCCTACTTGGAAAAACCGTTCGGGGCTATCTTTAATAAATTCCTGCATTTTTAAAGAACCCACTAAATCGGCGCATAAGGCCACAACTTGGTCATTTTTTCTGCCCACTTCGGCTAAACCTGCTCCAAAACCGTCTCTAGTTGATTTTTTTCCGCTGGCAACGAGTTTCTCTAACATTTTTTTGAATTAGAAAGGATGATAAAGATAAGTACCTAACTATAAATAATCGTCATTTTTGATGAGGCTATTTTTTCATTCTACAAGGTAA
>JBCCQK010000120.1:0-17497 GCA_039024375.1 Bacteroidota bacterium
CTTTAATGATAATGGTGGAGTAGATACCTATGCGAATGCAACTTCATTAAGCGGAGCTTCTTATCCCTTACAAATAACAACTGGTTTATCGAATCCCACAGGCTCACAAGATTACACGATTCGAGTGTATAATGGGGCGAACAGTTGTTATACTGACATTGTAGCGACCCTAAACGAGCAAAACTGCTCTTTTGACTGTGCTTGTACAGAATACATTTATCTAAATGAACCTGATGCAGAGGCAGTTCACAAAGTAGAAATTCTGCCCAATGGAACGCTTAGCGAAGTATTTGGAGGAGCGAATGATGATAGATTCTGGTATCCAGGGGATAATACTTCGGAACTTTCTTCACCGCATGGATTTGCCGTAGATGTAAATGGCTATCTATACATTGGAGAGACCCAAGAATCAGCTGACAATATCAGGCGCTTGACCTGTGACGGGGAAATAAGACCCACCTCAGAATTTGCTATTGCCAATACGGGTTTTAAGCAAAATACCTTCAGCATAGGAAATACGTTATACAATAATTCTAATCTAGGTCCAACCAAATGGGATCTCTGTACGGGACAACAGCTCGGGCAACTATGTCTGGGTGACATGCTCGGCAATACCATGGCTGTTAATCAAGACAATGTATTTCGAGACGGTGAGATTCGGACTTGGGGCTTGACTTATAATGCAGTAACCAATACAATTTATGTTACCTCTAGGCTTTATGTTGACTTATATAGCGGGGGTAATAAAAAGCTCATTGATGAAAAGGAAAAACGTCATAACGTATGGGCTTTTACACCCGAACAAATGGATGCTGCCATAGCCGCGAACACCTGTATTACACCACTGATTGGAGAGGGGAATAATACCACACTAAGTGCAGGAGAAAATGCCACACCTTACCAGACCGGTAGCCTTATGGGGGTAGTAGGCGATAATGCGGGGAATATTTATGTGGTTAAAAGTGGTCAAGAAAGGAGGTATCCTGCTGGAGAAACATCCATGCCAATCAGTACAGGTGCGTATATTTTAAAATATAATGCACAAGGGCAATTTATAACACAGTCTGCTATTGATGCAACCTTAGGAGGTGGTGGTTATAATCAAGCCATTGGGATTACGTATTCCCCTGTAACGGATAAGTTGTATGTATCAAATTTTACCAACGACCCTAATGAAGATTGTATCTCGATATTCGATGCACAAACCTTAAACTATGATGGGACAGGACTTCCAAACCCAGCAAATGGCTCGGGTTCTAGAGGCAAGGGGATTAGCATTGCCACAGAATGCTGTCCAACAAGTAGTAACATTACCATTGACACGACCCTTTGCCCAATTGCGATAAACGATTCTCTATTCCTACAAAACCTGCTCAATTGTAATAGTACCGTATGCGAAGGGGTGTGGCAGCAAGTGAGTAGTTCAGGCATCGCCTACGAAGCCTGTGATAACTCAGTGAAATTTACGGCAACTAGTGGTTCTGGAACATTCGTATTACAATCAGACGGAGCAGGTAAGAAACGTTGTGGTGCTTTTACGATTACCGTAAATATCACCTATCAAGATAATTGTACAGTCTGTACCACTCCAACCGTTTTGGCTTTAGCTGTTCCATCCACTTGTACGGGTAATGTAGCCAATAGTGATGGTAGCCTACGATTATCTTCGGTGACTCAAGGAGATGCTTATCATTGGTCATTGGGCAATACTTTTAATGATAATGGTGGAGCTAATACTTACGCCAATGCAACTAGTTTGAGTGGGGCAACTTATCCATTGCAAATTGCAACTGGGTTAATGAATCCAACGGGCTCGCAGAACTACACTATTCGGGTGTATAATGGAGCGAATGACTGTTTTACGGATGTGGTGGTAACAATGAATGAACAGAATTGTCCAACGGACTGTGGTAATCCTACTATTGGTAATGACCAACCCACCTGTACCAACCAATCAGGTTGTCTAGGAGGAACAACTTTCGAGGATTACAATTTTGATGGCACCAACGACACCAACGAGCCCGGAGTAGGCGGAGTACAAATATACGTTTATGATTGTACCAACACCGCAGTAGATTCTACTATTAGTGATAGTGCTGGAGAATGGGAAATTTGTAGCTTAACGGACAATGATGATTATCGAATAGAATTTATTTTACCCGAAAGTATTGCTTGTTGGGCGAAGCCAACTCCCGTTGGTGCCAACAACAATTCTTCGGTACAGTTTGTCACTGCGCCCACTTGCACTTCCTTTGGATTAAGTAGTGCGGCGGATTACTGTGAAGCAAATCCTTTGATTATAGTTCCTTGTTTTAATGCGGGCGTTTATAATGCCAATGGTAATAATACGGAAGCGGCATTGGTTGCGGTAGATTATCAACAAATATTCAATTCGCAAACCGCAGGAAAAAGAACAGACGCAACAGTAGATGAAGTAGGGATGGTATGGGGAACGGCGTACCAGAAACGGAGCAAACGTTTGTTTGTGGCTACTACTACTCGTAGACATTCAGGGGAAGGAGAAAGAGGATTTGATGGCATATACGTTTATGATTATTCAACGGCTAGTGTTTCTCAATTAGGTGGATTCGATTTAGAAGGTGTTGCACCAGCAAATATTAGTAATAGCATTTCAGGAGGGCAGAATATTTCTTTAGGGACCGTAACTAGAGTAACGACTCCAAATACGGATGATAATTATATTGCATCGGTGACGACTACTCCTAGCAGAGACATGGATGCTTTTGATAAAGTAGGACGAGTTGGCTATGGAGATATAGATTTTGATGAATCAGATAATTTATTGTGGCTCGTAAATCTTAACCAACGAAGTTTAATTACCATAGATATAAGTGATTACACTCCGTCAATGACTGTCCCCGCAAATCCAAGTGGAACGGTTAATCAATACTTGCTAGATGAAATACCAGGATTACCAACTTGTAGTTCGGGTAGGCTAATGCCTTGGGGACTTGAATTTCATAAAGGGAAAGGGTATCTGGGGGTCATCTGCAACGCAGAAACGACTAAAGATGTCAATGATTTACAGGGGTATGTACTTTCTTTTGACCCTACAAATTTGGCAAGTGGCTTCACCACAATTGTTCAAATTCCAATGAATTACACCCGAGAAGATTGGGGAGCTAATACCTCCAATAGTTCTGGTTGGCGAGCTTGGGTAGATGATTGGTCGGAGACGGGATTGCCTACAAGTGGTTACGGGACTTTTGCTCAAGTTGCTTATCCACAGCCTGTGATTTCCGATATTGCATTTGCTGACAATGGGGATATGATAATTGGCGTGATGGATAGATTCTCCTTACAGACGGGAACGGATAACTTTATTCCTGTTTCTGGCACGAATCAAGACATTACTGGTTTATCAAATGGGGATATTTTACACGCTTGTTTTGATATAAGTACTAGCCAATTTACCCTTGAAGACGGAGCAACAAGTTGTGGTCACCCCGATCTGCGTTCAAATACAAATGTAGGAGCTGGTAGTGGCACTTTATTGACCAATGATGGACCAGGAAATAATGGAGAATATTATTTCGATGACTATCAGCAAAATAATCAATTTACCTCTCATAAGGAAATTGCACTAGGTAGTGTAGAAGTACTGAAAGGTAATAGTGAATTGTTGGCGACAGTATTTGGCCCACGCGACGGTCAATTTTTTGAAAACGGTTATCACGTATATAATACTCAAACGGCAATTGAACAAACCAATTATGTCATCTTTGATGGGGATGGAACTAATGGGGCAGATTTCGGCAAGCAATTAGCGATTGGTGATTTGCAGTTACTTTGTCAACCTGCTCCACTCGAAATTGGTAACTACGTCTGGTGTGACTCTATTGCAAATGGTATCCAAGACGCTTGCGAACGTGGTATTGATGGCATCTTAGTTCAACTTTACGACCGCAACGGTAATCTAATTGGGCAAGACACGACCGCTAAGGCAGGTCAGTATTATTTCAATCAAAATAATGTGGATACGACGGGAATCACCGTAAATGGTAGCGGCGTGGCCTCGCCAGTCACTGGCTGGTCAGGAATAAGTTATGCTACCCAATACTTCATTGTGTTTGGCGACAGCCAGTTTGCCACGGATGAATTTACAGTAGGGAGTGACACTTACGGGATTACAGCAATGGCCAATGCGGGTAGCAACGATAACATTGATTCGGATGTGGATGGTAGTAGTCTGACCAGTGGTAGTTTGGGTAGTCGCCCCAATGGTTTACCGTTTATTGAGTTGACAACGGCGGCTATAGGCTGTGGGGATCACCAATATGACTTAGGTCTTACTTGTAATAATTGCATTGTTCCAACTGCCTCTATTTTTGCCATTCAACCTGCTTGCACGAACGGAGTAGCTGGCTCTGACGGATACCTCCAGATTTCGGAAGTGACCAACGGCGATCGCTACCATTTCTCTGCTGGAAGTACCTTTGATGATAACGGCGGAGCAAATGATTATAGTAATGCTACCGCTTTTACTATTTTTCCAGAAAAAACAACGGCTAATTTGCCGAATCCAAGCGGCTCGCAAGATTATACGATTCGGATATATAATGGGACAGATGGTTGTTTTACGGATGTAGTCGTGACAATGAATGAGTTGGATTGTACTGCACAATGTAATTGCTCGGACTATGTTTACGCCAATGACGTAGATTTGAATGAAACGCATAAATTTAGAGTAAATTCAGATGGATCATTGACAGAATTATTGAATACTACTAATGGGCCATGGAGTACCCATGACATTACAGCACCGCATGGTCTCGGTGCAGATTTGAATGGCTATCTGTATATTTCTGGAAATGGGTTAGAGACGGGAGCCGCAGGTTGGCCTGGCATTGGAAATGACCCTATATTCAAATTAAATTGTGATGGTATAGTCATAGACCCAGTTACCAACTTACCACAAACGGGGTCACCTACCAACTATGTACCTGCCATACCCAATCCATTATCGGATGGAACTTTTCTTAGAACAACCAACTATCATTCCCGAAATGGCTTTTTATACGCATTTACGGAGGGTACAAATGAGGTGGTTGCGATAGAGCTATGTACTTATACGGAGGTTGGTCGAATGCAGCTTAAAGCTAGCGGTAACTTTAGAGGTTGGGGATTCTATATAGATGATTCAGATTGGTACGCTGTAAATCTTAGAGGAGGTACGCAAGAGGTACTAACGGGGTCTTTAGATATTAATTTATATACTTCACCTGCCACTAATGCTGGTTCAAGGTTATTTGCCTTATCGGGAGATGCAGTAGGGATGACAAAAGATGATACTGGTAATATTTACATTATCGAAGACCAAAATGCACTTGGAAACCAGAATAATATTAAAATTGTCAAATACGATAGTAATGGAAATTTTATAGATGAGGTCGTAGATAACACCAGTGGAAACTTTGACGGCGCTAATTTAACCAATGGCCAAGAAGGCTGGTGGGGTACTCGTGGAATTGTTTACAGTCCAGAGGCGGGCGGTCGATTGTATTTAGGTGGAAACGAAAATTGTGTAACGGTATTCGACTTGGATTTGAATCAGCTTGTTGCGGATAATATCGGAAATCCATTAGCTGGAAATACGAAATCCATTCAGATACAAACCGAGTGCTGTCCAACGACTACGCCTCAAACAATAGATACCGCTTTATGTATAGGCGGATATATGGGACAAAAGTACTTTTTAAATGAATTATTCCCTTGTGACGGGGTGATTTGTGGAGGAGTATGGACGACGGTTGGCTCTATTTCAGGGATGCGGTTTGATGCTTGCGACCAATCCATTACGATAGAAAGTGAAAATGCTTGTGGGGCATTTACTAAATCGGGGGGTGGAACTCCCTCATCGGTATGCGGTGCTTTTGAGTTAAACTTGAACATCACGGTTAAAAATTTAACGACACCCGTAATCGGGGCGAATCAATCTGGTTTATGCCCTTCAGATACACCACTGCCACTAACAGTAGTTAATGCAGCTACATCGAATGTTAATATATTATATCAATGGCAAACGAGTATTACTGACTGTACTACTGGCTTTACTAATGTAGGCAGCCCCACTTCCACTCCACAACCTTATCAACCTCCTGCAATTTCAACAACTACTTTTTATAGATTAGTCGTCACTACCAATACAGGTTGCAGCTCTGGAGAATGCGAAGCAATTAGTAACTGTGTTACTTTAACAGCAGATCCAGGATGTACGCCAGTACTTTACGATTGGGGAGACTTACCAGATAGCTCCGACTCAACGGCCTTAAACGATTACCAAACGCTAAGTTCAAATAATGGCCCTGTCCACCAAATTATAAGCGGTCTATCTCTAGGAGCTACTGTTGATGCCGAAATGGATGGACAATCAAGTGATAACGCCCTCGGTGACGGAGCGGACGAAGATGCCATTGCTATGGTAACTACGCTGAAATTATTCCCTGGTCTAACTTTTAGACTCCCCTTCAGCTACGTCAACACCACAGGAAATACAGCCCACGTGGAAGCGTGGATAGATTGGAATGCTGACGGTGCTTTTGATGGAACCAGCGAAATGGTCATTGATTGGGACGATGGTGGAGGACCATTGCCCAATAGGATGCCCATCACCATACCGCCAAACGCCACAACGGGTAGTCAACTGGGGTGGCGGATTCGAATTAGTAATCAAGACAATATGACACCTTATGGATTACAGCCTAACGGGGAAGTGGAAGACTATTTAATTGGCATAGATTGTCCACAGATATGTTTGCCGGTAAACATAAGAGTGATTCCGAAATAGGTAATGAAGATAAAAAGTATTGTTTCTTAGATACTTGTACTATCTGTAGGTTTGATTTAGAGCTACGGAAAGTAAATACAAATCTAACATTCTGTTTTGGGAAATAGTGTTGACTGCTGGACGGCAACTAGGAATTACGCCTATTTCTAAAGCCTTTATTGGATAATTTTGTCAAATATTCTCTAAATACTGCGGGTTTTACCTTAAAAATAGAGGAATGTTCCAAATGAGAACTTTCGACGAATTTAAGGAACGAATTTTGAAACTTTTGTCAATGTGAGAATGATTAAAACGCGTAAATCAATAAGCAGCAAAGCAGTTACGCGCTAACAAACTTGTCCCCCCCCTTGAAGAAGATGCTTCTTAGCAAAATATTACTGCATATGCTTGACCCTTCTATTGCCTTTTTTGTGAAAGGTAAGTCATCCCTCTTTACACGTAACGCCGTCTAATGTAATTAAACATTTTATCCAAGTACTCTGAGAAGTACGTGGATAAATATACACTAAAATGTCAAAGATAGATTGTAAACTAGTGTTATGATTGACGAGTAGTCAACGTAAGTTCTCAATCGGTAATACAGTCTTGCAGACTGTCCTGTTAGCAAGTCGTCTCAAGACCTGTTGTACGATTCTGTAAAAGACCAAAGGTTCTTAAGTTCGGACGTTGCTACCAGTAAACGCTTATTGGGAACTCACTTGAAAATGGTCAATTGTTTATCACTTAAACCATCAGTAATAATTTTCGCTATTTAGATGATTGGACGTTTCGCCCAACTGATATTTGCAATACGATACATTTTAAGAAATCTCTCTTTGACAAATTTGGGGGCTACCCGAGAGGGTAGCTTTTCTTAGATTTGGTAATCCACGAGTTGGTTATCAAATATTAGTAAATCGGTTCTATCATATTTACCATTTGTACTAATGAGAGATTTAATATTCTTAATTATAACGACCTTTCTCTTAACCTCCTTGTTGAGCAATACCGCTCTTCGAGATGACTCCGCCTACTTTCCAAAAAATAATACTTCTCAAAATAGCCTATTAAATAATTGTAGTCACGCAATCAGTGCATCTGGAGCCGTCAGAAATGGCGCTGCTTCCAATGCCACTGGAAGCGCCGATGGAGTAACTACAGAAGTTGGAGCAGGTAGTGATTATCTGGTTCTAACTTTGAGCGAAGAACTGCCCATCGGTACCGACTATACCATTCACATCTCTGGGCGCGGTGGCGCTGCTACCACCGACGTTTGGGAAGCACCGAACGGTACGAGTCTTCCCAGCAGTCAGCAAAATAGTCCAAATGGTTTCACCCTGAATGGCCAAGCTACGGGTCCCCAAGATATTATTACAGCCGTGACCAAGACGACCCAAGTAGCCACTAGGTATTTGTACTTCGACCGAGGTTCGGGAGATATAGAAATAGATGCCGTAGAATATTGTATTAATACTTGTGAACCTTCCAACGTAACGGCAATAGCAAATCAGGTAACTTGCAATGGTACACCACCAAGTGCTACGCCTAATGCCAATGCTTCCATTGTTTTAAATTCGGTAACTGATGGTGACCGTTATCACATTGTTTCAAATGGGAACTTTTCTGGGCGTACTGCCTCCAATGCTACCCTGCTGTCAGGGAGTGCTCCATATACCTTACTGTCAGGACTCGCCAATCCAAGTAATTCAGTAATTTATACTATTAGAATCTACAATGGTAATGATAATAATTGTTATACGGATGTTACCGTTGTGTTGAATAATCGGGATTGTAATTTTGTTTCTTCTTGTGATTGTACGGAGTTTCTGTATTTAAATGAACCAGATGCAGGCGGGATTCACAAAGTTGAAATCTTACCGAATGGGAATCTTCAAGAGGTTTTTGGTGGGGCCAATAATAACAGATACTGGTATCCAGGCGATAATGCTTCTCAATTACCCTTTCCTCACGGTTTCGCAACGGATGTCAACGGTTATTTATATATTAATGAGAGTCAACAATCAGGGTCTAATATTCGGCGATTTACCTGCGATGGGACCATCAGACCTACTTCTGAATTTTCTATATCTAATACAGGATATAAGCAAAATACTTTTAGCATAGGGAATGTTATCTATAACAATTCAAACCTAGGCCCTACAAAATGGGATATTTGTACAGGACAGCGATTGGGACAGGTCTGTTTGGGAGATGGAAATGGTAATCCTATGTCAGTTAATACGGGAAACGCATCAAGAGATGGTGAAATCTTGATGTGGGGATTGAGTTATAATCCAGTTACCAATAGAATTTATGCCACTTCAAGATTACGTGTAGATAGGTATGATGGAGCGGGTACCCGTATTATTGCTGATAAAGCCAAACGTCACAATGTTTGGTCTTTCACTCCAGAGGAAATGGATGCTGCTATTGCTTCGGGGACTTGTATCCGACCACTTATTGGAGAGGGTAATAGTTCTACGCTTAGTCCAGGTCAAAATGCTACGCCCTACAGTAGAGGTAGTTTGATGGGGGTTGTAGGCGATAATGCAGGGAATATCTACGTGGTGAAAAGTATGCGTAACGAGAGCTATCCTTCAGGAGAGATAGGGATGCCTGGAAATCCGGGAGGGCATATTCTAAAGTACGATGCTAATGGTCGATTCATTCGACAATCTCCAATTGATGCAAATTTAGGTGGTGGAGGCTATCACGAGGCCATTGGTATCACCTATTCTCCTGTAAGAGACCGGTTGTACGTATCTAACTTTACCAATAATCCAAACGAAGATTGTATTGCTATTTTTAACGCCCAAACAATGAGCTATGAAGGTACTGGATTGCCCAATCCACCCAACGGTTCTGGTTCGGCTGGAAAAGGAATTTCAATTACTACCGAGTGTTGTCCTAATAATAGTAATCAGACCCTTAACGAAACCCGATGTGGGGTTGCGATAAATCAATCTTTTTTCTTGCAGGACTTCATTAATTGCAATAGCCCAATCTGTGAAGGAACGTGGCAGCGTATCAGTAGTTCGGGGTTAAGCTTTGATGCTTGTGATAATTCAGTTACCATCAATGCTGCTAATGCCTCTGGAGTATTTAGATTGCAATCTAGCGGGGGAGGCAAGAAACGCTGTGGAGCATTTACGATTACTTTGAATCTCGATTTTTCTACTACCTGTGTAACTTGTACTTCTCCAGATGTTGTGGTACAAGTAGATAAATCAGAAGTTTGTCCGGGAGAATCAGCTGTTTATACCGCCAACTTATCGGGCGGCTCGGGCGGCCCTTATAGTTATCGATGGCAGTGGAGTGCGGATGGTGTTAATTTTAATAATGCTTCTTCGACTTCGGCCACGCATACGGAAAATGCTGCTGCTAACCGCTGGCTAAGAGTAGTGGTTACTAATGGTACTTGTACAACTACCTCTCATCCTGTTAAGCGTACCTATATAGCGAATCCCAATGTTAATTTTAATAATGCGAGTATTTGCCCCGGAGAAAGTGCTACCTTGAGCTTGAGTAATTATAACGCCAATGCAGGTTACTTTGACTTAGCAGATTATAAAGTAACGGTAGATAGAAGAGGGTCTTTGGCGAGGAATAATGGAAACGTCTCTATTCCCAATAATTTAAGATATGCTAGTGGAGCAGGTGGGGTTAACTGGTTTGATGTTCGGCGACAGAATAATAATACAGGCTATGTAGATTATAATTTTAATATCTCTGAACAAGATTGGACTAACTTTGAGGAGCTTTCTGTCAACATTCAGTATGGTAGTACCATGCGCTTTCAAATATTTACTAGAGATGTCAGCACTGGCTACACTAATTTAGGATATGTAAATGGTAACAATGGACTGAATACGGTTCCGCTTTCCACTAATGCCACTAGAAGAAATCAAATTACCGAAGTTAAACTACGTTTTCACGCCGTCGATATGGGTGCAGCCGGTACAACTAGAAGAGTACATATTGCAGGAATAAGGGTTTGTGGTAATAGCATATCTTGGTCGCCAAGTGGAGGTAGTGGAACTACGGCTATGGTATCCCCTAATTCAACGACCAATTATACAGCAACCGTGAGGTATGGAGATTGTACGCAGTCTGTTACTAGAACTGTTACGGTAAACACAGCGCCAGTACCCGTTTGTGAATACCGAATTAATGGTGCGGGTAGTTGGAATCTAGGAGACTGTACCGCTGAAGTTTGTGTAGGAGACCGATTAGAAGTGGCTGCCAACCCTAATAACTTATCCTATGCTTGGTCGGGACCTAATGGTTTTAACGGTACAGGAGCTAGTGGTGGTCAAGTAACTGTTTCAAATAGTATTACCACTGCGGCGGCAGGAACCTATACCGTTACTATCACCGATGGCAATGGATGTACAGCTACGACTTCTTTAGAGGTTACGGTGAATACCATTCCAAACATTACCTCTATCACGCATGTAGATGAGACTTGTGCTGGAAGCAACGGTTCTATTACTTTAAACTTTACGGATGACCCTAGTAGGACAGGTATAGAGTTCTCGCTTAATGGAGGTGCTACTTGGCAAAGTTCTGTTAATGATAATAGCGGTGCTACTACCTATTCTAATCTTGCACCAGGTACCTACGATTTGAGAGCTCGCTGGGGGAACGATGATTGTCCCATTAATTTAAATAATGTTACCATTGACCCCCAATCACAATCAGTCCCCAACCCAGTATGCGAATATAATGTCAATAATAGCGGTTGGGTGGCGAATGATTGCACTGTGGAGGTCTGTGAGGGCGATAATTTACGATTATCGGCCAATCCAAACGGGCAATCCTACAGTTGGTCTGGTCCCAATGGGTATAGTGGTACAGGTAATACTAATGGTGATGTACTAATTGCAAATAGCATTACTGCCGCTCAGGCGGGTGCTTATACCGTGACAATTACCAATGGCAATGGTTGTGTGACCACTACCACTATTAATGTAACCGTAAACGCTAATCCTAACATTGCCCAATATTATGGTATTAATGGTGGGGGGTTAGTCCCTGGAAATAATGTTACTATTTGTGATGGGGATGAAGTTGTCTTTGATATGTTGGGTGCTTTTGGTAATAACTGGACGTTTACTTTTAGAAGACCAGATGGAATGAATTTTTCAGGCGGTACAAATGGGGCGAGTAATGACCAAATCAGAATTCCAAATATCCAAGATGGTGGGATTAATGAAGGAACTTGGCGAGTCAGCTACACTGACCCAAACGGTTGTAGCAATACTGGTGATTTTATCATTGATGTTAACCCATTACCCGCACCTGTTTGTGAATACAATATCAATAATACGGGTTGGATAGCTAACGATTGTACCGTAGAAGTTTGTGAAGGAGATAACTTACAATTAGCCGCTAATCCGAATAATCTATCTTATGCTTGGTCAGGGCCTAATGGATTTAGTGGAACGGGGGGGAGTGGTGGACAAGTACTTATCTCTAATAGCATTACCACCGCAGAAGCAGGGACTTATATAGTCACAGTTACTGATGGTAATGGCTGTCCTGCTACAACAACTATAGATGTGCTGGTAGGTGGTAATTCCATAGTTACTATGAATGCGCCTAGCAATAATGGGGAAACCAACTATCAATGGTACGAAGGAACGGTTGGTAATCCTTCCGCTATTGCTAACGCTAATAACACAAGTTATACCTTGGGTAAAGCTGGTATATACTTTGCTACCTATGATGATGTAGATAGTTGCGGTGGAGTTACAGATTATACTGTATTGGTGGATGATTGTACAAATTCATCAGTTACGCTTAATCCTTCTCCTAGCGCAGGCACCTATCAATGGTATCGAACTAATGGAGTGACAGAGGAGTTGATTGCGGGAGAAACAAATGCTTCGCTTACGGTTACTGCAACCGATGCTGCAATTGGTTATTTTTTAAGAACAAGTGGTGCCAGTTGTAATACAGATTCTCCTATCTTTTATGTAATTCATTTAAACCCATCGCCCGAGGTTGCTGCTGGTGCTATTTCTGGAACTTGTACAGACCCCAACACTGCTTATTTGGAATTGACTTCTGTAGTTGGAGGAATTAAAGCTAACTGGGTAGCTGGTAGTGATTATTCTGGAGGGGATTCAGACTTTAACTCTCCTACTGCGGTAGATTTAACTTCGGTTAGTTTTCCTTTTGTTTTGGCAAGTGGATTACCTAATCCTACTGGAACTCAGGATTACACCATTAGAGTATTTAGAGATGAGAAATGTGGAAGCTGTTATACAGATTTTACAGTAACCCTAAACGAGCAAATTTGTAATAGTACTTGTACAGGCAATGCTGACAGCGTTGAACCTGCCACAACGGGAGTAGATTATAATACGGGGAATGCTTCGGCGGTGCTGGGTGCGCCCGATAATAACTACGCAGAACTGTACGTAGATACCGATGTACTGGTGGTAGATTTGACGGATGTCTTACAAGTAGGGGAGATGTATAGCATCACTTGGCGGCGTAAAACGTCGTATTCCTTTGGTCCATTTGCTGATATGATAGTGGAAGAGTCCGCTGATGGTACGAATTGGACAACTAATCCTACCCAACCTTCCACCGACCAACAAACTTTTATCACGAGTAATCTTACCACGACGGTAGCTACCCGCTATCTACGCATTCGCATGGCCACGAACAGTAATGATGACTTTGATTTGGATGCCATTTCTTACACGGATGTCAATTGTGGTTCTTGTGTTAGTCCAACTGCTTTGGCCAATACTGTCCCCGTTACTTGTACCAACAATGTGTCTAATAATGATGGCTATTTACAGCTTTCTTCCGTAACGAATGGCGATGCTTATCACTGGTCTGTCGGCAACACTTTTAATGATAACGGTGGGGTTAATAATTATAATAATGCGACCAGTTTAGCTGGAGCCAGCTATCCACTGCAAATAGCTACGGGATTAACCAATCCTACGGGTTCCCAAAATTATACTATTCGAGTGTATAACGGAGCCAATAATTGTTTTACGGATGTGGTCGTGACTTTGAGCGAGCGAGATTGTAATACGACTTCCACTTGTAATTGTACGGAAAAACTGTACTTGAATGACCCAGATTTGAATGAAGTACATAAATTCAACGTTAATTCGGGAGGAAGCGTCAACGAGGTGGGACGCCCTTGGCTCTCCAATATTACGAATCCCCATGGATTTGCGGTGGACTTAAATGGTAATCTCTACGTCGTCGAAGTGACTAGTTTTCCGGGTAGTGCCATTGGAGGCGTGCGAGGGCCCTTAAATAAAATAAGTTCAGACGGGACGGTGCTAGACGGAGATTACTTTGCTCCAGAAGACCATTTTGCTGGAAGCTACGGCTCGAAAGATGGAATATTATACGTTCCAACGGAAGAGTTTGACGCCGTCCAAGCTTATTCGCTTTGTGATGGAACAGAACTTGGTAGAATGTCCATCGGGGCAGGTGGTGATGTAAAAGGTTGGGGTTTTCATATGGACGATACGAATTGGTACTACCCCGATAGAGCCACGGGAAATATTTACACGGGTTCGTTGGATACTAGTCTTTATAATGCAACGGGTACCAATTCGGGCTCTCTCCTTTTTTCCACGGGCATCACGACTTCTTCTAATGGTTCTGACCACGTTAATATGTCGGGTTTGATGGGCTTGACCATAGATGATGCGGGCAATTTCTACATCGTTCAGAATACTACGCCTGGTAATGCCCCTACGACTTACTTGCGGAAATATAGCCCAACGGGTGTCCTCTTAGCAACGGTATCGGATAATACGGCTTCGGTCAATACGACTAGTGGACAGTCAGGCTTTCACGGTGCCCGAGATGTAACTTATAGCCCCGATGAGAACCTGCTTTATGTGGGGGCGAGGGATAATTGTATCGCCGTGTTTAACACAAATTTAGTCGAGCAAACCGCATTAAATGTAGGCAATCCTTTCAATGGGGTAGCCAAACAAATTAGTATTACCAAAGAGTGTTGTCCCGTCCAACCTACCACGAATATCAACCCAACGATATGTTACAGTGGGGTAGGGGATACGACGATTTTCCTACAAGAGTTATTGAGCTGTGAAGGAATCACGTCAAGTGGAACGTGGACAGAGACCAGTTCTAATCCGAACATCACCTTTAATACCTGTGATAAGTCAATTACCCTATCAGCCGCAGCCAGTAACAGTTGTGCACAGTTCACCCTGACCTCGGCGGGTACGGGAGCCAATAGCGTTTGTGGCGCCTACACAATTACGGCAGATATATGCGCCTCCTGTACCGCTTGCACTACGCCAACCGTTTCGGCCTCTGCGATTCCATCCACTTGTGCAAACAATACGGCGAATAATGACGGTGCTTTACAGCTATTCTCTGTGACTAGCGGCGACGCTTATCATTGGTCAATGGGCAGTACTTTTAATGATAATGGCGGTGTCAATACTTATGCCAATGCCACAAGTTTAAGTGGAGCAAGCTACCCCTTACAAATTGCAACTGGGTTAATGAATCCAACGGGTTCGCAGAGCTACACGATTCGGGTGTACAATGGAGCAAATGACTGTTTTACGGATGAGGTCGTGACGATGAACGAGCAAACCTGTATCGTAAGTTGTAACTGTAAAGAGTACATTTATTTGAATGAACCCCAGATTGGGTCGGTATTGAAGTTTGAGGTAAGCGGTTTGTCCAATTTTCCACTCACGGAAGTCGTTGGTACCAATGGGGGTACGCCGCCCAATCAACACTGGTATCCTGGTAATAATGTTAGTGAACTTCCCGCTCCGCACGGTATTGCTACGGACCTAAATGGCAATTTATACATTGGAGACGAAGGAGAAGATGCCAATATTAGACGACTAAATTGTGATGGGCAACTGCTGGATACAGCTGCCGACCCAGCAGTAACCCACACAGGATTTAGTCAAAATATGTTTTCTATTGACAACACCTTATACGTTAACACCGACGAAGGCCCCACCGCTTACGACTTGTGTACAGGTAATATCATTGGTCAAGTTTGCTTGAATGACGCCCCTGCGGGCGGTTTTGGTAAAACCTCTAATTTGTGGGGGTTGTCCTATAACTCGGTTACAGAAATGGTGTACGTGACTAGCAGACTATTTGAGAGTCACGTTTGGGTATTTACGCGTACCGAACTAGAAGCTAGTGTGGCTGATACTACGGGAACTATGTGTATCGACCCTCTAATTTCGGAAAGTGCTACGGTTGATGTTGATAATATCATGGTGGGAGACCAGTTCTTACCAGCACACGATGCTGGCTATTTTGGAATTGTTGGAGACAACATAGGTAATTTTTACGTGGTACACAGTTCTCTGGATAATGACGTCGTCCCCGGTTCTACTCCACAGAATAGAATCCTAAAGTACAATACAAGTGGTGCGTTCCAAGCAGCCTCCATTGCTGGCTCCAACGTAGCAGATGGCGACCCTTCGAATAACTTTCAGTTGACTGCGGGTATCACTTGGTCGGAGGAGACCAATTATTTGTTCATTGCTAACTTGACCGATGTTGGAATTGTAGATTGTATCACGGCTTTCGATGCGGCCACCATGACGAGTTTGGGGACAGCCGTTCCCAATCCTAACTTACCAGGGAATAATGGGGCTAAAGCAATCGGTATTCTTAAAGAATGTTGTCCAGTAAATCTACCTAACGCCTTTGAACGGACGATTGCTTGTGGTTCACCGGGGGAAACGTTTTTCCTCAACGAGGAAGCTTTTGATAACTGTGATGGGATTGTCTGTGGGAGCAGTTGGACGCCTGTTTCTTTAGACGGAGCCACTTTTGAACCTTGTAATAATAGCGTTACCGTCACGGGGCCAGGATGTAGTGTGTTTACTCTAGACATTGGTGCAGTTAGTAGCACCAATTGTCCCGCCCAGAATGCCACTTTTACGATTTGTTTTGAGAATGAAACCACTACCTTTACCCCAACGGTAGCAGAAGGTACCTGCACCAATGGTACTCCAAATAATGATGCAACCATTGCGCTAACCGCAGTGATAAATGGTGACGAAGCGGGTATCATCGCAGGGGCAGACTACACGGGCGGCCCTACTTACGGCGCTAATAGTAATATTGATGTCAGCAGCGGTTCTGGTACGTTTACGAATTTGATGCACAATACCCAATACACCATTCGGGTGTATAATGGGTCGGATGCTTGCTTTACGGATGTGGTCGTGATGATAAATGAGCACAGTTGCTTGTCAGTATTCTACGATTGGGGCGACCTACGCGATATATCCGACTCAACGGCCTTAAACGATTATCAAACCCTAAGTTCAAATAATGGCCCTGTCCACCAAATTATAAGCGGTCTATCTCTAGGAGCTACGGTTGATGCCGAAATGGATGGGCAACCGAGCGATAACGCCCTAGGGGATGGAGCGGACGAAGATGGCATTGCCATGGCAGCTACGCTGAAATTATTCCCTGGTCTAACTTTTAGACTTCCCTTTAGCTACGTCAACACCACAGGAAATACAGCCCACGTAGAAGCGTGGATAGATTGGAATGCCGACGGTGCTTTTGATGGAACCAGCGAAATGGTCATTGATTGGGACGATAGTGGAGGACCATTGCCCAATAGGATGCCCATCACCATACCGCCAAACGCCACAACGGGTAGTCAACTGGGGTGGCGGATTCGAATTAGTAATCAAGACA
>JBCCQK010000121.1:0-17496 GCA_039024375.1 Bacteroidota bacterium
CACCTGAATATTCGCCTAAATAACTGCCAAAAAGCTTTTCGTAATTAGAAGCAACTGCTAAAAATGCTCCGCCTAAAATATAGATTGGTAAAGGTAAAGAAAGCTGCTGTACCCAATCGAATAGCTGTGATAAAGCAAACAGCACTACAAAGCAAATGAACCAAATTCTTATATTGTTATCCATAAAGCTAAAGGTGACACAACCGTAATAGTTATTTGTTGCATGATAGCAGAATCAACAACGGGGAGCGATACGACATACATAATTGATTTTCCAAATTTAATCATAATGCTCGATTATTGGATATCAGCTAGATTCAAAAGATGTAAATAGCCAAAAAAGTAGCCCTCAAAGAATAATTCGTCCAAATTAATGGCAATTCTGAGTTGCATTTTGGGAATCATGTAATTAACCGCAAATTCCCTATATCGGTGCAAACGCTGCCAGAAGAATGACTTATCCTTCCTCAGAGCATCAAATTTCTCAACCGGATACCCAGAAGCACAAAACAGCTTCCTGGATTTCATCGGCACGGGCTTTTAAGCCTGTTACCTGGATAGCTAATCGTCTCATTCTACAAAAAAATATTTTTTTGGCACATGCTATTGCTTTGGGTATTGCTGTAGGGGGTACTGGCTTTGGTTTGAGTATAGGAAATTCTTGGGTTAATCAAGCAAATCGAGAAAGGAAAAATATTCGTCAGGAATTGAGACTGTTAAATAGTTTGCTAAATACAACTCTAAATTTACAATTTATTAGTGAGGTTTATCCTTATCTAGAAAAACCCCAAGAATTTCAAGATGAGATTCGCAGAATAAATGATTTTCAAAAATTACTAACTGAAGTTAATACCAATACTTCAGAAAAATTTCAGCAAAATATTAGTCAGTATAGCGGTAGTTTAGAAGAATTTGCTCAAGATTCTAAAAAAACTTTAAAACAGATTGAATCAAATCAGTTAAAGTCGCAGAAATTTGAGGTAAAACGGCTTGCTGCTAATTTGGTAGCAAGCGATTCTCGGATGAAAACGCTGAAATTTGTTTCGGAGTTGCAGCTTTTGGTGGAATCTTTACATGAGCAGGAAGAAAAAGCAGAAGTTAAGTTGAGTCAAGCGCAAATAATGCAAGTGGTAATTACAATTGTAAGTTTGATTTTGTCTTTAACTCTCGCTTCTCTTGTCGCTATTTACAGCAGTCGAATGATTGCTAAGCCGATTTCAACAGTTACTCATATTACGGAAAAAGCTTTAGAAGAAGCAAACTACGATTTACAGCTATCTGTCATCGGAAATGTAGAAGCAAGAAAACTGGCAGCTTCTGTAAACCAGCTTTTTTCTCTATTAAAAATTAATATTCAAAAGCAAGAAGAAGCCAGAATTTCTGCCGATGCAGCAAGTTATGCTAAAAGCGAATTTATGGCAAATATGAGTCACGAGCTTCGCACGCCTTTAAACGGTATTTTAGGTTATACCCAAATTATTCAAAATTCCCCAAACCTATCGAAAAAGGAACAGCGGGGTATAGAAATTATTCATCGTTGCGGCAAGCACTTATTAACTTTAATCAACGATATTCTCGATTTCACTAAAATAGAAGCACATCAAATAAAACTTCATCCTAGTGATTTTCATTTTCCTTCATTCTTACAAGGGATTGTAGAAATATGCCGTGTAAAAACCGAACAAAAAGGCTTGAATTTTATCTACCTAACTCCAGAAAACTTACCATCTGGAATTCATATCGATAAAAGACGATTGCGGCAAGTATTAATAAATTTACTTAGCAATGCGATTAAATTTACCGAAAAAGGCTGCGTAACTTTACAAGTAGAGGTATTAGAAATAAAAAAACAAAGTATTTCAGAAACAGTAAGATTGCTTTTCCATATTGAAGATACTGGCGTAGGAATGAAACCCGAAGTAATAGATAAAATCTTTTTACCTTTTGAGCAATTAGGTACAACTAAAAATAAATCGGAAGGTACGGGGCTTGGATTGGCTTTGAGTCAAAAAATAATAGAAATGATGAATAGTACAATTCTAGTCAAAAGTGAATTAGACATGGGAAGTGTATTTCAATTTGAAATAGAATGCCCAATTGCTGATGATTGGACAGAAACAAGCAGCATTACTCGTACTGGTAGAATTGTTGGTTATATAGGGGATAAAAAGCAAATTTTAATTGTAGATGACAGATGGGAAAATCGTTCTTTGCTGATTAATTTATTATCGAGTATTGGGTTTGATTTAATCGAAGCTGAAAACGGTCAAGATGGTTTAGAAAAAGCAATGAAATATAAACCAGATATTATTATTGCTGATATTAAAATGCCAATTATGAATGGATGGAAAATGCTTCACGAAATTCGTAAATTAGATGAACTGAAAAATACTTTGTTTGTCTTTTGCTCTGTAATGACATCTGACAATAACAATCGTAAAGCTATCCAAGCAGGAGCAAATTACTTTTTAAATAAGCCAGTTAAATCAAAAGAGCTATATCGTGTATTAGCAAAACAACTAAATATTACATGGCGTTATAGCGTGGAAGGAAATATTAAACCAGTGGCATCAAGAGCAACTCCGAAAAATAAAATAATTATTCCTCCGATTTCAGAATTAACTATGCTATTAGATTTTGCTAAGCAAGGTAAAATAAAAGGTATCCAAAAAGAGTTAGATAGAATTGCAAAAATAGATAACCAATATCAACTGTTTGTTTCCGAACTCGATTTATTTGCAAAATCTTTTAATATCAATAAAATTCGTCAATTTCTCCAAGAAAATATAAAGTACTAATCTTATCAATTAAATTTAGAACTAAAGAAATTAATATGAACTTATCTTACGAACAAGAATTTGAGTCAAATAAAAAAATAGAAACAATTTTAGTCATTGATGACAGCCCAACTAATCTAGAGATTCTTCATGATGTCTTAGGAAGTGCTGGCTATGAAGTATTAGTTGAAATGGATGGTGCGAGCGGAATCGAACAAGTCGAGAGCAATCCTCCCGATTTGATATTATTAGATGTAATGATGCCGAAAATAGATGGATTTGAAACTTGCCGTAGACTGCAAGCAAATCCATCTACAAAAAATATTCCGATTATCTTTATTACCGCACTTACAGAAGCAGAAGAAAAAGTTAAAGGCTTAAGTTTAGGAGCAGTAGATTACATTACTAAACCATTTGAACAAGAAGAAGTTTTAGCTAGAATTAGTCTACATCTAAAATTACGTAAATTAAATATAGAATTAGATAGGCAAAAACAAGAATTAGAAATACGAGTTCAAGAGCGAACTTCTGAACTCTCACAAACTTTAGATGAATTAAAACAAACCCAGCTACAATTAGTTCAAACAGAAAAAATATCTTCTTTAGGACAATTAGTTGCTGGTGTTGCTCATGAAGTTAACAATCCTATCGGTTTTATATCTACTAATTTACATTACGCTAATCAATACATCGAAGATTTACTTATATTAGTACGGCTTTTTCAAAAAAATTGCTCGAATCCCGGTAGCGAAGTTGAAGAGCAAATAGAAGCTATGGATTTAGAACATATTGAAAAAGATTTACCCAAGTTAATGTCTTCGATGAAATTGGGTACCGATACTATCAAAGGAATCATGCAATCTTTACGAAATTTTTCTCGTAGCGATGGAGAAAGCAAAAAATTTGTTGATATTCATGAAGGGATAGAAGCAACATTAATGATTTTACAACATCGTCTCAAAGCATATTCTAAACGCCCTGCTATTCAAGTAGTTAAAGACTATAGTATTTTACCTAAAGTACAATGTTTCCCTGGGCAACTTAATCAGGTGTTCATGAATTTGTTAGCTAATGCGATCGATATTTTGGAAGAGTCTATTGTGGATTGTCATGACTTAAACGGCAAAGATTTTGCTAGTATAAATCCTAAAATTAGTATTGCAACTACTATAGATAAATATCAAATTACCGTTAAAATTGCCGACAATGGTAAAGGAATGCCAGAATCAGTAAGAAGCGAGATTTTTCAACCTTTTTTTACTACCAAGCCAGAAGGTAAAGGTACTGGCTTAGGGCTTTCAATTAGCTATCAAATTATTACCGAAAATCATGGAGGCAATTTACAGTGTATTTCTTCCCCAGGAGAAGGAACTGAATTTTTAATTCAAATTCCTTTTTAAGTTGGGTAATTGGTAATTGGTAATTGCTAATTGGTAATTGGTAATTGATAATTGGTAATTGGTAATTGGTAATTGGTAATTGGTAATTGATAATTGGTAATTGGTAATTGATAATTGATAATTGGTAATTGGTAATTGAATTAATATTATGAAAAGAAGAAATTTTTTGCAGACGCTAACGGCGACTTCCATGTTGGGAAGCACTACTCTACCCAATGCGTTAGGCAATCCGATGACTTTTTCAAAAAAGTACGGACCGAACGATAAAATTCGCATTGCTGCCATAGGTATGGGTATCATAGGATTCATCAACATGGACAATATGATACAAGTGCCAGGCGTCGAATTTGTGGCGGCTGCTGACGTTTACGATAGTCGATTGACGAGAGTGAAAGAGGTGTATGGCAATCAGGTAGAAACCACTAGGGACTATCGGGAACTCCTCCAACGGTCTGACATTGACGCCGTTATCATTAATACCCCCGACCATTGGCACGCACAAATGGCGATTGATGCCATGAAAGCGGGCAAGCACGTCCACGTGGAAAAACCAATGGTGCAGCGGGTAGAAGATGGACTGCGAGTACTGCAAGCACAAAAGGAAACGGGAAAAGTGCTACAAGTGGGTAGTAAACAGTTCCGCGACCCGATTTTACAGGAAGCAAAAAGATTACTAAGGGACGGGGCCATTGGTCAATTGACCATTGTGGAATCGCAAATTAGTCGAAACAATGGTAGCGGTGCGTGGCAATACAGTATTCCGACCGATGCTTCGACCGATACCATTGATTGGGACTTATTTTTGGGCAATGCGCCAAAGATTCCTTTCGATGCCGACCGATTTTTCCGTTGGCGAAAATATTGGGACTACGGCACGGGCGTATCGGGCGATATGTTCGTCCACCGAATGACGGGGCTTCATTATGTTTTGGATTCACTAGGCCCAACCCAAGTAATGGCCAGCGGCGGGGTTCGCTACTGGAACGACGGTCGAGAAGCACCCGATGTTATCAATGCTTTGTTGGAATACCCCGAAACGGCGAATCACGATGCGTTTACTTTAATTTTGAAAGCTAACTTCGCCGACGGTAGTGGCGGTGGTTATACTTACCGATTTGTTGGTAGCGACGGGGTCATTGAAGTGACTTGGGGAAAACTAACCCTAAAAGGGGCCCGCAGATACACGCCTAGCACTAAGCAACTGGTTGAAGGCTACAACTCCGTACGTACTTTTTCCAAAGCACAACAGGAAGCCTTTGTCCAAGAACACGAGCAATACGAAAAGCAAGGAGGCGGTTTCGACCAATTCGATTTTGGTAAAAATCTTGAATTTAAGGCGCCCGACGGTTTCAACGAACGAATTGCGCATTATAGCCACTTTGCGGACGTGATACGCAATGGTGGCAAAATTTACGAAGACGCCGCTTACGGATTTCGAGCCTGCGCCCCAACCCTGCTGGCCAATGAAAGTAGTCGAAATGGGCAGGCGTATCGGTGGGACCCTGTTAATATGAAAGTGGTGTGATTTTTTAAGTTGCTGAACCAGACAGAATTAACGATGCATCTTTTTTGATAGGGTTTCAAAATTAAGTATTGGGACACGATTAACTTTAGTTTTTTTGACAGGATTTCAGAATTGACAGGATTTAGTAGGAGAAATGTAAATCATGTTAATTTTGAAATCCTGTCTTACAAATTATCTCAATTCGGTCGCAGTAATTTTTGTAAAAAACTTTTCCTAAATCCTCATTCCTAATACTCCCCAGAAAGTATTATATTTGGATTTTTTTAATTCTAACCGTATAAATAATTAAAATCAGCGAAAAAATATGTTGAATCTTTCCGTTATCCTAGAGAATAGCGCTCGCCAAAGTCCTACCAAAGCGGCATTTACCTTCATGGACACCACTTTGAATTACGCCCAAATCAACGGGGCGGCCAACCAAGTGGCCAATGGCTTGAAAGCCAAGGGCATTCAACCAGGCGATAAAGTAGCTTTGAGTTCTTTTAACTTACCGTACTTTCCGATTATCTATTTCGGTATATTGAAAACGGGTGCTACCGTTGTGCCATTGAGTGTATTATTAAAAAAAGACGAAATTGCCTATCACTTGAAAGATAGCGACGCCAAAGCCTATTTTTGTTTTGTCGGAACGGACGAGTTACCAATGGGGCAAATGGGCTACGCAGGTTTCCAAGAAGCGCCCGATTGTGAACACTTTTTCATGATTATGCCAAAGCCCGAGATGCCCTCCGTCATCGAAGGAACGGCTACTTTAGGTTTCTTAATGGCAGGGCAGTCGCCCGCTTTCGAAACGGCGCAGACCGACCCGAACGATACGGCCGTCATCATTTACACATCAGGAACCACGGGCCGACCTAAAGGGGCCGAACTGTCGCACTCCAATTTAATGATGAACTGTGTCTTATCGGCTGATTTGGGCAAAATCAGTAAAGACGATACGACGTTAATTGTACTACCACTTTTCCACATTTTTGCGATGACTTGCTGTATGAACGCTAGTATTTATCGGGGGGCTTCTTCGGTATTATTACCGAGGTTCGATGCGGAAGCAGTGTTCGGTTTGATGCAAAAGCACAACGTCACTATCTTCGCTGGTGTACCCACTATGTACTGGGGATTAGTGAATTACAAAGAAGATAAGTTCGATTACGACAAAATTTCTAGTAACCTGAAAGTCTGTATGGCGGGTGGTGCGTCGTTGCCCGTACAAGTACTACACGATTTTGAAAAGCGCTTCAACGTGCAGATTTTGGAAGGCTACGGAATGTCCGAAGGGTCACCCGTTGTAACCTTCAACCACTTGGGAGAAGAGCGAGTTCCTGGCAGTATTGGCCGACCCGTTTGGGGCGTAGAAGTTAAGTTGGTAGATGATGATGGGAACGAGGTGCCAACGGGCGAAAAAGGGGAATTGTGGTACCGAGGACATAACGTCATGAAAGGATACTACAAACGTCCCGATGCTAACGCCAAGACGATTACCGACGGTTGGTTACACTCGGGTGATGTAGCCGTCAAAGACGAAAAGGGCCGCTACTACATCGTTGACCGAACCAAGGATATGATTATCCGAGGAGGTCTGAACGTTTATCCAAGAGAAGTTGAAGAAGTAATGATAAAGCACGAAGCAGTTTCGCTAGTGGCCGTTACGGGTGTTCCTGACCCGAAAATGGGCGAAGAAATCAAGGCTTATGTGGTGTTGACCGAAGGTGCAAGTGCAACCCCTAACGAATTGATTGCTTACACCAAAGGCAACTTAGCCGCTTACAAATATCCTCGACAAGTCGAGATTATCGACGCTTTACCGATGAGCGCCACGGGTAAGATTTTGAAAAAGGAATTGCGAAAAATGGAGGCCGAAAAGAATAAAGAACCCCAAGATTTGACTAAAATCGAAGGGATTGGGCCTAAAATCGCCGAAATTTTGAATAAAGCGGGCATTTCTAACTACACCCAATTAGCGGGAACGGACAAAGCAAGAGTCAAAGAAATTTTGACGGAAGCGGGTAAGCAATTTGCTACACACGACCCCAGTACGTGGGGTGACCAAGCACAGTTAGCCGCCGAAGGTAAGTGGGAACAGTTACAGAAGTGGCAGGATGTGTTGGATGGTGGTCGAGAAGTAGCTTCTTCTTAAATGGTCAATTGTAAATGGGTAAATGGTAAATAGGTCTTTTCAAACAGGTCTATTTACCATCTACCCATTTTGCATTATAAATGTTTGGGCCGGTTTTTGTCATTTTTAAAAAAATTTCTTTAAGAATGTCAAAAGAAAGCAAAAAGCCAAAGCCAAAGAAAACGGTTCTGGTATAGACAATTCTAAACAAAGCAGCATATTTTCGACTCCTAACTACGACAAATTCCTCAGTTTTTAAGATTTTTGGGTGAAATCCTTCACCTAATTTTACAAGCATGAAATTCCTCTCTCTTCTTTGTAGCTGCCTATTTCCCTTTTTGCTACCAGCCCAACTTTTCCAAGGAACGGTCAGCGAAGCCTACCAACTATCCATCTCTCGTACAACCGAAACGTTCACCACCGCTCGTAGTCAAGATACCGTTTATCAGCAGTTAGCAGGTTTTCCACTTGGATTCAGAGCCGACGGTAATACCAAGAACTTTCGCAATATTACGCTGGCCGACCTGAACCAAGACGGTATCGAGGAATTGATTTTTGCGGCGAATAACTTGCTATTTGCTTATCAAGACACCCTCCAACTTTGGCGAGTCAGAATGACGGGAACGGGGATTTATCCGCCTTCGGTGGCCGATTTAGACGGAGATGGAGATTTAGAAATCGTGCAAGTGACGGGTGGCAATGCCAAAAGAGGACAACTGTACGTTGTTGACCACGAGGGGAATGACTTGATGGGTTTTCCCAAAAGTTACAACAATAATTGGTTATTGACCTCCCCAACGCTGTCGGATTTGGACGACGATGGTCAGTTGGAAATTATTTTTTTGGAAAGAAATTCGCCTGGTGGCAACATTCACATTCTTAACCACGATGGGTCCAAATGGAGTGATGATTGGCCCGTTCGCTTGCCCGGTACGCCTGCCATTACGCCGAGTATTGCCGACATTGATAACGATGGAGCCAAAGAAATTGTCGTTTCCTCCACCACCGTCTTATACGCCTTTGACCTCAACGGAGAATTTGAAACGGGTTGGCCTGTCGATAATCCCGATACCAAATTTAGCTTTCAGTCGCCCATTTTAACGGATTTAGATGGCGATTTAGACTTGGAAATAATCGGCGCTACTCACGGCAATCAACCCGAATATTATATCCTTCATCACGACGGGACGCCTTACAAAGCGTGGCCTTTTTTCGTTCCCGAAGGCGAATGGACGTTTAGTACCCCAACGCTCATTAATCTAGAAGGCACTCCACAAATCTTGATGAGTCGGCCGAAACGCAGCGAAAGTTTGGATATGTTGTACGCTTGGAACGAGGCGGGTGATTTGCGTTCGGGCTTTCCTTTGGAGAATAATAGCGGTGCGGAAGGCATCATTACCGTAGCGGACATTGACGACCAAGCGGGTATGGAGGTAATTGTAGGTAGCAATTTGTTGGACGAAGCAGGTTTTGGTTTTATCTCCGCTTTTCACATTGACGGTTCGGGGTTGGTGGACGGTTTTCCGTTGCGGCCACGAGGTTGGACACTGATGAACGGGGCGACGATTGGCGACGTTAATAATGATGGAAACATGGATTTGATTGCGTTAAGTTATACGACCAATTTTGGCGCCAAGCCCGATTCTATTTTCATCAATGCCTACGATTTGAACGTTTCTTATGGAAAAGAGAAAATCCTGTGGAATACGTACAAGGGGAATAATCGGCGGGACGGTGACTTTTCAGCGCCAATTGTTTCTAGTTTGCGCCCTATGCCCATTACTGGATTGGAAGTGACTATTTTTCCGAATCCGATTAGTCAGCGAGGTAGTTTTCAATTGACCACTTCCGAATTGATGTCCCTCGATGTTGCCATTTATAGCACCAACGGTCAATTGGTTCAATCCTTACTTCAAAATAGAACAATCCGAGGAACGCAGCAATTTCCATTGCCCTATTTGGCGGATGGGATTTATTTGTTGAAAGTTGAAAACGAAAAGCGGGGACAAGCAGTAAAAAAATTAGTAGTAACCAATAAGTAACTCTAGTGAATCAATGGGAACACGGATTGAACGGATTAGAGGGATTAAAACGGATTCCTACATTAATTTTACTTCGAAAGTTAGCGAACTATAATGGCTAAAAAATCTCTTCCAATCCGTTTTATCCGTTCAATCCGTGTTCCTATTACACCGACGATTAGAATGAGACAATTTGTTGTAATTAGAATTACGATAAATCAATTAAGAAAATTAAAAATCGTAATCATTTCACTATCAATATTTTACCCAAAGAATGAATTTACTTCAAGAAAATAAGCGTATTTTTTACGAATAAAAAATTAAAATTTGTGACTTGCTAAAAGAACCTCCGTCTCAAAAGTGTAATTTAATTTGAAAGGAATCAACTTCTCATAAAGATTTGGTTTTTTGGGGTTTTTTTAGCTCTTTCGGGTACGCCCGAAAGGGCTTTTTTAGTTCTTTTTTAGAATCGAGAGCAGGGAGTAGAGAATAGAGACGTATTGCACTAATAAAAGTCAATGAATCCGAGATTTTGTCATCTGAGATAGCACTGCAAGTCTCTTCTCTCTCAATAGAATGGTCTCTCTTCTAGATAAATTTCACTACTCTTGATACAACGTCACTAACAACGTCCCCGAATCTTCTCCCGCAATTTTATCAATCTTCACAAAATAGCCCGCTTCTAGTGCCTGTGGTTGACCAATTTTCAATTGTTCGAAACGGTCTTTTAAAGCACCTTGCCATAGTAGAAAGGGTTGCAATTCTGGCGCTAAGTTGCCCATGAAGCCGAACATATCGACGGCACTAGCCAGCCAATCACCGTCTTTAAAGGACTTGGTATTGGTGGATAGCGTAAATTGAAATTCTTGCTTGGGTTTTTCGCAGCCCGATTGGATTAATTCCAGGTCGATACCGCCGTCGAAAGACACTAATTCTATGGCCGATTGGGTGTGCAATTCGAAGGTATGCTGCTCAATTTTAGGAATCGTCGCATTAAAAATAGCTTTAGGCGCACCGTAGCGGCAATTACCAAAAGGTTTCCGCTCGTTGGTTTGGCCATCATCGCAGCTAGTCAAAGGTAGAGTTAGTAGAAAGGTAATTAAACCAGGAAGGAAAAAAATAGTGGGTCTTTTCAAAATAGGATTTTAAAAGTTTTGTAAAATAGTGCGTTTTACTTGCTGAGAAGTTCGCTTCGTCTATCTATTTTCGATAAAAGTCCAAAGTATTCGCTTATAAAAAAAACAAAATAGTACCTTTGCGCTAATTGTAAAACGGGAAGGCTAATCCTTAAAATACGTGTCAAATGGAAAAGAAAACTGTCCATTTCAGTTTGTGTAGCCCCGTGTATTTTTAATAAAAAAGAACTCAGTTAAGTGGATAAGACAAACCTAAATCAAATAATTGGTATTACGCTGATTTTCGGCATTTTATTTTATTGGGCCAAAATTAATGCGCCCACCGAAGCCGAAATTGCCGAACAAAAGCGCATTCGGGACTCTATTCAAGCGGCTATTGCTACCGACCCCTCTACGACGCCCGTAGCGGAAACCGCCGTGAAAATGGTCTTACCCGATTCAGTCCGAATTGCCCAAGCAGTAGGTACGCACGGTGTTTTTGCACCCGCAGCGCTCGGAGAAGAAAAAACAATGACGATTGAAAACGACTTGATGACCGTCGTTTTTACCAATAAAGGGGGTCGAATTAAGGAAGTAACGCTGAAAGAATATAATAAGTCTAAATTGGATACTCAGAAAGTGTTGCAAACGAGCGTGCTTAAATTATTGGAGGACAATAAAAATAAATTTGAGTATTTCCTACCTATTGCGGGCGTCCAAGGCGGTGGTGTGAAGTCGAGCACTATGTACTTCACCGAAGCACAAAATGGCAAAGAAATTGTCTATCGAGCCAGTGCGGGCGGCGGGCGCTACTTTGAGCAAAAATACCGCATCAACGAAGGCACTTACGCCATCGACTACACCATCAAATTAGTTGGTTTGGACAACCAAATGGATGCAAGTAATGTGCAACTGAATTGGGTGAATTATTTGGACAAAATTGAAGAAAACGTCAAATACGAGAAAAACTATTCTAGTGCCTATTTCTATACTATCGAAGAAGAAATGGATTATTGTGCGTGTACGACCGATGGAGAAGAGGCGCCCGACGAACGGGTAAAATGGGTATCTCACTCCAATCAGTTTTTCAATAGTTCATTAATGGCAAAGGAAGGCAGCTTTAAAAATGCCAAGTTAGCCACCGAAATGCTAGACGAAAACGGTGCAGACCTAAAAAAGTTAACAACCACGCTGCAAATTCCAATGGAATCGGGTGCTTTTGCAATGAACTTTTACGTTGGACCTAACGAGTATGACCGCTTGAAAGCCCAAGGCAATGCGTTGGAAGACATCATTCCCTTTGGTTCTAGTATTTTTGGCACCATCAATCGCTGGATAATTCGACCATCTTTTGCGTTTTTGAATTCCTTTATCGGCAACAAAGGAATTGCTATCATTATCATGACGCTTTTGGTGAAATTGGTTCTATTTCCGTTGACCTACAAAATGGTGTATTCTCAGCAAAAAATGGCCGTTTTGAAGCCCAGAATGGCCAAATTGAAAGACAAATATGGAGATGACCAACAGGCGATGCAAATGGAAACGATGAAGATGTACCGAGATTACGGCGTAAATCCGCTGGGTGGGTGTTTGCCGATTGCCGCACAGATGCCGATTTGGTTTGCCTTGTTCCGCTTTTTTCCCGCTTCGATTGAGTTCCGCCAAGCGCCGTTTTTGTGGGCACACGATTTATCTTCTTTCGACGTATTTGCGTGGTTGCCTTTCGAAATTCCCTTCTACGGCGCCCATGTCAGTCTGTTCACGCTACTCTACGCCGTATCGATGATTCTTTACACGGTGTACAACTCCAAGCAGATGGATATGTCGGCTATGGGTGGCGGTCAACAGCAACAAATGATGATGTATATGCAGTATTTCATGCCGATTATGTTTTTATTTTTCTTCAACAACTACGCGGCGGGATTGACTACTTATATGTTCACTTCCAATATGATGAACGTCTCTCAAATGATTTTCACCAAAAGCGTACTGATTGATAAGGATAAAATCGAAAAGGAATTACAAGCTAACAAAGCCAAACCGAAAAAGAAAGGCGGTTTCGGTGAGCGTTTAGCCGAAGCGATGAAAGAGCAGCAGCGGATTCAAGCACAGAAGGAGGCGGCGAAGAAGAGAAAAAAGTAGGTAAATAGGCTGAGAGGTGTAAAGGTAAAAAGGCTAATAAGGTGTATAGGGTTTATGAGGCTCATGAGGTTAACCGAGTCTAACCCGATACACCTAATTAGCTCCATAAACCTCATTAACCTTATTCACCTCATTAACCCTATGAACCCCAAACACCTTTCAACCTTTCCGCCCCTCAACCTTTCTACCTCTAAACCTATCCACCTACAACTATGCAAACCCAAGATTCGAAACTAGCCGTACTTATCGACGGCGACAACATCCCTTCCGCTTACGTCAAAGAAATGATGGAAGAAATTGCCAAATATGGCAGCCCGACCATCAAGCGCATTTACGGCGATTGGACGAAGCCGCACCTCAATAAATGGAAGAAAATTCTGTTAGAAAACGCTATCAATCCTGTGCAACAGTACAGCTATACAATTGGTAAAAATGCGACCGACTCGGCGATGATTATCGACGCGATGGACATTTTGTATTCGGGTAAAGTAACGGGTTTTTGTATTGTTTCTAGTGATAGTGATTTTACTCGCTTGGCGACTCGCCTACGAGAAGCAGCGATGACGGTCATCGGCATCGGGGAGAAAAAGACGCCGAACCCTTTTATTGTGGCTTGCGATAAATTCATTTACCTCGAAATTTTGAAAAATCAAGCAGCAGCCGAGGAAGACGAAGAAGAGGAAGAAGTCACTAGCAATACACCATCTAGTAGCACTACTAAAAGAAAAACGACCAAACGACGTAAACCTAAGTACGAGAAGATTACGCCAAAAGTCGTTCGATTGATTTCTAATAGTATCTCTGACGTTGCGGACGAGGACGGTTGGGCTTTTCTGGGCGAAGTGGGCAATCTTATTCAGAAAAAACAGCCCAATTTTGATTCGCGAATTTACGGTTTTGATAAATTAACTCCACTCATTGATTCAACGGGGAAGTTTGAAATTGAGCGTCGGGAAAATCAACGGGGTCGGTTTAAGTTGATTTATGTGCGGAGGAAAGGGAAGTAAGAGGATAAGGGAATGAGGGAATAAGAGAATGAGGGGATAAGGAAAATCGATAGTTTCATAGTTTCATTAAATCAATTAAGCTTGTACGAAGTTTTTTCAAAAGAACTTAATTAGACTTAACTCACCACAGATTTGGCAAGATTTAACAAGTTTCTACCTTTCTCCAAACTAATGAAAAGACGAATCAAGCAATTTTTACTCCTCAGCGTTAGTATCCTTTTATTAGCTGGATGTTGGCAATGTTCCAGTAAACAGTCTCAGCAGATAACGTCCACTCCACCCAACTTTCTGTTCATTGCCATCGACGATTTAAGGCCCCAATTGGGTTGCTACGGCGAACAGTTTATGCACACGCCTAATTTAGACCAACTTGCCAACGAAGGTCGCTTATTCAAAAATCACTACGTCCAAGTTCCCACCTGTGGCGCTTCCCGATTTTCGTTGTTATTGGGACAATATCCCCAATACAAAAAGCACCTTAGCAATCAAGTTTTTCGGGATGATTTGGCGCAAATCGAACAGGCAGGAAGAGTACCACTTCCGAAACTGCTCAAGCAAAATGGGTATTACACCTCCGCACTCGGGAAAATTAGTCACTACGTTGATGGAAAATTATACGCTTACAATGGACAAGGAGACGGTACACCCGAAATGCCCGATAGTTGGAATTACGAATGGGGGCCTATTGGTAAATGGGGTACAGCTTGGAATGCTTTTTTTGGATATGCCGACGGTAGCAATCGAAACGATAAAAAGAAACAAGTGCCACCAACGGAATTCGTCGCCGAAAACGATGGAGACTTACCAGATGGTCTAATTGCACAAAAAGCCATCTCAGAATTAGAGCGACTACAAAAATTGGAGCAACCCTTTTTCTTGGCGGTAGGTTTCCTAAAACCACATTTACCTTTTGTAGCACCAAAAAAGTATTGGGAACTGTATGAGAACGTCAACTTACCGCTATCTCCTATTCCAGAAATGCCCCTAGATATTCCTGCGGAAGCGATTCAAAAAAGCGGAGAGCTTTTTGGGAATTACCAAATACAACCTGAGAAAGGCGGCAGAGGAATTCGACTTAGTGACGAATATGCCTTGCATTTGCGACGCAGCTACTTTGCAGCGGTAAGCTACACCGATGCTCAGGTAGGAAAATTGATGCAAACTTTGCGGCAAACTGGATTAGACAAGAATACAGTCATCGTATTGTGGGGAGACCACGGCTGGCATTTGGGTGACCATACCGTTTGGGGGAAACATACACTTTTCGAACAATCACTGCGCAGTGCGTTTATTATTAAAACACCCCAAATGTTACAAGCTGGTCAGCCAACTGATGCAATAGTAGAAAGCATAGATATTTATCCGACGCTTTTAGAGCTGAGCCGTACGCATTCAGAAAATGATTTAATGGGGAAGAGTTTAACACCACTTTTGGAAAATCCAGAAGCCAATTTGAATAAACCTGCCATAGGATTTTGGCATAATGGTGTCACCATTAGGACCGCTGATTATCGCTTGACTAAATTCAAAGTGGACGAAACAATTCAGACGGTTTTATACGACCATCAAAAAGATGAAAACGAAACAGAAAATGTGGCTGCAACAACTGGATATTCGAGCATCGTAAAAGAATTAGAGCGGCAACTTTTTGAACAAAGTCCAACGTCTTTTTGGGAGTCGTTGTGAGTTAGTTCTTAGCGCATCGAAATGGTTATCGGAAATCCAACAAACTGCTGCGCATTGCTTGTCGAAACATCCACCTCCCTCGGCCAACACTCAAAAGTTACCTCCTCTTTTTGCTGGTTAAAACGAATCAATCCGTAGCCGCTACCGCTCGACGGGCTTTCGGGATTGACGTAGGCCTTCATGGTAATTTTATTGGCAAATCCATCCAAATATTGTCCAGTCCAAGGCAAGGCAGCATTGGCATTTTTACCCGCTTTTTCATCTTCGGGCCACCACCAACGACTATAATAATTATTAACCAAAGCGGGAACGATAAAAGCGTGTGGCCCATCTTCGAACTCATTAATACCGTGATGAATCACCGTAGCCAGGTGTTGGTCGCCACCGATATGAACCGCATTAGCTTTTTTGATGGCGGTTAAGGCTTTATTGCGGCCCGTTTGCGGCCAACCGTTAGAGTCCATGTCGGCGTGTAGTCGATTATCTTTTTGTCCGTGCAGATGTGCCCCGCCACAAAATCCCGTTTGAGATAAAACTGCTTTCATTTTTCCATTTTTAGTGGCACCCCAACCCTCCAAGAAATCTAGTTGGCGCTTTCCTAATAGTTCCAACCCCGCAACGTCCACCGATTTGGGGTCGTAATTGGGATTCCGAATATGGTCGGGACGAGGGCCTTGCTGCGGAATTTTCCCTTTCGGCCCCGACTTAAATTTGCGGTCTTCGATGATGGCAAAATCAACATGGCCAATTTCTAAATTAGTGTAATAAACACCGATACCCTGCTGAACGGGCGTTGGGTCGTAAGGGTCGGGCAAATGGGCCGTTTGACAGCGTTCGACCATTTTGACGTATTCGGGATGAAAGAAGTAGCCACCGTCGGCCCCCGCCATCGAACTAGCTTTTTTACCGTATTCCCCCCAAATATTTCCTTGGCCAATGTCGTGGTCATCGGGAATAGTGATACAAGGACGTTGACGAAAAATATCTCGAAACTGTACCCCAAATTTTAACCAAGCGGCGGTGTGTTCTTTATGGTCATAGGATTGGTCACCCGCAAAAAACAATAAATCGGGGTCGTGGTGATTGACGTTTCGAATGTAATTCGCTCGGTCCCCTCGGTCTTTGTTGCTATTGCAAGAAAAAGCAGCCAAAACCAACTCCTTTTTATCAACGGGATTTTTACGGATTACCCCTTCAAAATAGGCTCCTTTACCGTGCGCCAGCCTATAAATTACATCTCTACTATCGTCCCAATTATCCACTCGAAACAGAGCAGACCAACCCAAATCGTTCACTTCTTGCCGCTGAATTTCTTTCCAACTGTCTCCCTCTTTTACTTCCAGCCGAACCGTTCTCGTTTCTTCGGGGTATAACGGGAACAGTTGAGCAGACATTTTAAGGGTTTGGTTACTGACGGTATAAATACCAAAAGCGATAACGCTATCTCTAGCAACGTTCATATCAATGATGGGATTAGTGGCGCGATTCCACCAATCGTTGGTAGCGAGCGTATCAATATTTTCGAAAGGAGCAATGACTGGCGGTATTTTCGTAGTGTTTGCTTCTTTTTCAGAAGAAGTATCGGTGCAAGCAGAACAAAAAAGAAGTAGGAAAAGAAAAGTGGAGTGTAAAAAACGGAGCATAGAGTTTTTTATTTTTTGTGATAATCGGTCTTACTCTAAATAGGTTTAGTGGTTCCAGCACTTCGAG
>JBCCQK010000122.1:0-17479 GCA_039024375.1 Bacteroidota bacterium
GTTTTTAATGTCGGGTTACAATACAAAAGAATCGACCCAGGTTATCGCACTTTTGGGGCTTATTTTTTCAACGACGATTTGGAAAATTATACGGTGAATGCCAGTTGGTCGATGTTGGAAGGCAAATTAAACGTCAACGCAAGTGGGGGCATCCAGCAAAATAATTTGGAGGAAGACAAGACCGCTACGGTCAAACGCTTGATTGGTGCTTTGAACTTGGCCTATAATTTAGAAAAACTCAATCTGGGCTTCAATTATTCTAACTTTACCAACGACGTAGCCTATTTACTCAACGCCAATTTGGATTCGCTCAATGTAGTGGTCGTCACCAATAATATTGGCCTCACCAGCAATTACCGCTGGGAAAGCAAAGGAGGCCGACAACAAAATCTAAACGCTACCTTCAATATTCAACAAGTTACCGACGATATTATCGACCCCCAACGTACCAATGCGGCCAAAATGTTGGTGGGCAACCTGGGTTACACCGTCGTTTTTGGGGAATCGGGGTGGAATGTCAATAGTCGGATAAACTACAATCGAAATAGGTTGGCCATGATGGACATGAACCGTTGGGGAGTGGGTGGAGGCGTCTCAAAGTCCTTTTTGGAAAGTAAATTAAGAACTGGTTTAACTGTTAACTACTACCGCACCGTTTCCGACCGTCTATTCACGAGTAACACTTTTCAAAGTCGTTTAAACACTAGTTGGCAAGCCTCCGACAGTCACGATTTAAACTTGGGCATCAGTTTAATGGGACAAGGCAAGAACGTGGAAAATGGAACGGGACAGTCCTTCGAGGAATTAATGGTAACACTAGGGTATAATTTTAGATTTTCGGTGCAGAAGAAAAAGGAAACCGAATAGAACCGTATAACACTAATTTCATGCAACGTTCAAACCCTATCCTATTGAGGTATAATTGGATATTAAGGTGGTTGAGGGTGGGCGAAACTCTGAAAACATCGCCCACTATTAACGAGCCTTTACCCAATGTTTGGGTACCCTGCTTAAAATGCTTTGTACTTATATACCTACTGAACGCATGGACTGGGGTACTCCGTGCCCAACAAGTTTATCCTGTAACTGTTAACGGGGTGCTTATTCCCCCCCACTCTATCAACTTGAGTGATTATGCCAATAGTCGTTCGGCGGATTTGTTTTTTAATGTCCAATTAAACGACCCCGTAGAAGCCTCGGTGCCCGTACGATTTCGATTGACCGTAGTCAATAACGGGCAAGAAATCTTGCAGACCGACCCTTCTTTTTTGCCCTTACCTAGACAACTTTTTCAATTCCAACCCGAAGTATTGGACGGGGCAACTTTAGCCCCCTATTTGACGCAGGCCAATTTAGTGGGGAATGGCGGAACGCCTCTCAATAATTTAATTCCCGAAGGCTTTAACCAAATTTGTTTAGAAGTCATCCACACCGAGCGAGGCGTACCCATTTCCAATAAAGCTTGTGTCTTTGGCAATTTTCGTTTGAACGAACCGCCACTTTTGCAACAACCCAATTGTGGCGACGAGTTGTTTCTAACTGAACCCAGTAACCTATTTTTCAATTGGATGCCGCTACATTTAGGGTCGGGCAACGCTCCTTTGGCGGTGGAATACGGCTTGGAAATAATTGAATTGAACCCCGCCATTGCCGACCCCAACGATGGATTCAGCAATGGTCTTAAAATATTGGAGACCACTGTAATGGGTACTACTTTTATTTATTCGGAAGCAGAACCCTACCTCGAACCGGGGCGTACCTACGCTTGGCGCGTCCAGGCAAAGGATATTGGTGGGAGCGATTTGTTTATCAACCAAGGGTATAGCAAGATTTGCACATTTACTTACGGCGGAACTCCTCGCAAGGAGGTCAGTAGAAGCTGTGAACCTTTCGATACCGATTACGGGCGCGTCGCAGCGGGAGCTTTTGGTAGCGCCGATATGCAAACGGGACAAATAGTAGATTTAGGCTATTTTGACATGGAAGTGACCAATTTATCGGGCGGGGGCAGTGGGGGTTACAACGGAGAAGGGAAAGTGAGCATCCCTTTTTTAAATAGCCAAGTCTTAGTAGATTTTGACGGCTTGCAAATCAACGAGCAGGGACGGGCTTTTGGAGTCAAAAGCGTAGAGGCCATTTCCACCGTGGAAATAGCCAAAAATGGAATGGCCGATTTGTCCAACCGATTATCCCAAGACGAAACGAAGCAGCGGTATATATCTGCACGGAAAATAGATGACTCCGACCCCATTGATTTGCCCCTATTGATGGATAAAATTGAAACGGATAATCGGCTTCCCAATATTGTTTTGACCAACCTCACCTTTTCCGAAAGAGCAGCGCAACTTACGGCCTTCGCAACGGAAAGGGATAAAAATGGAGACCCCATTCTTTTTACCAAAGAAAACATCCCCTTTACTCCTTACGGCGTAGCAAAAGCTAGTTTATTGCCTCTAGAGCAAAATGTACTCATCGAGTCTTCGGGCAATCACACCCTAACTTACTTAGGAAAAGAGGGCGCCGAAATGCGTACTAGTTTAGATTTTGATTGTAAAGGGTTTGTGAAATATGACTTACAAGGAACTTACCAATTCAGCGACCAATTACTGCGACCATCCAGTACCGACAAACAGGAAGTCTATATCCGTTTTTCTACGGGAAGCGTCGATTTTTACGATTATTTGGCGGAAGTAGCAGATGTGCCCAGCTTTCAAATCGCCGATAATCCAGACTATACCTTCGAGTTGGGAAGCGGAGTATTCGACCATTCCATCACCCAAAACCCTGCTAATTTAAAATTTATGGAGGCCTTAGCGTGGGAAAATACTCCAGCGTGGCAAGGCTTTGTTTTTCCATCCTTCAAAGTGGAAGCGACTAATTTTGGTACTTTTTTAGGAACGGAAACCGCCGTTGAATTGACTGAGGGAGAACTGTATCTGACAAAAAAGGGCATTTCTGGCCGAGCGATACGCCCTAGCAACTCCCAAATACCAAACCGAAGAATAAGAGATTGGGCGATTAACGTCAATAAGGTAGGCGTCCTTTTTAAGGAAAACGAGGTATTGCAAAAAATAATAGAAGGACAAATCAAAATCCCCATTATTGATGAACCCTTCGCTTACGAAGGTACGCTTGCACTGGGCGAAATGGAGTCGGCTGATTTAAAAATAATTACGGAAAAAGGCTACGTGGCGGGAATGAGCCTTTGGAACGCAGAACTGCAATTTGACCCAAGCAATAGTCTGGTTGAAATCGTGGAACGCCGTATTAATCGACGGCGCAATTTAATCCCTTACGCCAATTTGCAGGGAGCATTAAACGTATCTTTCTCGGCCGAGGAATTTAAAAACTATTTGGCCCAAAAAGACAAAGAAGCTATGATTAAAGCCCTAAAATCGAGTTTAGGACTTGATGAAGCACCCGACTTAGAAGTGCGCAATTTGCCTTTGAAAGGATTGATAGTCGACCCAACAAGTATTTTTGAAAAACGCTATCGGCTCAAGGACTATGAATTGGAAGCTACCCAAATTAAGATGGGCGATAAATCTTTTAAAATTGCCTCTATCTACGTATCGCACAAAAAAAACAAAGAGGGAATATCCGAATTGGGCTTGAACCTAATGATTAAACAGGGAAAAACGCTGATGTCGCTCACTGTTTGGGCCCAAGCAAACGATAAAAACGGTTTTACGCTAGACCGAATTGAAATAGAATCCAAAGAACTGGATTGCGACTGTATTTAGCTTAGCAGCTTTGCCAACTATGAAGACCCTTTTACAAATTGGGCCGTTCGATACGGCCCAATTTGTTGAGAACGTCTAGCTTGGTAAATTGTACAAGAAAACCCTTTTTACTTTTATCGTATCCCGAGAATCAAGAAAAATTAAGAAAAATGACCAAAAGTTGCTTCAAGAATATAATCCTTTTATTAATGGTTAATTTCATAATGGGCCAACTCAGAGGCCAAACTTGCAATACCTCCATTAATGGCTTTAACCAAACCAGCTTCTGTGGAACGGAGGATGTAGTGAATATGACGGCTAGTTCAGATGATATTGGCCCCATTTACACTTTTTCTATTAGTCCCAGACCGGGGAGTGGATTTTCTAGTAGTGGAGGCTCTGCAAGTTTTAATCCTTCACAAGTAGGCGCAGGAACCTATACGATTACTTTAAAAAAAGAAATTTCCCCCGTTTGTAATGAAGAAATAGTGACGGTTATCTTTACAGTAAATCAAGTAGAAACCATAGACATAGAAGTGGAGAATCTGGCCTGTGCAGGAAGTTCTTTAGATTTAGCTTTTTCGGAGACCTTGGAAAATGTAGAGAGTCAAACTTGGACGGGCCCAAATAATTTTTCTTCCAGCTTAACTTTTCCCTCGATTAACAATGCGACTAGTTTAAATTCAGGGACTTATAATGTGACCGTTACCTACGAAACGGGATGTGTGGCAACCGCTAGCCGAAGTATTACCATCAATACTTCTCCCGCCTTTGAACTAACTTCCAATGCCCCAAGTTGTGAGGGAGAAAATTTGAATCTGGGGGTCAATGGAGAACCGAGTGGAGGGACTTACAGTTGGACGGGTCCCAATAATTTTACTTCTGATGCAGAAAATGTAAATCTATCCGCTTTGACGCCCGACCAAGCAGGTATGTACAGTTTAACTTACACTACCAACGAAGGATGTACAGCTACGGAGTCCGTAGCCATCACTTTATCGGAGCTACCCCAACCATCCATTATCTCAGCTGGAGATTTTTGTGGAGGTGATGCTAATTTAGTGTTAGAAGATAACAGCAACTTTAATTACCAATATAACTGGCAAAATCAAACCAGTGGAGCAGATTACGAGGGCAAAGTAGTAACCATTGATAACCCTTCGGAAGAAGATGCTGGTCTCTACACGGTTAGCGTCACAAATAGTGCAGGATGTGAGGTAACAGAAACCATTGAAATCGAATACAAGGGGGATATTCCCAATCTAGTAATTACTGGAGACAGCGAAGTTTGTTCAGGTACTAATATCATACTATCAGAAACGGGAGAGGAAAGCCAGAATTATAATTGGACAGGGCCCAATAGCTTTCAGAGCGTAGGTTCTTCTATAGAAATAACTGGGGCCAATGCCATTAACAGTGGTGTTTATCGGTTGGTGGCGGATAATGGAAATGGTTGTGTAGGAACAGCTAGTGTTTTGCTTACGGTCAGTCCTAGTCCCGATGTTGCCATTGAAGTGAGCGATTCAGAGCCGTGCGAAGGAGCCGATATTCAACTGAGGGAAGTTGCTAACGATTTGGTCAGCTGGAATTGGACAGGACCCAATAATTTTAGTTCTTCCGACGCTAGTCCGAGTCTCTCCAACATCAGTGTGGCCGCCTCGGGAACTTATACATTACAAGCTACCAACGAAGCAGGTTGTCAAAGCGAAAGTAGTGTTTCTGTTGATGTAGTTCCGTCTTTTAATGCGGGCACTGGACTCAGTACACAGGTATGTTCGGGGCCGGTCGTTGATTTAACTACCCTTTTAGTTGATTCCGATGTGGGGGGCGTATTTACGAACGAGAGTAGCAGTGAAGTATTGAGCGGAATCAATCTCCCAACGGAAAACTTGAGTCCAGGTCTTTACCAATTTACCTACGCAGCGGCAGAAGGTAATAGTTGTACATCTAGCACCGACCTTGCTGTACGGATTCTAGCGGCACCCGAAGTAGGTCTGAGTGTTCCAACTTCTTTTTGTCAAGGAGATGAGAACATTGTTTTAGAAGATACGCTTATCCAGTCTATGCCTCTTACCTATACGTGGACTAATGAAACAACGGGAAATCGTTTGAACGGTCAACGTGTAAATATCTCCAATCCACTTGAGGAGGCCGCTGGAAGTTACACATTAAGGGTTGTTGGTGAGAACAGTTGTGTGCTGGAAGAAAGTTTCACCATCAATTACAATGGAGAAAATCCAGCATTAGTCATTGAAGGGGATAGTGCAGTTTGTGTAGGAAATACCTTGCAGTTGAAAGAAGTTGGTGAGGGAGGGCAAAATTATTTTTGGACTGGTCCGAATGGTTTCACCGCTACCGATTCGATAGTTAATCTAAACGATGCGAATAGTGCTAATGCGGGTAGTTATACTTTGAGGGTGGATAATGGTAACGGCTGTACTGTCGAGCAAAATGTAGAGGTGAGGGTCAATCCACTACCGTTAGTTGTCTTGGATGAACCAACTGGCGGCGTTTGCCAAGGTACCGATGTGCAATTGGCCGAACTGGGCGGCGAGTTGATAAATTGGAATTGGACGGGCCCCAATAATTTTGTTTCTAACGAGTCGGAGCCGTTACTTTCTGCCGTTGATTTAGCTGCCACGGGTACTTACCGCTTAACAGGTACGAACGAAAACGGTTGTTCTGCTAGCAGTAGTCTGTTTTTACAGGTCAGTCGCTCTTTTAATGCGGGGACGAGTCGCGATTCACAAGTCTGCCGAGGAACGGATGTAGATTTGTCCATTCTCCTTAGCGAAGCGGATTCGGGAGGAATATTCGTTGATGAAAATAATACAGGGCAGCTAGCTGGTACTATTTTAACAACGATGGACTTGTTGCAAGGAGACTATAACTTTACTTATACTCTGGCAGAAAGTTCGACGTGTATCGGAAGCACCAGTTTCTTTGTTCGAGTGCAAGAAGCGCCAAGTGCGGGAGAAGATGTCCGTATTGATTGGTGCCAGAACGATATATTGGCTTTAAATACGGTGTTATCCCCTACTGCTTCCAGCGGTGGAGTCTTTACAGAAGAGGAGAATAGTGGCGGACTAATGGGCAATTCTTTTGATGGCAGTACTCTAATTGCAACGGAATACGAATTGATTTATCAAGTAGGAGCTGGCGATGTTTGTCCCAAAGATGAAGCGACCATTTCTATTAATTTAAATCCCACTCCTAAGGTACCCGATTTTAGGGACCAAGACATTTGCGTAGGAGAGCGCCTTACTTTAACGGCTACGGAAGGAACAAACTACCAATGGACAACGGGGGCAACTAGCCAAAGTATTGACATTCGTCCTTTGGCTACGACGGACTACGGTGTAACGGTCACCAACGAATTCAATTGTTCGATTGACAAAACAACGACGATTGTAGTTAATGATGCCCCAATATTAGTTACTTCCTCGGATGCGACTATTTGTGCAGGGAGTAGTGTACCGATAATTGCTAGTGGAGCAATCGAATACAATTGGACTCCAAATGCGGGACTGAGCAATAGTAATATTGCTACACCAGTAGCTAGTCCCGACCAAAGTACAACTTATCAAGTTGTGGGTATCAACGAATTAGGTTGCAGAGATACGACCCAAGTAAACATTTTCGTCAATGAACAGCCCACCCTAACCGTAGGTGAAAATACAACTATTTGTTCGGGAACAGGGACAAATCTACGTGCCGAAGGAATGGGTACAGTGACTTGGACACCTGCTACTGGTTTGGACGATGCTAATAGCCGCACCCCTTTTGCTAATCCTACCACTACCAGTGATTATCAAGCCATTTTAGTGGACGAAAATGGTTGTACCGATACGGGAACCGTTCAAGTAATCGTAGAGGCACTGCCCGATATCGGTTTAGGTGCTGACCAAACAATTTGTGCGGGTGATAGTTTAGCATTAGCAGCTTCGGGCGGTGAAACTTACTTGTGGGAGTCTTCAGATTTGCTAGCCAACCCAACATCTCCGAACCAAGTCGTGAACCCCGTCGAGCCAACCACCTATCGAGTAACTGTAATTGGAGCAAATGAATGTTCGAATACTGATAGCCTTACCGTGTTTGTCAACGAAACACCAGTGGCTGGAGCTGGAGACGACCAATTGACTTGCTTTGGAGTAGGGGCTACGCTGACGGGGAACGGGGAAGGAGCCTACCAATGGGATAACGGAGCAACCACCGCTGTGATTGAGGTCAATCCAACTGAGTCCACTACATATACTTTACAAGTGACGAATGAATTCGGTTGCTCGGATACCGACGAAGTATTAGTGAACGTGCAACCAGACTTTGAAGTACAAACAAGCCCTGATACTTTTTTATGTTCGGGCGTAGGTACTCAATTGACCGCAGCCGGTGGAGTACGTTACAGTTGGCGTCCAATCGAAGGACTCGATAACTCAGAAATAGCGACCCCAATTGCCGCTCCAACCATCAATACAACTTACGAAGTGAGTATTCAAAACCAAGAGGGCTGTGTAGTACAAAAAACAATAGATATTGAAGTAAAGCAAGTGGACAACTTGGTACTTTCACCCGACCAAGATGTTTGTGAAGGAAATAAAGTTACGCTAACCGCCGAAGGAGGGATAAACTACGACTGGTTTCCCAATAATGCCTTCGAGAATCCCAATCAGCCCAGTCAAGAATTGCAACCCACCGAAAATACAACTTATCGAGTAGTTGTAGTGGACGAATTCGGTTGTCAAGCAAGCGATTCGGTGCGAGTCACCATCCGACCCACTCCAACCGTAACGGTCGAAGCGGAACAGGAACGATGCGCAGGAGAAAATCTCGAACTAACTGGTGAAGGAACGGGTGTAACCGAGTGGCTTTGGGAGGGAAATAACTTTTCAGCGACCCAACAGAATGCTCAAGTGATGAATATACGCCCTAATCAGTCTGGCCAATTTAAATTGATTGGTACCTCTGAATTTGGATGTAAAAGTGCGGATAGTGTACAGGTTAGGGTCTATGCCCTACCCCAAGTGACCATAGAAACAACGGAGACAATTTGTGAAAATACGCCTTTCGTACTGACTAGCAGTGACGAAGCCTCCAATCAAAGCTGGGTCGGTGCAAACGGTGCTACCTTTTCGGGCAGTAGTTGGGATTTGGGCTTAGCCGAACTCAGCTTCACGGGTAATTATCAATTATTCATTACTGATGAGCAAGGCTGTAGTAATCGAGTAGAAAAAATAATAGAAGTAGTAGAAGCACCTCGAGCGGGAAGGGATAGTGCGCTCGTAGTGTGTCAAGGAACAGCCATAAATATATCGGAATTATTACGAGATGCGGACGACTCGGGCATTTTCCTATTCGGGAATGGCTTGTCCACTGCTACTGACGGTGGTACGATTTCTACTATAGATTTGTCCGAAGGAACCTACGGATTGACTTACGAAGTGGCTGCTGATTTTTGTCCTGCGGCTACGGCCCAGTTTCAAATAGAAGTCGAGGTCCCTAAAATGGCGGGACTAGACAACAGTATCAGTTTGTGTCAAGGGTCAACACTGGATTTGCTAGAACTAGTTCAGATGGCAGACGTAGGAGGTAACTTCGTTGCGGATAATGAAGCCGTTTTAGATGGAAGTTTGTTTACATCGACTCAATTGCCAGCGGGTACTTACCCCGTTAAATATGTACAAAGCAACACTTGTGGCACAAACGAAGCAACGCTGGAAGTGACTGTCCTGACGCAAGTGCAAGCTGGCGACAACGTACAAGTGGACTTATGCCCAGATAGTCCGTTAGATTTATCAACACTATTGACCATGAGTGACCCCAACGGTGTTTTTCAAGACTTATCCAATTCTGGCGCTTTGGTGGACAATTTACTGGAAACGGAGGAACTACCATTTGGCACCTACAATTTCAGCTATCGAGTCAATAGCGACAATGAGTGTCCTTCGGATAGTGCATTAATTACGTTGATTTTGAAGGATTCTCTGTCAGCAGGGCAAAATAACGCAGCCAGTTTTTGTACGGGAGCACCAATTACGTTAACCGAACTTTTATTAGAAGGAGATATTGGAGGCATTTTTAGCCCAGTCGGAGCAGGTCCCGCTAATTTTATGGGTACGACTATCCCCACTGAAGGCTTGAACAGTACCAATTATACCTTTGAATACAGCGTAGGAGGAAAGGGTTGCCCAGCGGATACTGCCCTAATTGAGGTAGTAATCAACGAAAGTCCAAGCATCAACTTCACACAACCCGATTCGTTTCTTTGTTTGGGAGATAGTTTATTGCTAGAAGCCACCGTTACGGGTGGGACAGGTCTTATAGCCTTTGAGTGGCAAACGCCATCGGGCAGTAGTCAAGGAAATAGTTTTATCGCAAAAGAGGCTGGAGCATACGTCGTGGTCGCCACGGATGACAAGACTTGTAGCGATACCAAAGCGACGACTATTGCCACTAACGAGTTCCGAGCGATTGAAATTGACGGCAGAACAACTTTGTGTCAAGACGAAGACTTACTGCTTCAACCCCTACTATCCGATACCACGCTCAACTATAGTTGGTTACTTCCCGATGGGCGTCGAATTGATGGTTCTGTATTAACACTCGGTACCGAAGCAGTGCTAGCGGGAAATTACGAGTTAGTTTACACCGACGCATTCAACTGCCAACAAGTCACCACGGCGGAGATTAACTTCTCTCCTGGCGCTTTTTTTAAGAGTAATTTTTTGACCACAAATATAGCCTGCGTGGGAGACAGCCTACACTTTATTGAAATAGCGGAAGTGCCTCTGAGTTCGACTGCCGTGTACCGTTGGGATTTTGGGGATGGACAAAGTAGTACCGAAAGGGACCCCGTTCACAACTACCAAAGCGAGGGCCTGTTTGCCGTTTCGGTAGAAATATCGGATAGAGAATGTACGAGTACCTCTTTTCAAAAAGAAGTAAATATCGTGAGCTGTCGAAAAAATATATTTGATGCGAGTCCCTTTGACTATTTAAACATATACCCCAATCCAAGTTCGGGGAATACCCAACTAGCCTTTGATTTGAATCGAACAGAACAAGTATTAATAGAGGTGTTTGACTTGTACGGAAAACGGTTGGAGACCCGACTAATAAGCGGACAAAGTTTTTACCGGGGAGCCTTAATGCTAGAAGAATCGGGAATTTATTTCGTCCATCTGAATACTTTGAGTGCCAAACGGGTCTTGAAATTGGTAGTCAATCTCTAAAATGTAAATCATGGAAGATGTAGGAAGTTCACCTTGGCTGGAAAAACTGTTAGCCATTGTAGACTATCAGTTGGGACAGCAAAAGCTAGACAATCAGAAGTTAGCAGCTGAAATGGGACTGAGTAAAAGACAGTTATATCGAAAAGTAAAAAATTTGACGGATACCTCACCGAATTTGTACATTCGAAAATATCGGCTAGACAAAGCTTGGCAACTCATTGAGAGTGGCCAATTCCAGACCGTACAACAGATAGGTATAGCCGTCGGTTACCAGAATATTCATTACTTTAGTAAAGAATTTGAAAAAGAATTTGGCGAGAAACCACTACAAGTGCTGATTCGCTTAGGATACAGATAGTCCGCTGGCACATTTAGAAGATTAAAGGCACAATTGAAAGTACCTAGCCATTTTTATTATTATCACTTTTTCAGTATTTTTGTATTGCTTTCAGCAAAGAATACTGTTCAAATTTCATCTCACCGATTTAAGCTATTACCCTCTCATCCTACAAACAATTACTCTTCGCAAAAGAAGGGCTTCACCATTATGTTGACCAAATAGCATTTAATACCATTCGGTCAACAACAATTTGCAGTCTCATGAGAAAAGTTACGAGGATTCCCTCGCGTGGAAGTGTGTTTATTTACTACCTACAATGCTATTTGCTGGTGTTTTTTGGTCTAATGTGTTGTCCTTATCTACAAAATCAACTAAATGCTCAAATAATTCATGCGGATGGCACAGTTGGAGACACCTTAATAAACACCCCCCAAATAAATTGTTTAGATACCTCAACCGTCATTTATCAAGATGATGGTCAAGTGGACGGAAACTATTCGGACCGTATAGCTAGAAACGATACCGTGCTTTTTTGTCCTTCCTCACCTTGGGATGTTGTTAGCCTTACTTTTAAAATATTTGATGTAGCTGAAGGTGATACGTTGTTGGTCTTCGACGGAGACACGACAGCCGTTAGAACCAATGGATTAAGTATGTTAAAAGCAAAAGCAAGCGGAACGGGTACATCTAACGCTTTTGGAGGGTGGATAGAATCGAATTGCGACCCGAGCGTCAATCCCACGGGTTGTTTGACCTTTGTTTTTAGCACTAATGGCGATAGCAGAAAAGGAAATGGCTGGGAAGCTTGGGTTAGCTGTACGTCCCGTGATTACCAATTAAATGCGCTCCAGATAAAACAATACACTGCTCAATGCTCGACTACCGAACCTGCACCCGTGGCCAATGTACCAATTGTAGCAGCAAATATCGATGGTACTTGTGTTCTAGCCAATCGAAACATTCGAGTTACCTTGACTAATCTGGAAACAAACACCCGTTGTCTGCAGGAAGTCACTACGGCAGGAAGTACCATTCCTAGTAGTCCAGTAAAGCTCGCTCCTGGTGCTTACCGATTGATTCAACAGTTGGTAGTGGATACCGTGAAAGCTGATACCACTTATTTCCGAGTAGGCGCACCCAATTTAGTTTGCAATGATGAGGTGACTATTTCTCTAGATGCGCTCTGTAGGACCGCTATCGATATTGACGGACTCCTAGAAGGAGATACTTGTCAAGGTAGTGGTGTTCGTCACCGCATTATCATAAAAAATGCCAAAGGGGAAATGGTGAGAATGGGTAGGCAAGTTGAATTAGATACAGTACTGTTAGGTAGTCGTTGCGGGGCAACTGGCTGGACAGCCACGGTGGAAAGAACTATTTACTATGCGAATAGTACCGCACTTTGTAAGCCCGATAGCTTCCAAACGAGTTGCACAGTAGCCATTAACATTAAGGACGAAACCGTTCCCATTTTTGAGCGCGATACCGCTAGAACGGATACGCTGGTCGGTTGTAAGCGAAGTCTGATTACGGAAAGTGTATTGACGCCGCCCATAGCTACGGATAATTGCGCAGACACCCTAACTCCTACTTTCACCATAATTGATACACAAGCGGAGTATGGAATGTGCGAGTACCCGAGAGTGTATTACATCAAATGGGAAGTTAGTGATAGTTGTGGAAACCGTCCAAATCCTATCGTAGATACTATTAGAATGGTACGACCAACTGAGTTTGCTTCTCCTCAAACCATTACAGAGGATTGTACCAAGGAAGAAAATGGGTTACTACCTCTGGTCTCCCGAGCTAGAGTAAGACCCGGACTACAGACTGGAAAAATCGTCAACGGTGTTTTTTCCGCTTCGGGAGCCGACCGGCTAAGTATAGATACTTCGATTTGTGGCTATATTGCTGCCATCATCGACTCCAGTGAAGTAATGGGAAGATGTGGAGGACGCTTTGCTTTTTTGACTTGGGCGGCAGTGGACTTGTGTGAACCAGACCGCAACCCCATTTTTATTGATTCACAGCGAATTAACTTCGTAGATGAAACCGCACCTGTATTGGATACTAGCGGTCTTATCACGTTGGAACAACTGAGGGATTCGACTAATACGAGAGGTATTTTTACGGTCGGTATTCGAGATTGTATTTTTGATAAGAAAGAGATTTCCATCCCAGCTATTCCGACGGCCACCGATAACTGTGCCCCCGAGGAAACCATTACTGTTCGGGTCAAGGAATTTCAAAGATTTGCGGATAGTACTTGGGTAAAAGTAGCCAACGATTTGGCCGACTTTTTAGCACAAGATTCTATTTATGCGGATTCTTTAATTAGGGATACTTTTAGGGTTTGCTATGCGGCTACTGAAATTTGTTCAAAAAAAGAAAGTCAGATTTGTTCGCATTTTTTGCTGAAACGAGCAGACATTTTTAGTCCCCCCGTCATCATCTGTAAAGATGCTGTACGGGTATCTCTAGGTAACGATGTATTTAATCATTTAAAGGTTCAAGACTTGGTTATTCGTGCCGAAGCCGATTGTGGTGCCCCGCTCGATACTATACTGATGAAGCGGAAAAATACGACAACTTGGAGCACCTCGGTGAACGTAACTTGTACTGATATTGGTCTTCCTTTCGAGGTTGAGGTCTTAGTTAGGGATACTTCGGGACAAACCAATACTTGTTGGTCAGCCATTGTCGCAGAAGATAAAATAAATCCAATCTGTCGCCCCCTAAATGATACCGTTTTTAGTTGCCACGAGACGTTTACTGGTATGTTTGGTCCTGAAACAGATACCAATAATAATGGACAAATGGAATCTATCGAATGGATTACACTGAACCCCTTAGACCAACAGTTAAGGGAGCTATTGATTCGATATAATACAACATTTGGAAATCCACAATCCATTTGCTTTGATAATTTAGAAGATTGCGACCAATTGGAAATTATCCAACAATATCAATTGATTGAAGGTACCTGCAGCAGACAATTCATTCGACGAAGGTATCGAGCATCGGATAAACAGGGAAACATTTCTGAATGGTTGGAACAAAATATAACGGTCAACTACGAACCCGACTGGGTATTTAATTTCCCAAAAGACATAGAGGTCAACTGTGGTGAGTCGGTTCCTCTGGCTCTCGACTTAGCGGCTTTGGTTGAAACAGGTGCTTGTGATATTTTTGCGCTGAATGTCAAAGAAGAACAGTTTGATACGCCCGGAGAGACCTGCAAATTAATTACTAGAACCTACGATTTAATCAACTGGTGTGTTTATCAAGTAGGAGAACCAGCTTTTCAAATACCTACCAACCCTCATGGGATTAGCGGCTATAAAGTTAGTCCAGCCACATCAACAATCGGGAGATTCACTTATACGCAAAACATAAAATTAGTAGCAACACAGTCACCTAAAATAGCTTTCCAACCAGTCAATCCCTGTATTTATGGAGTAGGAGATGAACTACCTTACGGGTTGGAAGACCAGAAATTAGGCGCTTATCCATTTGAATGTGATACGCTTAAAACTTTTTCTGTAAATGCCTCCGATTGTCTTGGTAAAGAAATTAACAAATTCGAATACGATTTGAGAGAAGCGGATATCTTAGTTATTGAGAAAGGGGAAGGTAGCACTTTTAACTACGTAGTTTCGCCTAATAAAAAATACGAAGTAACTTTTCGAGCCTACGATGAATGTGGCAATTTAGGGTCTACTTCTAATACTTTCTACTTTAAAGATTGTAAGGCTCCAACTATCTATTTAGTTGATGGAATACGTCTAACGCTCGATGATAATAGTGAGGCTCAAGTCTGGGCAGCAGATTTTGATTTAGGGAGTTGGGATAACTGTAGTTCAAAAGATAAACTTGACCAAAGAATTAAACTGGGCCTTCCAGATTTGAATATTGCCGAAGCAGTGAAAACATTACCATCAGCGCTCACCTTAAATTGTAATCATTTGGGACAGCAAGTAGTAAGTATTTATATAATTGACGAAGCAGGGAATGTAAGTGTAGCAAGTACATCCCTTCAAATTCAAGCCCCTTCCGATAATTGTCACGATTCTAATGAAGGGCAGCTATCACTCGGTGGGCAAATCACTACCGCAGGAGGTGAACATTTAAATGGAGTTGATATTCAAGTGGTGAGCAACGATTACTCGGCTTTGTCAAAAAGTACGCATAAAGGTGAATTCGATTTTTCTCTTCTGCCTGCGGTTTATACGGTTACGCCAAAGAAAGATGTCAATCCTTTAGAAGGCGTATCTACTTACGATTTAGTATTGATTAGTAAACATATTCTCGGCGTCGAACTTTTAACGAATCCCTACCAATTAATAGCCGCAGACGTTAACAAATCGGGAGGAATATCTACTTATGATTTAGTGCAACTCAGACAATTAATTCTTAATATAACAAACGATTTTCCCGAAAATGAAAGCTGGCGATTTGTCAATAAAAACTACCAGTTTAGTTCCTCTAACCCATTGACTGAGGCATTTAGCGAATCCAGAGAAGTACGTCTAGAAAATAAGCGTATTTCTGATATTGACTTTGTGGGCATAAAGATTGGGGACGTGAGTGAAAGTATAGTTACTAATGCTATTCGTAGCGTCAACTCTCGAAGCAAACCCCAAAAACCAGCCGTAGCCGTAGAAGACCGCTTTGTAGAGGCTGGTCGAATTTGTAAGTTGGACTTCCAACTATTTGGTATGAATAAATTGGAAGGTATCCAGTTTGAATTGGATTTTCCTAATTTAGAACTAACAAAGATTGACGAAGGACTAATGAAAGCAGAAAATTACAATCAGAACGGAAAAAGTCGATTAGTCGCCTCTTGGAATGGCTATACTACAGGTGACAATCGACTATTCTCGGCGACTTTTTTAGTAAAGAAAAGTGCATGGTTGAGTGAATCGATAAAAATTAGCAACAATCAATTGGCGGCAGAGGCCTATTACGAAAACGGAGAAGCTTTTAATGTAATACTACATTTTTTAAAAGAAGACACCAAACAAAATTTTAAACTTTGGCAGAATACGCCTAACCCATTTAAGGAATCAACTAAGATTGATTTTCAGTTGTCAACCATCGACCAACTTGTATTTAGCATCACCGACGTTAATGGGAAGTTGATTTACCAAAAGGCTAAATTATTTGATGAGGGGAAACACTCAATTTTCATTAATACGCTTGAATTAGCCATCCCAGAAGGACTTTACTTCTACCAGTTGAAAGGTAGTAACTTTGAGGAATATCGAAAAATGATTGTTACGAGATAACAATAAGGCGTAATCTGGTAATTTTACGTCTTGTCCCTTATTTCTTCAACTTTTATCCAAATTCAACTCGCCACTCAAGCACAGGCCCAACCAAACCCGAATTCATGCTTATTGTCTGGGCTTTGTGCTAAATACCCAATTCCAGCATCTCCAAACATGTAGGGTAGATTATCTTCGGAAGCAAGTTGAAATAATAAGTCCATTTGAGCCTCAGTTTTTCGGTCGTGAGGATATTCAACTGATTGAATCCAATGCGGCCAACCAAACAACTTATCCTTTTCTATTGGCATTCCAATTCCCTGTTCTTCCATTAGCTCAAAAAGATTATCATCAATCTCAATTCCTAGTGCTTCGTGTTCTTCAAAATGTGGATAATCGTTTACCATATCCCAACCAATAATTACCTTTTCGCTAAAAATTTCTTGCAAATTGGGCTCGACTTGACTTGATTCTCCAGCAATACTAATCTTTCTGCAACATACAGCTTGAGAAAAAGGAAAGAATGCCTCCAATTCTGACTCACAATGAGGGTCACTGTTCGTACAGTAAAAGAGTTGAATTAGGCCCTCTCCTCGCCTTTCTGGCAAATCCTCTAGATTCAATTGAAGAAATAGTTGCATATTATTGCCACAGTTTGGACAGATTGGCCAATCGTTTTTATTCCTTAAATAGGGGAATCCTCCAAACTTGCTCGCCGAAGAGAATTCTCTTTGTTTAACTTGAGTCCTAGGCAAGTAAGCCTTCCTTTTATAATTGTTTAACAGACTGAGTGCTTTTTCCAAAGCAATTTCTTGTTCAGCTTTTTGCTGTATACTATTTTCTTCCATAGCTTTTCCATTTCTAAAAATGTTTTTTGTTGTGCCCATATTCAAACCCTATTTTTAATGAGTGTGTTACAAA
>JBCCQK010000123.1:0-17455 GCA_039024375.1 Bacteroidota bacterium
ATAATAGTCAAGTGAATACCTCTAATCTAGTGCATCTATGATTCGATTACTCCCCGCAATAAACCCTAAAGATTATACAATTGCTGCTCAATTATTTGAAGAATACGCTACGCAAATTGGTGTGGACCTCTCCTTTCAAAATTTTAAAGAAGAATTGGCCGCTATTGAACAACAGTACGGAAAACCTAACGGCGTCATTTATCTAGCGTACGATAGGCAAGACCATCCAGCAGGCTGTTTTGGCATTCGACCATTCGACGGTACAATTTGTGAATTGAAAAGAATGTATCTACAACCTAGTTTAAGAGGAAAAGGAGTCGGAAAACAGATGCTCCAAAAAGCGATAGAAGTAGGTAAAAATTTGGGTTATACAAAGATGCGATTGGATACTTTACCGACTATGGAATCGGCTATTGGGCTTTACAAAAAATTGGGTTTCTACGAGATACCTGCGTATCGCTACAACCCAATTGCAGGAACTAAATATTTTGAACTAGATTTAAAAAATCCTTAAAGCCCATGAAAATCCAACTAGAGAATATTCGTCCCGACGATAATAGTTCATTTCGGCTATTGCTCAACCCAAGGCTGAACGACCTATTCTACTGGCATTTTCATCCCGAATACGAATTAGTTTATATCGAAAATGCAGACGGCACACGACACGTAGGGGAACACATTAGCCCGTTTTACGGAAGTGACTTGGTATTAATTGGGTCTAATATTCCGCATTTGAATTTTGACTACGGGGTAAAAACGGCGTGTGAAAAGGTTGTTTTGCAAATACATCCCGATTTTAAAACAGGTATTTTACAGAAACTACCAGAATTGGAAGACATCCATCTACTTTTTGAAAAAGCGCAACGGGGCATTGCTTTTCACGGTCAAACCAAAGAAGCAATTGGTCAACGATTGTTGTATTTTCAACATCTATCCCCCTTCGCCCAATTTTTAGAAGCTTTACAACTGTTCCAACAACTGGCCCAAAGTCAAGAGTTTACCCTGCTACACGAACAACCTTACGTCAACCAATACAGTCAAAAGGAACAAGAACGGATTCGGCAGATTTATACGTACATCGACCAACATTACCAACGAAAAATTACTATACAAGAAGTCGCCCAATTGTGCAATTTAGGTCGAGAAGCCTTTTGCCGCTATTTTAAAAAAGCAACGGGCAGTACTTTCATTGAATTGCTGAACCAATATCGGATTAGTCAAGCCAAACGCTTATTGCTTTTGAATAAGAATGTAAGTGAAACTTGCTTTGAGTGTGGTTTCGAAAGTTTGTCTTACTTTAATCGGATTTTTAAGAAGGTGACGGGCGAAAATCCTACGGATTTTCGAAAGAGGCATTACAGCCGTCAGCTTCAAAATTAGGGCTTAGACGCTAGAAGTTTCGACTCTGGAGAGTCGAGGTACAGATTTCGACTCTGGAGAGTCGAGATACAGGTTTCGACTTGGAGTGTCAAGGTACTTTTATCAAGCTAAATCGTCCCGCAGAAGTGCATTACTCATACAGTGCGAACCGCCTCTTGCCCTTGATAATTCGGAGGAAGATAATAAAATGAGCGTATCCGTCAAATCTTGAATATCAATCGCCCCCGCTTTTAGTTGGGGTAGCAAGGTTTTGGCGTGAACGATGGTAAAACCTAAGCCATTTTTGCTATCCGCAAAGGCTTCAATCGTTTTATCGTTGCGGTCGTAGCCGATGACAAGACCTTCTTGCAAGGCCAATAAATTGCAGCTATCCGTCCACTGTTCGCGCTGGTCGTAGGGAAATTCTTTGGCGGCGCTGTAAATAATTTTTACGGAAGAAGCGGGCATTCCAAAATCTTCGGTACTCACATTGATGAGTAGGTCTTCGAGACTTGGAAATTCCTTATAAAAATAATTCTGACCTTGTCGGTAGGGCGTTCCTTTCGGCTTATAAAATTGGAAAACTCGCAATCGGTCATTTTTTGTTTGGGCGCTTTCTCCTTTGAAAATCGTTGTATAATCTCGCTTCGTATTTTGCCGCTCTTGCTCAATCGCTTCGGAGTATCCGCCGTACATCACCCACGCATTTCGTTTGACTTGGGTAAAAATTGTGTCGATGTGCATTTGCGCCCGTACCGCAGGAATTTGCACTACGGACACCTTCTCAATACCCAAATTATCTAAACTAAAAATCTTGTGGATAATCGCATCGGCGGCGCTTTGGGTCGTTCGTTCGCTACATCCCACAATTAGATGATTGGGTGCAATCATCATTACGTCGCCCCCTTCGATACTAATTGTCTTTTCTTTCTGCACCGCTTCGTCCTCCAAAAAGAAATCACTATCTTCTGATATTTCGATGATTTTTTCGGGCGTATTCGCAAATAAAAGTGGATGGTAGAAGTAGATGTACTTCGCGATTAAACTATCCCGTTTTCTCGCCTGAGTGGCGCTTTTACTAAGCAGTACGTGGTCTTTGATGGTAATCCCGATGTCCCTAGTGAATACTAAATTAGGAACGGGTGGAAAGATAAAAATTTCTTTATAACCATCGGGTAAAATGCCCGTGATGAGCGCCTTCGCTAGCTTTTTGGGGGCTAAGGCCTCTAACTGTTGTTGGATTTCTTGGTTGCAACCTTCAATGGCACAGATGGCCGATACGAGCCGAATTTTCACCAAATCTTGCTCCAGAATATCACTCAAGGCTTTTTGCACATCAATCACCTTATTCGAATCAAAATAACTCTGATTATCGGGTCTAAATACGTCAAAATGGGTTTCGTCGATATTACTTACCAGGTGCTCTTTGACGACTTGTGCCTTTTCGGGGTCAATAAAATAAAGTAGTAATTGGATATATTCGTTGTATTCTTCCCGCATCTTTTGTAGATGCACCGTATCGTCGTACAGCCATTCTTTAAATTTGCTGGGAATAATTTTCCCAATGCCACCATCGGGACTGTGAATAAGAATTTTTTTTATTTTTCCGAGTTCGTTCGCTACGTAATTTTGCATTGTCTCTATGTTTTTGGTGATAGCCGCAAATTTAAGCTAATTATCGAAGAACTGAGAAAAGGAAAGGATTCGTAATTGGTTGGCTGGTATAAATTCTTATAATTCTTTTTTCAAAAAAATACACAAAATGCTCACTCCAAACATCAAAAAATACATCGACCAATCCGTCTTATGTTGGCTAGCCACCGTTTCTAAAGAAGGGATTCCCAACGTTTCGCCTAAAGAGATTTTCACCTACCTAGACGACGAGCATATCGGCATTGCCCACATTGCTTCGCCCAATAGCCTACGGAATATCCGAGCAAACGGGAATGTCTGCGTAAGTTTTGTGGACGTTTTTGTTCAAAAAGGGTATAAATTGGTCGGTCAAGCTGAGATTATTGACAAAAACGCCCCTTCTTTTCAAAAAGAGGCGCATAAAATTTTGACAATGGCGGGCGCGGCTTTTCCTTTGCAGGCTTTGTTGAAAATTAAGGTTGTAAAAACAGCACCCATTCTAGCACCTAGTTATTTGCTCTACCCCGACAAAACAACGGAAGCGCAACAAATCCAAAGTGCGTTGAAAACTTACAGGGTACAACAAAAATTGCGATTGTAATTCATACCTGCCACCAACATAGCAGTAACCTCACAAAAGGGATAAAGTCAATTCGGAAAATGGCGTTATTTTTGGCTCTCGTATGCTGTTGGTTGAATGACTAATTTAATTAGCAACCCTCAATCATCAAGTCCTTCATTACTTCAATCCTTGTACTTATGACTTTACAAGAATTTTTCGATTTACTCGCCGTCAATCCCGCTTATATTGTCGGCTTTTTTATACTTATTCCCATTGCAGCCCTCATTGGTAGCATCATCGGTAAAGGAGAATCGGACGAACCCGTTTGGCAATATTACTATTCTACGCTCATTTACCTAGCTGCCGTTCCCGGTATTTTTGCCATATCGCTTAATGTTTACTTATTTTTATTTGAGCGGCAAAACATTATGCAAACGGACGTACTAACTCAAATCCTTCCCGTTTTGTCTATGGTTGCTACGTTGATTATCGTTCGCAAAGCCGTTGACTTAGATAAATTGCCCGGCTTCGATAAGTTATCTGGCCTCATTTGGATAATTTCGGCGGTCTTACTACTAATGTGGATGTTGGAAAAAACCCGAATCTATGTATTTACTTATATGCCCGTTCAGTACGTTTTTCTTATCTTGTTTGGACTGATTTTAGTGATTCGATTTGGTTGGTCGAAGTTGAGCAAGTCTTAAAACTGGTAAATAAAAATTTAGCACTTTTTAAACCAACAATTTCTCTAAAGGAACCGTAATTTTGCAAAGCGAACTTAAAAAAAGTGCTCTAAATTATGATAACCGCAGCGAACGTTTTTGTACAGTACGGAGATAGAATTTTACTCGACCACGTTAATTTTGTCATTCAAGATTCGGACAAAGTGGGTTTGGTCGGTCGAAATGGAGCGGGTAAATCTACCCTTTTGAAAATCATTGCGGGGGAGATTACTCCTCATAAGGGCAACGTCACGATGCCCAACGACCGAACGCTTGGTTTTTTACATCAGGAAATGTTTTTACCTAAGGGTAAAACCGTACTGGAAGAGACCTTAACGGCCTTCAACGAAGCCGTTGCTATTGAAAAGAAAATTGAAGAACTCAATAAAGAGATGGCGGAACGCACCGACTACGAAAGTGACAGCTACGCCAAATTGATTGAAGATTTTTCGGAACTCAACGACCGTTTTACTTTCCTCGGTGGAGTTACGATGATTGCCGACGCCGAAAGGATTTTGAAAGGTTTAGGATTTAAACACAAAGACCTCAATCGGCTGACTGACGAATTTAGTGGAGGTTGGCAAATGCGGATTGAACTCGCCAAATTATTATTACAGAAGCCCGACTATTTACTGCTGGATGAGCCGACTAACCACCTCGATATTGAATCGATTATTTGGTTGGAACAGTTCTTGAAAAACTACCCCAGTGCGGTCATCACCATTTCGCACGATAAACAATTTTTAGATACCGTTACGAAGCGAACCATTGAAGTAGAATTGGGGAATGTTTTTGAATACAAAGCCTCCTACAGTAAGTTCGTGCAACTGCGCAAAGAGCGTCGGGAAAAACAACAAGCGACGTTCCAAAATCAGCAAAAAGTCATTGCCCAAAAAGAAAGAACAATTGCTCGGTTTATGGCTAAGGCTAATAAAACCAAAATGGCGCAGTCCATGCAAAAGCAATTGGACAGAATGGAACGCGTGGAGATTGACAGTGAAGACGTGGCGGCCATGAATCTACGCTTTGCGCCCGCCCCCCGTTCGGGACAGATTGTCGTCGATGGCAAAGATGTGGTCAAACGTTACGGCGAATTGGAAGTATTGGAAGGCGTTGATATTAAACTCGACCGAGGCGACCGAGTCGCTTTTGTTGGTCAGAATGGGCAAGGAAAAACCACTTTAGCTAAAATCTTAGTGGACAAATTACCCGCTACGGCGGGGGATGTCAATTTGGGACACAACGTTTCGGTCGGCTACTACGCTCAAGACCAATCGGATACATTACACGCCGATTTGACGCTTTTGCAAACAATGGAAAACGCTTCGCCACCAGAAATGCGCACTCGCTTACGCAATATCTTAGGCGCATTTATGTTCAGTGGGGAAGACGTGGACAAAAAGGTTTCGGTGTTATCGGGAGGGGAACGAGCAAGATTAGCTTTAGCGTGTATGCTACTGCGACCCTTCAATTTATTGGTACTCGATGAGCCGACCAACCACTTGGACATGATTTCCAAGGATGTTCTGAAACAGGCCTTAATGAATTATGACGGGACAATGATAGTGGTATCACACGACCGAGAGTTCCTAGGTAGTCTTACTAACCGAACCATCGAATTTAGAAACAAACAACTCTTTAATCATATCGGCGACGTAAATACTTTTTTGGAAAAGCGAGCATTGGACAATATGCGACAGGTTGAACTGGAGAAAAGTAAATCGAAAAAAGCGGCTCCCAAACCCGTTGAAACGGCTAAACCTATTGAAAAACAAGAGTTAACTTTTGAAGAAAAAAAGATTCGGAAAAAGCTACAACGTACGGCGCAAAATGCCGAAAATAAAATTAGTGACTTAGAAGAACAGGTCGCTAAATTGGAAAAAGAAATGGGCAAAGACGGCTTCTACGGCAGCGCCAACGAGCAGCAAGTGATGGCCAAGTACGAAGCTAAAAAAGTGGAGCTAGATAAGTTGATGGAGCAATGGGAAAGTGCGGTGATGGAATTAGAGGAATTTGATGAAGCGTATTTATAGTCGGCAGTAGCAGTAAGTAGTAGTAACTCCAAGAAGAAAGTAAAGTCAACGTCTGTCCGTGTTTCCAAAATGCGTATAAAAAAAGACCAGTTAGTAAGGAGCGGTTGGTAGTAGTAAACCTTCAACCCGGTACCGTTAACCGAATACCGTTTCCTACACCATTCGTTTGTGCCAACTTTCACCCAAAGGCTTAACCCATTGCTTATCAAACTCGCCTTTATTCTTCACTAAATTATCAAACACGAGCGTTTGGTCATTGATGCTCCCAGCCTCGTATAAGGCTTTAAATTCCATTCGATTAGCGGATTTGACGGTCTCGCCTTCTTTGTAAGTGAACGTCATTCGGTCGAATAGATTGACGTTATAATGCTGCTCTATTTGTTGCAAAAAGCGTACGGATTTATCAATCGAACAGCCACTCGCCCCCGCTTGACTTTCGTCCACCATCAATACAATAAACTGGTTGTGATAAATGTCTCCAAATGCCCGCAACTGGTTGTTGTGGCTCACCCAACTGGTGACAAATTGAGTAAGATGTCGGCGTATTTCTGCTATTTTTTCGGTAGGTAAAGGAGCTTGTGCTTGATAAATCCAAACTCTGGTCGTGTCGGGAAGGATATCGTAGGTAGTCAATGCTTACTGTATTTTTTGATAATTGCTTGAATATTGATGGCATAGTTTTCCAGAACGTGGATGTCCTCATTCCAAGGGAAAGTTTGCTCTTCCGTTGGGGTAATTACTTTCACTTCCTCCTCGTTGGTGTATATCCAGATTATCTTTTCAACTCCAAAATCAAACAGTTGCTTGATTTTTCTCTTATGGTCTTTTTGTAGCTTTTCGGGGCTATCGAACTCTCCTTTTAAATCTATTTCAAAGGCAACGACAGGTGGTTTTTTTGAATAATGATTACTTTTTATATCAATATTCTCGTTGGTAAAAATAGCAATATCGACCGCTCGCCAAGAGCTCTTTTTCAACGATAATCCTTGCTCACCAACTGTCAAGTCAAACCTAGCATCTTCTGCCATTAGTAAACTAAGAAAGAGAAAAATTTTCCCCTTCAACCACGATTGAAAAAGGCTGTCTGGCATGGGTTCCGTATTTTGATGCTTTCCTTCGAGATATGCTTTCGTACCCTTGTAATATATAGGATGACCGTTATCCATTTCGTAGATAAATCGCTTAGGAACCCTGACGATATTTTCCTTTTCAAAGGTCATTTATCAAAACTATTTTCGTAGTCATCAATAATTTTCTGGATATTAATCGTTACCGATTCAATGACGGGAATATCTGTAGTCCAACCAAAGGTATCTTCTGCATCGGGACGGATGACTCTAATCTCTTTACTATCAGTGTGAATCCAAATTATTTTTTTAACACCAAAATCAAACAACTGCTTAATTTTTCGCTTTTGGTCTTTTTTAGCTTTAGTAGGCGTATCGAAGTCTCCCTTTAAATCAATTTCAAAAACTACTTCTGGTGGTACTTTTGAATACTGGTTTGTTAATTGAAAAACTTCTTTTCGAAAGATAGCAACGTCAACTGCCCTCCATGAGTTCTTTTTTATGGATAGGCCATGTTCCCCAACTGTGACTACAAAAAATTTATTCTTAAATAGGAGTCGAAAGAAAAAGCCAATTTCATTTTTCAACCACGATTGATAGTCACTATCTGGCATTATTTGCTGATTTTCATAGAAATTACTGAACCCATATCTATAACCTTTATACAAGATAGGCTTCCCTTCGTCTAATTCGTATATTTCTTTAGAAGCAACCAAATCTATGAAATCAGCTTTGACGGTCATGAGAATCGTTTTTATAAAAATAAACCTTTTTCACCAAAAAAGTTCGATATACCTGCTACAATCCATTATTATTCACAATCAACTCCGCCAAATCGTACACCATCACCGAGTCTTGCTTCTCTGCCGCTTTCACACCATCTGACATCATTGTAATGCAAAATGGACAGTTAGCCGCAATAATACTAGCGCCCGTTGCCAGTGCCTCTTCTGACCGCTCGATGTTAATCCGTTTGTCGCCCGGTTCGTCTTCTTTCCACATCTGCGCACCGCCTGCGCCACAGCATAATCCGTTAGTTTTGCAACGCTTCATCTCTACTAAGTCGCCGTCCAGGGCTTCCAAAACGGCTCTCGGCGCTTCATAAACACCATTAACTCGACCGATGTAACAAGAATCGTGGTAGGTAATCTTTTTACCTTTGAATGCACCACCTTCTTTCATTTTGATGCGACCGCCATTAATCAACTGTTGTAACAACTGCGTGTGGTGAATCACGTCGTAATTTCCGCCCAAAGCGGGATAATCATTTTTTAAAGTATTAAAACAGTGCGGACAGGCCGTCACGATTTTTTTCACTTTGTACATGTTTAACGTTTCGATATTTTGCAAGGCCGACATTTGGAAAATAAACTCGTTCCCCGCCCGTCGTGCTGGGTCGCCCGTACAGCTTTCTTCGTTGCCCAGGATGGCAAAATCAATACCTACTTCGTTCATAATCTTACAAAAGGCCACCGTTACTTTCTGCGCTCTTGAATCAAAACTTCCCGCGCATCCAACCCAGAAGAGAATTTCGGGTTCTTTGCCTTCGGCGGAGTATTGGGCCATGGTGGGGATTAATAGTTCTTTTGACATGATTTATATTTTTAAATTTCATTCACAACTTGCGCTAGTGCTATTGCTAATGAATCTTTTGTATATTTTACAATATTCTTCAGTTGTTTTTCAAATATTCCTTCTACGGAAATAATGTGAGGTGGAATATCTAGAGGAACAGCGTACCAGTTTTGATTGTCCGCATTTACCCCTTGTGATTCTAAAATAATTCCTACGGCAACCGTTTTTTTACCAAATCCATACCCATGTATAAGAAGCAGAATTCTGTAATTCATCTTAGCATTCAGCGTCAATAATAAACCTACTGAATTTCTGGGCATTTTCGAATCGTAGTGGTAGCCATTTAATTTCGAATAATTGATAAGTTGGTTTTGAAAGGGAAAATGCACTTCCCCTGCTAGTGGGTCATTTGTAATTGAAATTACTTTAATTTGTTCATTTTCAAGTACATCAATTATTTTATCTACTTCATTTTGACAAACTGCTGAAACTCTATTTGCTACCAATAAAGCCTTCTCGTAATTAGTCGTTTGTTCAGCTTGCGCATCTAGCTTTTTATTTAACACCGCAACTACTTCGTCTAAAGTTGTTTCACCAACTTCCTTAATATTCAACGCAGTTTCAATATATCGCCGTTGCACATTTCCAAAACTAAGTAATTAATGGTTGTAGTTCGCCGCTATCTGCTTTTTCTAAAGCATTGATGTATTTCACCTTAGCGTCTTCCCTCAAAACAGTGAACGGGAAAAAGCCGTATTTGATAAAAATCAAGCTCGTTAACAATCTAGCAACTCGTCCATTACCATCTTGAAAAGGGTGAATAGACACAAAAGCGTGATGAAACCAAGTTGCAATGGTTAGGGGATTGACTTCTTCTTCTGTTAATTCCTCATAAATCGACACCAATCTATACATTTCAGCATCTACATGAACGGGAGGGCAATACAATATCTTGGTACCATCAAGTGTAGTCGGATTATTCTCTCGCTCTTTAAAAACACCTTTTAACAATAGAATCTTTAGCCTATTTCCAAATTGGTCACGTCCTTCAGCACTTTGCTGATGTCGAGTAGTGAGTTGGTGCAACTCTTTGATAAAAGAAACTGATAGCCGTCTGTTTTGCTTTACAATGTCAAATACAAAATCAACCGCATCAAGGTGGTCACCAAGATGATTCATTAGTTCATCTTTCGATACGTTGGTATCACCGTATGATAAATAAGATTTTACAAACCCTTCTTTTATCAACGTTTCAGTCACCCCTTTTTTTAAATCGTAGATTCGTTCGATGATTCCCGTTTCTATGGCATGCTCTCTTTTGAGTCGTTCCATAAAACTTGATATTCCTTGGAAGTCCCGTGTAAACTTTTTCTGCGAGCGAGCCACGATGGGGCAATATCGCCTAAGGTAGAAGTATCACAACTTCGCCAAGCATCTGTAAATGCCACTGGTTTCCAAAGTCGAAATTCTTTATCCAAGTTTGACAGTATTTTGTGTGCTGTTTATACCCAATATTACTACCCTGCCATCGCATCCTTTGCCCACTGCTCCCGCTCATCAGGAATTTGCCAAACCGCTCCCGTATTCTCAATACTCGTAAACATAGGCACCCAATCGCTTGGCCCCGCCGATTCGGTCAAAATCTCGTAGCGTCGCATTTTTAAAATCGGCTCCAATGGATTAATCATCACGGGGCAGGCCTCTACGCAAGCATTACAAGTCGTGCAAGCGTGTAGTTCTTCTCGGCTGATATAGTCAAATAGAGACTTACCATCGTCAAAATTCTCTTTAGTCAAGGTCTTCGCTTCGCTCTTCAATTCCTCTTTGACGTATTGTAAATCGCCACTGTCTAGCTTTTCACCAATTTCGGTTGCTCGGTCACGAATGTCCATCAATATTTTACGGGGAGATAACTTCTTACCCGTCAAATTTGCGGGACAAACAGATGTACAGCGGCCACATTCCGTACAAGTATAGGAATCCAAGATATTTTTCCACGTCAAGTCCGTCACGTCCTTTGCACCGAATTCGGGCAATTCCTCGTCCATCGGCATATCTTCGGCACCTTCTACCAAGCCCATCATGGATTTCACCTCGTTCATAATTTCGGGCATGTTTTCCATTTCCCCTCTCGAACGTTGGGGCGCAAAGTAGGTATTGGGAAAAGCCAGCAAAATATGTAAGTGCTTCGATTTAGGTAAATAGTTCAGAAAAGCAAATACTACCAAGATATGCAACCACCAGCCGAAGCGTTCAATGACGTGCAGCGTTCCTTCGCCTAAGCCTCCGAAAAGAGCAGGTCCTAAGTGGCTGCTAATCGCCATTGTTCCAATGTCCGTGTAGTGTGTGGGGTCTAATTTTTGCAAAACCGCATCTGCCCCATTCATGCTAAAGATGGCGATAATCAATACCAATTCTAAGTACAAAATGATGTTACCGTCCAGTTTGGGCCAACCCGTCATTTCGTCTTTATGGAAGCGAGGAAGTTTCAATAAGTTTCTTCTACTCAAGAACACCAACGTACCGATAAACGCCAACAGCGATAGAATTTCGATGGAGTTGATGATTAAGGTATAAAGAGCACCTAAATAAGGCGCAAAAAAGCGGTGCACTCCAAAAGTACCATCCACTAAAATTTCAATCAATTCAATCTGCGTAAACAAGAATGCTACGTAGATGAATAAATGAAAGATAGCGGGAATCCATCGCTTGAACATCTTCTTTTGTCCGAAGGCAATCAGTAAAGTGTTCTTAATACTTTGACTCGTATCTAATTCGTAATCGACGTCTTTTCCCAGAAGAATATTTCGTCGGATTTTCATATACTGCATCCCAGCGTAGCCAAAGGCAGCGGCGGCAATAACGATAAATAGAATTTGTTGTATCATGAATTTTTAGTTATTTCTTAGTTTCTGTAAATAGCGAGAGCAAAAGTATGAAATATTTTCTAGCGAAAATTCGCTAATTCTTATTTATTTTCAAAAAACAGACCAACATCTTTCTGTCAAAAGCAAAAGTGGGTCTATCTTTGAACAATTATAGGAAATTATTTCTGTATCAATTCGTTAAAAATAGGGGTTTAAGCGGCAAAATAGTCAATTTATAATCAAACTAGATAATATGAAGATTCTGAACGAGCGCCAGATTGCCCAAAAGGTCAAACGCCTAGCCATCGAAATTTTAGAACACAATTTGGGCGAATCGGGCATTATCTTGGCGGGTATTAACAATAACGGGATGGTCTTCGCAGAGTTACTTTTGCAAGAATTGACTAAAATATCAGACCTCCCAATTACCGTTACCCGAATTCGACTGGACCCCGCCAATCCACATCAATCGGATGTGATGTTGGAAATGCCGTCCGAACAAGTTCACGGTAAAGTGCTCATTATCGTGGATGATGTAGCCAATACGGGGCGCACTATTTTCTACGCCATTAAGCCCATTTTAGACGTTTTGCCTAAGAAAGTAGAAGTCGCCGTTTTGGTGGACCGTTCGCATAAATCTTTCCCCATCCGAGTGGACTACTACGGCCTTTCTTTGGCTACTACTTTGAAAAATGACATCGACGTGCAAATTCGGGAGGTGGAAGAACGAGCGGTATTCTTGAATTAGGTTAGCTCAGTAAGCATTTTTTTATCATAAAATGCGTACAGTTCGTAGAGTCTTTCGAGCAGGAATTTTGACAATTTCGAGCAGAAGCGTGGACCGCCCTTTGCTATCTTCTACCATAACAAAGTACATAATGGATTTTATGAAAAATAAACAATCCCTGTAGAACTCCCTCGTCAACGTCCAAACGAATAACCAATACACTAATAACCAATAACGACCACCCGCTGGACAGAAAAATCATTCATATCGATATGGACGCCTTCTTTGCGTCGGTCGAACAAAGGGACGACCCAAATCTAAGAGGCAAACCTATCGCCGTTGGTGGTGGTAGTCTGAGAGGGGTCGTGGCTGCTGCTAGTTACGAAGCTAGAAAGTACGGCGTTCGGTCGGCTATGCCCAGCGTGACGGCCAAACGATTGTGCCCCGATTTGATTTTTGTGCGCCACCGTTTTGATGTCTATAGGGAAGTTTCTCAGCAAGTACGCGCCATCTTTTTTGACTACACCGATTTGGTTGAGCCTTTGTCATTAGACGAGGCCTATTTAGACATTACCGAAAATAAGAAGTCGCTCAACTCGGGCACTTTAATCGCCGAAGAGATTCGCCGACGTATTTTTGAGACTACTCAACTGACCGCTTCGGCGGGTGTTTCCTACTGTAAGTTTCTCGCCAAAATTGCTTCGGATATTAATAAACCCAACGGCATCAAAGTCATTACGCCCGAAGAAGCGATTCCTTTTTTGGAAACTTTAAAAATCGAAAAATTTCATGGTATTGGTAAAGTAACCGCAAAGCGGATGCACAAATTGGGCATTTACACGGGCGGCGATTTGAAGCAAAAATCGGAGATTGAACTGTTCCAACGCTTTGGCAAAGCGGGCCGACATTATTATAAAATTGTTCGAGGTATCGACGACCGAGCGGTTAATCCGAATCGCATTCGAAAATCCATCGGTTCGGAACGTACTTTTCGGGATGACTTGGAAAAGTGGGAAGACTTGAAAGCCAAATTAGACCCACTGATTAATTCCGTTTTTAGCTACATGCAAGAGAAAATTAACTTCGGTCGAACGGTCAACATTAAGATTAAAACGGCTGATTTTCAGACGATTACTCGGAGCAAAACTTTCGCCAGTGAGGTTAGAGACTTGGACACCTTTCGCCGCACTGCTCTGGAACTGCTCGAAGAAAACTACGAAGCGGCGGGTAAAATTCGATTATTGGGGGTTTCGGCGTCCAATTTGATGCGGGAAAACTTTGGTGACGGGGGAATTCAATTGGAATTTGACTTTCCTAATGAGACCGATTAAGTCCGCAAGAATCGGGTTTGCGCCTCTTCTACTACTTCGTAATTTTGAAGAAAAAAATTATGACAACTAACCAGCAGACCATCGACTACCAACGTATCCAACGAGCTATCGAATACTTGGCCGAAAACACCAAGCAGCAGCCCGAATTAAAAGATGTGGCGGCGCACGTACATCTCAGTCCTCACCATTTTCAGCGATTGTTTACCCAATGGGCCGGCGTCAGTCCCAAACAATTTTTACAGTTTTTGACTGCTGATTTTTTGAAAAAGCGGATTCAAATGAGCCGTAATATCCCACAATTGGCCACCGAAGCAGGTCTATCTAGTCCATCTAGAGTGTACGACTTATTCGTCACTTTAGAGGCCGTCACTCCCGCTACTTTTAAAAATCAAGGGACTGGACTAACCATTTTTTACGGCTACCACGAGACTATTTTCGGCGACTGCTTTATTGCCGCTACCGACCGAGGTATCTGTGGCTTAACTTTTCTACAAGACACCAATCGGGCCGAAGAATTTGCTCTTTTTCAACAAAAATGGTCCTTCGCACAACTCCTAGAAAATTCAACCTATACACTCCCCTACGCCCAGCAGATATTTTTTCCTACCGAGAATAGACTAACGCCACTGAAAGTACTTGTACAAGGTACTAATTTTCAACTAAAAGTTTGGGAAGCTTTATTGAAAATTCCGCAAGGAAAGTTGACCACTTATCAAAATATTGCCGAAAGCATCGACAAGCCTAAAGCCGTTCGAGCCGTTGGTACGGCCATCGGCAAAAATCCAATTGGCTATTTAATCCCTTGCCATCGGGTGATTCGGAAGGAAGGCAAACTGGGGCAGTACCGTTGGGGAAGTGGTCGAAAAAAGGCGATTGTAGGGTGGGAAATGGCGCAGGGGTGAAGTGAGTGTTCCTTTATCAAGAGAGAGAATAGTTCTAGTAAAAAGCCTATATTTGAAGAATGGAAAAGTTTTTCAACACGGCGGGGCCTATTTCTAATGACCTCCATTATTATGTGGATTCTAAGAAAAGATGGAACTTTCGTCGAGTAACTACGCTCATCGCCCAGCAGAAGTATTTTGTTCTACACGCTCCGCGCCAAACGGGTAAAACGAGCGCTTTACTTGCACTAGTAGATTACCTAAATGCAACGGGCAAATACGAAGCGGTTTACGCTAATATTGAGACCGCACAATCGGCTAGAGAAAATGTCCCTTCTGCTATGAAGGCAATTGTCGGAAGTATTGCTAGTAGTCATAGGTTGTTTACTAAGAGTAATCTACTAGAAGATAACTGGCTGTCTATTTATAATGAAGTAGATGCCAATAATGCTATTTTGGCACTATTACGGTTTTGGGCAGAAAATACTGCTAAACCTACCGTCTTATTTTTAGATGAAGTAGATGCCTTAATAGGTGATACACTTATCTCTTTGCTGCGACAAATAAGAGCGGGCTATAATAATCGACCCACAGCTTTTCCAATTTCCATCGTCCTCTGCGGCGTTCGAGATATGCGGGACTACCGTATTCATTCCTCCAGAACCAAAGAAATCATTACGGGTGGTAGCGCCTTTAACATCAAAGCCGAATCGTTGCGCCTAGAAAATTTCACCAAAGACCATATTCAAGACCTCTACGGACAACACACCGCAGCAACGGGCCAAGTTTTCGAGCAAGGGGTTATAGATTTGGTTTGGTACTACACCGAAGGGCAACCGTGGTTGGTTAATGCTTTAGCTTACGAAGCTACTTTTAATATGAGTGAAAACACCGACCGTAGTAAGGTAATAACCAAAGATACGATACAAACGGCCAAAGAAAGATTAATTTTAAGACGAGACACGCATCTGGACCAGTTGGTAGATAAGCTAAAAGAGCCTCGTGTGCAAAGAGTGATTGAACCCATGTTGAGTGGAAAAGTAGCTAGTGCCGACCACCGCCCCGATGACGTGCAATATGTCCGAGATTTAGGACTGATTAACGTCGCCATCAATGGGCAAATTGACATTGCCAATGCGATTTATAAAGAAGTTATTCCCCGAGAGTTGATTTGGACAATGCAGACGGGTATGACCACCAATCATCTTTGGTATATTCAACCCAACGGCTCCTTAGACATTTTTAAACTATTGGAAAGTTTTCAGGATTTTTTCCGCAAGCACTCCGAGCATTGGGTAGAAATGTACCATTATAAAGAAGCTGCACCTCAACTATTATTACAAGCCTACCTCCAGCGTATCGTTAACGGCGGCGGCAGAATCGAACGGGAATACGGTTTTGGTCGAGGTCGCACCGACTTGTTCGTTGAATATTTTTACGGCGATGGTCAAAAACAAGAAATCGTCATTGAACTAAAAATCTTGTACAACAGTATCGAATCGACCATCGAGGAAGGCTTGCAACAAATCAAAAATTATATGGACAAATGTGGTACCCAACACGGACATTTGTTGATTTTTGACCGACGGACTAATCGAAGTTGGGAGGAAAAGATTTGGTATAAAGAAGTCGAAGGGATTCACATTTGGGGATGTTAACAATAATGTGGTTGCCAACCACAATGAATGATAAATAATGGTTGATGAATGATAATTTTTCAAATTCAAATCTGTGCTCGAAATAAAACTCCATACACTTTGTGGACTCTATTCCTTTATGGTAAAAATGAGTGCTGAGAGTTAAGTAAAAAGTACTAACTGACTTTTTCTAGTCGTTAGAGATACATGAAACGACTACTTTTTATTACCATTACTTTCTTAAGTGCTTTCTCCATTTTTGCTCAAGGTTATAACGTCGCTGGAGGTATCCGCATGGGTACCGATTGGGGTGTAACGGCCAAATATCGTTTTGATAAAAAAATGACAGCCGAAGCCATTATTCAATCGTCAGCTAGTAAAAATCGAGACGAGGTCATTATCACTGCTTTGGTGGAAAAACACAATCCGTTAATTAGCAAACGTTTTAATTTTTACACGGGTGCGGGGCTACACAAAGGTTGGAATAACACTGTGAATGCCGAAACGACTTACCAAAATCCGTTTGGCTTGACGGCCATTGCGGGTATCGAATTCAACTTGGGTCGCACCAACGTTTCTTGGGATTTTAAACCTGCCTTTAACTTGGTCGGCGGCGAACGTAAGATGTACACGCAGTCGGGGATTTCGCTCCGCTACGTTTTTGAAAAACGGCCACTTTTTAACAAAAAGAAGAAGAAAAAGAAAGGTAAGAATAAAAAATCTTTCAATTGGAAGTTTTGGGAGAAGTGGAAGAAGTGATTAGGAGGTCAGAAGTCAGACCATTTCATTGTCAGAGGTCAGACTTTAGGCGTTGAAGAATTTCCAACCTAACCGTTTTAAGCGATAAGACGGTAACGTAGTTGGACTTAAAAACCAAAAATTACCCCGTATCGGGAAGTTACGGAGTAATAAAGGCACTATCACGGGGTAACTTTCCTGTCTTTCGACAGCAAGTTGTGTTTTCAAAATAGTCATAAAGTTGTGTTTTAGTTCTTTGACATCGTTGCAAATTCTAATATTTCTTGTTCCTGTGGTACTTCAAGGGTAGAAGTTTTAAGTAAA
>JBCCQK010000124.1:0-17434 GCA_039024375.1 Bacteroidota bacterium
GCTGCCCGTATCGGGCGTGAAAGAATCATAACGTCTCCCAGACGACGACCGTTAACAGCTGCGTGGCAATGACCACCCCAATATCGTACCATAATTCCAAAAAAAACATATCAAGATGAAGAGCGCTGAGAGCATCGAATCGCGCGCGTCGGTGACGACCAAGGCGTTGCTGTTGGGCGCACTGCTGGCCCAGAACGCGACGCTGAACGTGGCGGCGCGGCGCGCTCGTGTGATTGCTCAAATCGAGGAGCAAAATGGGGAGTGCAATTTCAAGACGACAACAGGCGTCGTGACGACGGAATTGCTCAAGGTCGGCTTGAGCTTCGTGCTGCTGTGTGTGCTAGAAGCAGGTTCGGTGGTCCGCGGGTGCGTGCAGCTCTTCAAAGAGACGGTCGAGAACCCGCACGACTGCCTGCGCATTGTTGTACCCGCGGCCTGCTATACGGTGTCGAACAACGTCGTCCTGGCAGCGGCGAATTACTTGCCGGGCCCCATACTGACGTTGTTCGGCGGCTTGCGGATCCTCGCCGTCGGCTTCTACTCGGTAGCCATGCTGAAACGCCGCCTCGGGTTGAGACGGTGGGTGGCGCTCGTCGCACTCACAGCCTCGGTCCTGGTCATAGAGCTCGAACACCCCAAGCACGAGGCGCCCATGGAGAACATGACGCTCGGCCTCGTCCTCGCGGCCACCGCGTGCGCGGTGTCGGGTTTCGCGGGCGTGTACTTCGAGCTAGTACTCAAGGGGTCGCCGACGTCGTTGTGGGTCCGCAACATCCACCTCGCTTTGGTCTCACTCCCGATCGCGTTTGTCGCCTGCGCTAAAGACCAACGAGCTATCTTGCAGTGTGGTTTCTTCTCTGGCTACAGTAGCTCGGCGATCACGTACGTCGGCTTCAAGGCTGGTGGCGGGCTCTTGATCGCCGCCGTCATCAAGTACGCCGACAACATCCTCAAGAACTTTGCCACGGCGGCTTCCGTCGTCGTCGTCGCTTTGATCTCGGCGTTGTACGACGACTTCGTGCTCACGCCCTCGTTCTTCATCGGCGCCACCGGCTGCATCTATGCTACGCTCTCGTACTCGAACGCTTTGAGGAGTCTTCCCGGCTGTGCCTACGTTCCGTCGTTTTTCGGTGGCGCCGCGCGCGCCTCGTGCACAACGACCGTAACTTTGGACAAGAACGACGAGATCAGCTGTCTCCGCCACTTCGAGTACCACGTCGAGATCCCCCCCGAGAGTGATAGTGTTAAGTAGTATCGGTGATTTGAGCGAGGATGGCGCCGAGACTCGCGGCGGATCTGACGTCGACGAGGTCGCGATCCTTTTCAGCGAGTACGAATTGCTGGCGGTCGTGGAGACGGTGCTGTGAGAACAAGCGCGAATTGTTGAAGAAAGGCTGGTACGAGACGCAGCCGTCGTGCAGCAGCGTCTGCCAGTACGCAAACGTGCTCGTTGTGGAGCCGATGACGAGGACTTTTGATTGCGAGAGACAGCGCGTGTCGCGCGCGATGGCGACACGGCCGTCAGCTTCGGGCGCGACGTGGATGGTGGCGCCCGTGACCTTCGCCAAGTAGTCCTTCAACTCGTGAAAGAGCATGCGGCACGTTTTGGCAAACTCGGGCTTGGCCGCGTGAAGCTCTCGATTGCCCATCAAGACGATGTCGGACAGTCCCCACGTGGCGTTCTTGATGAAACGACTGAAGTATCGGAATGACAGCAAGTGGTGGCCGCCAGTGATGCCTTTGAAGTTGGCGTCGAGGAAGTCGCCACACCGGTAGTGCACGGCAGCGTAGTCCGCTTTGACTGCTCATCAATTTATTGTTGAGTTTTGTAGGCACTTTCATGGAAACCATTGCAGCACTGTTAATTCTATTTCCCATTCTATTAAAAGTTGCTTTAGCGGTCGATGTGGACCCGATTCACTTCGCCGTCATTGCCGTTTTGAATCTAATTATTGGCTTGACGACGCCCCCCGTAGGCGTTTGTCTATTTGTAGCGGCGAGTATTGGGAAGACTTCAATTGGGAAGGTCAGCAAGGCTAGTTTGCCATTTGTAGCGGTGAGTTTGCTGGTATTGACTTTAGTTACGTTAATACCAGAATTGTCTCTTTGGTTGCCTCGTCTGATAATGGACTGACGGATTTTGGGCGAATTATTTACCTACGAATCCGACAAAATAAATCCACTGCCGTGTACATTCGTAATTTGAATACGTTCATCCTTAGACAGATACTTTCGCAATTTTGAAATAAATACGTCCATACTGCGGCGATTGAAATAATCGCTTTTGCCCCAGATATTTTTGAGAACGTACTGTCGAGATAACAAATTTCCTTTGTTCAAACACAGCAAGCGAAGTAATTGTGTTTCCCGTTCCGTCAAGTATTTTTCTTCACCTTCGTACGTCAATTTCTGATTTTTACTATCGAACTCGTAATCGCCAATGGTAAAGATTTCTACTTGCTGATTAGGATGTTCCGTGCGGCGAAGAATAGCGTTGATGCGAGCGACCAACTCTTCTTCTTCAACGGGTTTGACGATATAATCGTCCGCTCCTAAACTAAACCCTTTCAAGACATCCACCTTGAGCGATTTAGCAGTTAAAAATAGCAATGGAATATCACTACCCTGCTGCCGAATCCGTTCTACCATGGTGAAGCCGTCCATTTCGGGCATCATTACATCGACAATGCACAAATCAACGTGTTCTTCCCGAAATTTTTGAAGTCCTTCGAGTCCGTTTTTTGCCCAAGTCACTCGGAAGTTTTTCATTTCTAGGTACTCTTTGAGTATATAACCGAGGGTACTATCGTCTTCAACTAACAATAATTTTGGCGTTGCAGTCATGTTTTATGAATGATGAATGATGGGTGATGAATGATGAACGCCTTATATTATTCACCACCCATCATCCATCATTTATAAGTTAAAGTGGAAATTCCATTAGAAAAGTGGAGCCTTCGTTTTTTTTGCTGTTGACGGAGATGGAACCGCCGTGTGCTTCTACAATGTATTTGACGTAGCTCAATCCTAAACCAAATCCCTTCACTTGGTGAATATTACCCGTTGTAACCCGATAAAATTTATCAAACAGGTGTTTTTGGTGTTCGGGGGCAATGCCCATCCCTTTATCACTTACTGCGATTGACAGATGCTGTCGGTCGCTTCTAGTGGTAATGTTGATTTCGGGGCGGCCTTTGCTATATTTGATGGCGTTGTCAATCAAATTGTGGAGGACGTTCTTGAAATGTGTTTTATCAACGGCTATTTGGGTGCTAACGGCTTGGAAGGTTTTACTCAGTTTTCCTTGTTGCGTTTCTATTTTTAGGGCGAATCCTGTAATCGCATCGTTGATAATATCGTGAAAATCGCAGGGTTCTTTTTGTAAATTGTATTTGCCGTTTTCTAGAGAAGCCAATTCTAATACTTTATCAATGTGGCCCTTGAGTTTTGTATTTTCCTTTTCCAATAGATTTAGGTAATTGCTAAACTTCTCCATTCTGTTATTTTTAAGTCCTTCTTTAAAAACTTTTGTAAGTAATGAAATGGAAAAAACGGGGGTTTTTAGTTCGTGCGTCAAGTTATTGATGAAATCATTCTTGATGACCAATAGGCGTTTTTGCTTATTGACGGTGTAAACTAAGAAGGAAAAACCCGCTACGATTATTAGCAAAAAAAGCAGAGAAGGAATTAGCAAATAGGCCAATTGTCGAAATAAATAAGCGTATAAATTTTTCTGATAAAATTGTAACGTCACCTCACAATCACACAATTCGTTGACCAGCCCCAATGGACGAGCGTAGCGATTGAATTTAAACTGTTCGGCGTTGAAGTTTTTGCTCGATAAAATCGGCTCGTTGTGCGAATCTGTGAGTACAAAGGCGTAATCGACCGCAATCCCTCGGGCGGCTAATTGCTTTTTAAAAATCGTATCAATTTGTTCAATAGCTTTTTGTGCTAGCGTATCTTCTTGCGGGAGATTCTTTTCCTTGGCGATACTAAGGTCGGCAATCAATTGACTCAGCGCCGTATCTTCGAACAAATACGTACTCACGTTTAGCATGACGGCATTTACTTCCGATACGTATTCCTCTTTCTCTTTCGACTGACCAATATGTAGCATACCCGCTTGAATGACAATCAAGCCAAGTAGGGAAAGCACGATAAATATGACGACGGTTCTGCTCATTTCGCTACGAAGATACGACGAAAACGAGCTATTTGCTGCGCTATTGAGAATTGATTAAGGCAATTAACGTTTCGTTGACTTTTGGTTAATCAACCGAAAACTTACCGTTGATTAGATTGCGGGTACGAGATTTTATATAACCCTTTCGATAATTTTACTACTAGGTTGTCAACGGCCTAATTACTTACGAGTATCCGAAGAATTGCGACCCTACTTCGATGATTTTATAGCAGAAGCTAAAAAAAGAGGTAAAATAGTTCGGCCCGAAAAAGGAGGACTGATTGTTGAATTAGGGGATTTGAACGGTTTACGGGCGGGCGTCTGTCGCCCCAAAGACCATCCCAAAGTCATCACCATTAATCGTACGATTTGGCGGAATACCGATTCGTTTCAGCGCAAAGCGTTACTTTTTCACGAACTGGGCCATTGTGTGCTCAATCGTCCGCACTTAAACGAATTACTACTAATTAAAATCATCACTGAGAATCTTAAATTCGACCCTCCGATTCAGTTGCCTTCCTACGCCTGTGTCATTCTTGGCAATAGGTAAGTCACTTCCAAATCCCTTGTACGTTAGTCTGTTTGGATTTATTCCTTGTTCTATTAAAAAAAGAACCACCGCCTTCGCTCTTTTTCGGGATAGGTATTTGTTATAATCTACTTTTCCAACAGTATCCGTATGACCTCTAATTTCGATGACCATATTGGGATGGTCTTGCATCAGTTTATGTAACTTATTCAATTCCACAAAAGACCTCGGTAACAATTCATACTTATCCGTTTCGAAAAAGATATTTTTCAACGTGACCACTTTCCCCGCTTCCAAAGAAATTTTTGTCAAATCGTCCGCCTCCACTGGAACCTCCAAAATGGGTTCTTCCTTTCTCAGCAACACATCATCGACGTAGTAGTAGGCGTAAGTCAAAGCGTTCTTATTGGGCATTTCGACCAATGTATTCTCGTCTGTATCAAAATTACCAATAGTCAAATAATTTGCTTCTATTTCCGCTTGAAACTCGCCCGAAATCCGTACCCAACCGCTTAGCGGCGTATTGACTACTTTAGTAGCCTTGACTTGGGGCGTTGCTTCAATCAGTACGTCTGAAAGCGCATTATTAGCTGCTGCTGAAAAAAATCCGCCGAGATTATTCACCTTCAACGACCGAGGTAGCCGATTGACCCAAAACTCGAAATAATATTGTTGTCCTACGACTAGCGGTTCTTTTAACTGAATTTGAATATATTCTCGACAGTGCGGTTTACCATCTTCGCAACCGTATAGAGTCAATCCTACCATAGAATTGCCCGTTCGAGGTGGCTGTTTCCCAAATCCTTTTTCGGCCCAATGCTTCGGAATCCGCACTTTCGGGCCAAAGACATCAGGGGAAGCCCCCGTCGGTGCGTACCAATATTTCATAACGTCGGTGAAGTGCTTGCCTTTGTAGAACCAACCGAGAGGAATGCCCGAATAGCGCTCGAAACTGCCATTCGGAACGATGTTCTCGGAAGAATTACTGATTCCTTTTTCTTGTGCCTGTAAGGCAAAAGTCAACCCTAGAAGGAGCATTGTGAATTGAAGGCAACGCAGCGTAGGTAGCATTAATGGTCAGTTAGTGGGAAGAATCGTCTTTGTTTGAGTAATTAGAACGAAGAAATAGTTAGGTTTTGTATGTTGACCGCTAACTACGTTGGATTTAAAGCATTCCTAAAATAGGTTATATACTAAAAGACCTTGCAGAACTTGGAGTTCTGTAAGGTCTTTCTTGAAAATTTAGTATAAGTATAAGCATTATTATACGCTAATGCTTCCTAGCAGTTCAATTTATAAATAGTTAACCGCTCTAAATTGCAACAAAATTTTGAAAATCGACATTTTACTTGACTAGTCACCTAATTACTAATCACTCCACTAGTTTTCGTATTCGTAACTAATCACTTCATTCTTGGAATTAGCAACGCTTACGTAAGATTTCCCCGTCATCAGTGCCTTCATAACGTCGTAGGCTTGCACGGCCTTACTACTTGACCCGTCCCAATACTCTACCAATTCGGGTTCTACTTTAATTAAAGTCAGACGGTCGCCAGATTTTCCCTCGGGCCACCACGCTTTCATGTAGAATTGCCATTTCTCGTTGATGATATCTGGGTCGGTAATGATTTCGGCGGTCCCCGTTAAAGAAACATATTCGTTCGCAGCGTGATTAGCGAAGCTAAAGTTCACTTGGTTGTTTTCGTTAATATTAGCGATTTTATTAGAGTTAATATCGGTGAAAAACCAAATGTTATTGTCGCTATCTACTTCGGCGTAAGCAATGGGGCGGCTGTATAATCTGCCTTCCGCTTGTGTTACGAACATTCCAACGAGGTTCTTATTGATGAGTCGTTTTACTTTTCTTTTTAGGTTCATATAATGAGTAATTTTGATATTATAAAACTACTTCTATAACAACTCGGAGAAGAGGATGTTTAGGTTATATGGGATTTCACTATTTGTTCTTAGCTTTATAATTGGCAGTTTGGCTAAGGCAATTTGGGCAAAGCGTTCTTATAGAAAATTCAACAATGTCATAAGCACAAAAAAGTAATGCCTAAATTATCAAACATCACTTTTACTTTCCTTAGCTTTAATTGCATTTTAGGCAGACGGTTTAGATTGATTTTCTTCCTTCCAATTTTGAAGCTTTTCAATCATGTCGTCCAATTCGTCTAGTAAAAAGTCTTTGTCCTCTTTAGTGATGCCGTTTTGCTTGATATGTTCGTTCATCTCCTTGACAAATTTTTTGGTAGGAGATACCCATGTCTTTTCTTTTGTCTTACTCACTGTCTAACTGTTTTAATTGATTACGGAAGGCTATCAGAGAATCAAGAGATTCGTTAATAGCTTGTTTCCTTGAAATATGTTTAGGGAGTCCTAAGGCCTCATTACTGTATCGTTTGTTAGTCAACAATGGCAACCATTGATTTTCTAAGTCAATCTTTTTTATAAGTAGTTCTTTATTTGTCATAGTTAGCCTTTATCCAGCTTGAGGTACTGATGTTGTGTTTTGACAGACCTCATTAAAATCATTGTCATTGATTCCGTGTTTGATGGACCTTGTCCTATCTATAGCAATTACACTAGAAGTAAAAAAAGTTATCTAAAATACCAAAAGCCCTTATAACATTACGTCATAAAGGCTTTTGTACCCGGAGCGGGAATCGAACCCGCACGGCCGCGAGGCCACAGGATTTTCTTACCAACTACAGCTTTCGCTGCTATTCCAACGAATTGTTGGAACTTTGTGGTCTGGACTTTCTCTTTACCGTATTCCGAGTACTTCGGAACGTAGGTACTTCCCATTAAGTCTCTACACCTTTTTCGATAACAATCGAAACTTGGCTCGGGATTGCCATCAGCATAACCTGAAAGGTTTCCCCGAATTTGAGAAGTTCTACTCCAAGGATTTCTCCAAGGGCACTCAAATTTTGAAACTGAAAATCAATTTACTAGTTTAAGTCCTGCGTGTCTACCAATTCCACCACCCGGGCAGGTAGTGTGTACGAATCGACACAAAAAAAGCCTTCGCTTCTGAAGGCTTTGAGCGAAAGACGGGATTCGAACCCGCGACCCCGACCTTGGCAAGGTCGTGCTCTACCAGCTGAGCTACTTTCGCTTAAAAATTCCGCTTTCTTTCAAAGCGATTGCAAATATAAAACGTTTATTGCCAATAAGTCAAGATTTTCCTCTTTTATTTTTTTATCTTGATAATTGTAAAAAAGAAAAATATCAACTAATAGACTCGTAATTAGCTACTTATGAAAAATTATTTTTACGAATGAAGTCTTGCTTGTCGGTCTAGGAGTACCTCTTCGGTTTCTTCTCGTTCGGGGTCAGGTACACAGCAATCAACAGGGCAAACGGCCGCACATTGGGGTTCTTCGTGAAACCCTTTACATTCCGTACATTTATCAGGAGAAATGTAGTAGAAATCTTCTTCAATGGGTTCGAGTTGCTCGTCCGCATCTACCGTCTGTCCACCTTCTATTTCGTACTGTCCCGTCACTGCTGTTCCATCAGACATTGCCCATTCTACGCCACCTTCATAGATTGCATTATTAGGGCACTCGGGTTCGCAAGCACCGCAATTAATACATTCGTCCGTAATCATTATAGCCATAACTAAAATTTTTTTAATTGAGATATTGAGTCTAAGATTGTCTAGAATAACTAGTTAAAGACAGATTCGTTGAATAGTCGCAATTTTCTCTATGCTTACAGTTTTTGCGGGTAAAAAGTTTAGAAAAGAGGTATTCTTTTTTGTCACATTTTCCGACGAACTCCTGAGAATGTTGAGTTGCGCTAGTACCTACCCGTTATTTGAGCAAGCGCAAAGTTAGCGGCTTATCGTTTTATTTCAAATGGCTTGCCAGTAAAAGAAATCCCAGATTCTTTCCGAAGAAAAAATCCGGGCATTCTCGTGTTGTGTAAGTTAGGTATAATAAAAAGAATTGGTTGTGAATGAGAAGGTAGCTGTCAGACTGTCCAAATATTTTTCGTCATCGGACTAGTCTTTATTCTAAAATTTTTCACAAGGAGAGTGGTTGCAGCAAACGAAATGAAGTTAACAAAAAAACAAATTAGTAATAAATTAGAAAAAAAAATTTTTATTTATACTAAATTTTTTCACAAGGTGTGTGGTTCCCGCACTCGAAGTGCTGGAACCACTAAACCTAATTTGGAATAAAGTCTAATATTCATTTTTCTTTTCTAATCCAGCACCAACATCGTTTTCGTCATTTTTCCAGCCGAAGAGGTCAGTTGGTAGTAGATAAGTCCACTAGTTGGTAAATCTGCTCGATTAATCTGTATGGTATTAATGCCTTGGTCGTGATACCCGTTAATGGTTTTTAGTACTTTTCCTGTCACATCCATTAGAGTCAATGTCGTAGCGGAAGCTTCGGGCAGATTGAACTGAATAGTAGTATTTTCTTGAAACGGATTTGGCCGATTTTGGAATAACTCAAACGCCTTTTGCCCCAATGGCAATTCCTTGAAATCTAGCTGAATAGCCAACAATTCATTGCTCTGATGATACCCTTCGGCGGCCGTCAAATCGGACGTTATGGTTAAAAATTCACTCAAATAGCCGTCCCGTTCTGCGGTAAATTTTAATACAAAATTATCGGTAGTGGATTCGGTAGAAGTGGGGGCTAGTCGATTCCAACTAGTAGTTAATAGTCCTCTTTTTGCGTCAGCGTAACCGAAAAACGCTTCTCCAATACTACCCGATTCCCATTGTTCAAAGCTTAATCCTTTGTGAACTAAGGTAAATTGATAGCCTTGAATCTCGGAAGCATTCGCAACGGTAAAGTTGACCGAGTAAGACTCGCCCGTTTGGACGAATCGGTCCTCCACTTCAATATGAACGCTGCCGTTGAAGGAACGAGGTTCACTGCGCACTAGGCTATTTGGCCGAGCGTTTCCATTAACATCTCCAATTTTTACCGCCATAAAATCGACCACTACGCTGCGGTCAATGCCTAGTACATCGTAGTAATCTTGGTAGCCACCAATCAGCGGATTATCATTGGACATTGGTTCCATCATGTTGACAAATTGCCAGCTTTCGTTGTTCGGAAATTCCGAAATAATATTTAGAATTAGCTGTCGAGTAATCACCATATCATAAGCACTCACGGTACCCGATTGGTTGACGTCCGCCGCAATGTAATGGTAAGGGGAATCGAATGTTTTCAATCCTAAAATATGCTTTTGCATCAGCACCAAATCAAAAGTAGAGACACCATTCAGTGGATTAGTATTTTTCTTGGGCTTCAACATATAACTGGCACCTTCTTCCACCATATACTTAAAAGTACCACTATCGTCGGTCGTAATTATCTTAGGCATTTCTACCGCGTTTCCTGTCAGTTCGACGGCAACTTCATTTACCATTTCTCCAGATAGATTTTGGATGCTACCCGTTATAAATGGACGATTAAACTGGCAAACATTGGAGTTGTCCGTCATGAAAACATCAACGGTACAGAAATCGTACTGTCCCGCTTCGTCTATCACGTATAGATTAGCCGTTGTATTCCCAAAACTGCCGCAATCAAAAACAATCGTCGAGGGTAGTGCTTGTACTTCCAATAAGTTTGTTGGCATGGGCACATTTAGAGACGTGTTCCAGATTCTAAAATCTAAGTCGCTAGAGTCGGTACAATTATCGTAACTGTACAAATTCAGCATACTGGCATTCAAGGTAATCGTTCCCGCTGTGCTTATATTCATCGTCACGTCTTGACAAACGGGGGTTGGGGCCCGACAGTCTGCAAAACGGAAAGTCCGTTCTGCTGCTCCAATATTTCCGCAATTATCCGATGCGTTAAAACGGATTATATAATCGATATTTGACTGAACTACTTGGGTGAAAGTACTACCCTCCCCGAAGTTGATGCGCGTATTTCCAACAAATACTTCGTAAGAAAAGTCCAACAGATTACTAGCTACACAGTCCGTTCCCGTAGCGGAGAACGTTCTCAGCGTATCACATTCATAAGGAGCAGTACCGGGGGTAACATCCGCTTGACCAAACGGCGCAGCGTCTCCCACACCGACGATACAAGTATCAACATCCGCAATGGTGATAACGGGTGCTTCGTTGTCCGTCACGACAATGATTTGCGTGTATTTGAAGTAGCCTTTCGTACGTAGTTCCGTTCCAAAAATAGTATCGTTGGAAGTGAAGGTACGGTCAGAATTGACCGTTACTTTACCCGCAAATTGGTCTCTTGGCAGCGTAAAAGGGGCTTGTACGTTCCCGTGAAGGCAAGCGTTAATGACATACCAATTTCTTAGGATTTTGTAGCAAGCACCGTCTTCGGTTTCGAATACTTCGTCTTCCACCTCCCAAGCAATCTGGTCACAAGTGCTGTTCGCAACCGATAAAGCCATTTCGGGGATATTAGCTACATCCGTCATTCCACAGGGCAAAGTGGTATCAGCGGGAAGGGTAAGCGCCCATCCAGGTTGGTATTCAATGGTAATGTTTTGATAGTACCAAGGATAGTCGGTGCCGCCCGTATTGACGGTTCTAAATCGCCGTCTCATCATTTGCATTCCACAGCCTTCTCGCAATAATTGGTATTCTTGTTCAATACTTCCGTTCGTACAGACCGTGCTGGCCGTATTACAAGCAGGATTTCCAAACTGAGTATTAAGCGTTGTAACTAGTTCGGGGTCAACGGGCTGCCATTCGTCCGCATCGAAAGCTCGGTTGCCGTTCGTATCTGTGCTTTGACCAATGAAATTGGTATCGTAATTATCGCAGGAACCTTCTACATTGGGGAGGTCTCCACAAACGGATTGGGGTTGGTTCTCTGGTGAAATGGTCAACCAGCATTTGTTGTGATTACCACTCTTATCAAAAATTAACAACTGTACTTTAATCGGCGTATTTACATCGCAGCAACCAATCTCAATGCTCGAAGACCAGCCGTTGGCTTCTAAGTTTGTCCCCCATTTATTAGCAACGAAGGCATTAATGGGCGCTGGATAATCCGTCGTGCTACCACAAAGGGTTCTTCTAATCAGCATCGTGTCAATGCCACACGCATCGAACGAACCGTCACTGATGTCTTCGGGAGTGATTTCTAAGTTTCCAAAAGCCAAACTCACCACCAACTCGTCCGAACAGATAGCCGTTGGGATGGTCGTATCAATGATGTCAAAATAAATATTGCAAACTTCGGACAAATTCCCACAATCATCCCGTAAACGATAAGCTACTCGGTATTTTCCGATGGGCAACGGATTCAAAAAGGCTAAATTATTACCTACTTTCACGGTACTATTTGCTTCGAAGATGCCTGTAATGATGGGGGCAAGTAGCGGGTCACAGGCATCCATTCCTGTGGGCGGCGCAATAGTTTCTGGCAGCCCCGTGCAGGTATTATAAGCCGTCTTAAATTGATAAGGATTAGTTACACTTCCGATTACGTTTGGTGCTGGGCAATTGACGATTGGTGCAACCGTATCTCTTAGTTCGATAAATTGTGTATCCACAAAAATGGGTTCTTTGACGTTTGCACAATCATCAAATAAGGTAAATACCCTCAAAATATTAGCACTCTGTCCACAACTACCGGGAATCATTCGGTCTTCGTAAAGCAAGCCGAAATTGCAGTAGTCTCTTAGTACCGTTATTTCTTGGTCGCCGATGTTATCACCGTTGACGTCAATTTTTGGCCAGCCAATCGAATCAGGATGTGTACTACTTCCACAATTCAAAATAGTGTCCCTAGGAATCTCCATTCTTTCGGGGCGCTGGATAACCACCGTCTGATTCGCTTGGCTACTATTTCCACACAAATCAACCGCCGTCCATGTGACCTGTACGGTCTTAAATCGCTCACAGCCACCCGCCGAGGTGGGTTGCACTGTAGCTATCAAAGTATCTAAATCGCAGTTGTCAATAACGGTTGGTCGAGGAAGCATATCCGCCGTCAGCGTAGTTGTGTAACAACCGAAAACGGTGTCCGTCCGAATATTGACAAAAGCAGGTTTGATGCCGTCCGTCAATTGAACCCTGCTCGTACAAGAGTCGATGGTGCTTCTCATGCAACCGTTATGATTGACTTGTAACGTACGAAAAACCGTTACCTCGTAATACTGATTACAAGTCACATTCCCACCTTTGCCCGCTTTTAGCAAAGGATAATTCGGTGCACTACCAACTACGTAACCAGAGTCCGTCAATACTCGGATGGAATACATTTGATTAACGGAACTATTCACCGTATCACAAGGAAATTCCAGAATATCATCGGGCGTCAGCATCGTTACACAGCCCTGTCCAATGGCTGTCTGTACGGTGTCATTACACACTAACGGAGGCGTCGTCACAATCACTCGATTGGAGGTAGTAATAGTAGTATCAACCAATAGCTTATATTGAATATCATAGATACCGAAAGGAAATACGGGAAAATCTAATTGCCCCGCCGTCAAAGTATCCCGAAAATCGCAATAAGTAACAATGACTCGATTATCCGATAAAGCACAGTCACTGCTACTTCGATTGATGGTGGGTACTCGTAAATTGACGGGCGTTTTGGAACTATCACATTTTGCTCTAGCGTAAATGTCGTTGACTGGATTCAGCGTAGTTGTTCCCATTAGTTCACAACTAACCTTCGCTTCCCAACCAGCGCCTTTGTTATTATCACCGTTGGTTGTGAACACAAAGGTCAAACAGCCACTTGGGTTAATGTTGGGGTCGCAATTGGAGTTGACCCAACCGCCGTTAAAGTTAGAAACGCTATTGCCGCTACCTTTCGCAATCAAGCTAAAAGTCGTATCTACTCCATCGTACACCCACAGCGTATCACCTGCGGCTAAGTCGAAAGATTCGAATGTAACGGTCATCACTTGTCCTCTGATATTAGGGCAGATGGTCATCTCGTTATAACGGGCCGCCGTGTCTCGATAGAGGTGAATCCAATCATTGATGAACTGATTATTGCCCGCACAGTCTCGAATGGTCGCTTCTCCGTCCGTATTCGGAAAGAACGGCATCACAAAAGTTTGGTCCGCACTACAAGCCTTTTCGTAGTGGCAAGTATTACCGATGGTTCGAACATCCGTTCCATTGGTCACAGTGATAGTGTATCCAATATCGTCAACGTGAATACCGTGTAAGGTATAAGCACTCAAGCCGTTTCCTAAATCCGTTTCGGTCAATTGCTGTCCACTAGCCCCCGTTACGAAAGGCGTCAGTGGGTAAGGGTTTCCGCCCGAAAGTGGAGGGAAAGCAGTAAAGGGAATTCTGTACAGTCCCGTGACCGAGGCGATGTACCAACGTTCTCCCGTTTGGGAAGTCACATTTACCGTTTCGGCGAATTGTCCGTCTTTTGAACCCGCCGAAGATGCGTTATTCAAACAGGAACAAGGGTCAGAAATGGTCGGGTCAAAGTCATCATTCAAAATTTGACCAATTCCTATGGAACTTGAAAGCAGGACATTTAGACCAGAAGCCGAGAGGTTACTCAGTTTCACAGAAAATACTTCGTCAATTTCTACCAAACCGTTGCCTACTACATTTACGGTAATATTTTGTGTTTCGCCAGCCGTTCCTGCAAAATTGAGTGTTCCCGATGCGGCCAAGTAGTCGGCATCTGCTACCGTAGCGGTACTATCACAAGTTGCGTAATCAACACTTAGCGCATTCCCTAAATCACCATCTAAGCGGACGGTAAAATTGAACGCTGTATTACCAACATCCCCTTCATTAAGCGTAACATCTGTTATAGTTATGCGAGCCGTATCGTCGTTCTGAATAGTTCCTACACCCAAGCTATCCGCAAAAAATACGGGGCGATTGCCCACTGTGATGTTATCTAACAAAACTTTAAACTGTTCGTCTAATTCTACTTTGCTGTCCCCATTCACGACAATGCAAATGGTGTCCGTTGGGTTAGTAAAATTCAAACTAGCTGACTCGGCAATGTAGTCATTATCGGCCACCATTGCGCTACTGCCCGCCGTTTGATAGGTATAGCCAAAAGCCGTATCAACTGGACTAGAAATATTGACCACAAAGCAAAGCGAGTCGATGCCCATATCGCCTTCCATTATCAACGTATCGTTAATAGTAACAAACGCCGTATCGTCATTGGTGATAGCTCCTAAAGCTAAGCTGTCGGCAAAGAAAATAGCTCGGTTGCTCGGTAGAATTTCTTTAATAGCAATAACTAGCTGTTCATCTTTTTCCACCGTATTGTCTCCATTCACGGTCACCCGAATCGTATCGCCGAAACCACTAGTCCAAAGCGTATCGCTACGCATTACATAATCGTTGTCAGTCAAAAGTGCGGTGCTATCGAAAGTCATATACACTAAACACATTGTATCTACTTCGAAATCCGTACTTACTACAAATTCAAGCTGCGACGTACCGCTATTGCCTTCCGTCACTAGCGTATCTCGAATAGTCACCCTTGCCGTATCGTCGTTGACGATTGTCCCTGAAGCTATATTTTTTTGAAAAGAGACGCTTCGGTCTCCCGGTAAAATTTCCGTTAAGTACAATTGTATGGATTCGTCTAATTCTACTTTTTCATCTCCATTAACCGCAATTTTAATCGTATCGACTAAAGTACAATCCATTCGAAGCGTATCCATTTTGGCTACAAAATCTCCGTCGCTACCTAATGCCGTGCTGTCAAAAGTCGTATAAACAATAGCCAAAGAATCGACGGGCTGGCCGACGGAAACCACAAATTTTAACGTATCCGTTCCCGAATCTCCTTCCATGACTAAAGTGTCTCGAATAGCAATATACGTCGTGTCGTCATTTTTAATGGCGCCCATTCCTAAACTATCATTGCTTAAAAAAAGCAGTGGTCTTCCATTACCATCCAAATTGGAAAGCATCACTTTCAGCAATTCTTCTTTTTCCACTTTGAGGTCACCGTTGATGCCAACCGAGACCGTATCAATACCCCAAAAGACGCTCCCTGCGCCCGTTCCGCTTCCCGTTCGATTGCCCGATTGTATGGCGTAGTCGCTAGTGCTGACCATAGCTTGACTATCCATCGTTATGAAGAAAAAGCTAAACATCGTATCTAATTCACCCGTCAGGTCAACGGCGAAACGCAAGGAGTCTGTCCCTGTGTTTCCCTCGGTGATACAAGTGTCTCGAATGGATAAATACGAGGTATCGTTATTAATAATCGTTCCGTAGCCAATACTATCACCAAACACCGTCATTCCCGAAACTTCATTTAGGTTGTAGAGAAAGACCTTCATGATTTCGTCCCGTTCCGTCTTTCGGTCGGGTAAGACGGGGACTTTGATGGTGTCCACTAGAATACCCGAATTGGCTGTAAAGTAGCGGGTGCCAATGACGTGTTGAAAATCCATATCTGCGCCGAAAGCCGTACTATCGCAGGTATTATAAGCAACAGAAAAAGTGGACATATCGTCGCTTCTTTCCAAGATAAAATAGAGGGTGTCGGCATCCGTAGGGTCATTCCCTTCTACCAAAAAAGTATCTCGGATAGAAATGGTATCGGGTGGCATAAATGCCAAATTACTTGCCCTTAAAGTCGTCGAAGTTATGGCTAACAATCCCAAAAATAACAGGAATCGTTGCGTTACCTTCGTACAGGAACGAGTGAGGAAAAGTGAAAAAGGTGTAAGTGAAATTAGCTTTCTCATTGTTTAGTTCTTAGTAGATTAAAATATCCGTCTGCCGTTAGCATGGACTTAGCTTTAAGTGTGTAGTTTGGTTACTAAGAATTGGCAATGTTATATAGGCGAAAATCGAATTGGAAATATCCAATTGATGATAATTATTCAATTATGTGGTAAAGTTTGGTGGAATTGTAAGTGTAAGAAAATGAGCAAAAAGTGGTCAAAGGGACTTAGGAAAATGTAAAATTTAAAATTACAAATCTAAAATTCAAAATACTGACAATCAAAAATTTATAATTTAAAACTGTATCTCTTGTTTTTATTTCTTTCCTTAAATCCTTCTTTTATTGTGGTGTAAGTAGTTGCTCATTTAAACTAAAATAGGCCATTGATGTGTGTAAGTGAAGAGAGGCCATGTCTTAGTAGGTGCATTCGATTTCTTCCAGCGGTTGAAAGTCCAAATCAGATGCAATACTTGGAGAAATTTAAAATTACAAATCCGAAATTTCAAAGTCTTGATAATGAGAAATTTAGGTGTCGGAAATGTACTTCTGTTCTTACCTTCTTTAAAGGAATAATGGTAGGAAAACCTACAACTTTATTCCAAGAATTCTTATTCTACATTTTTGTCTCAGGGAATAAACTTATTTTGAAAAACTTAGAAATTGTTGCTAATAAGCGGATAAGGTAAGGTCGAATTCGATGAAACCAATCGACTCGACATTGCTGGAAGGGCGGGTTCTAACCGCTTGCTGCTGAAAAGCAGTTGTTGTGTCAAATTTTTTCTCATAGGATGATAATGTGTTAAAAGGAGTCTTTTTTCAAAAATGCTGTCTGCTGGGTACTTTGAACTCCTCATTAGTTTTCTCACAGACGATAAGACTAAGCCAAAATTTGTTCCAAAATAGATGGATTTTCAATTCTATTTTTGAATGAAAATTTTTTAGCTATTTATTTTATTGTAAATCAATTTTTTATACAAATAAATAACCGTTAAATTATTATAAAAAATAATTCAACTTCCATCTGCTGCGGAAATTATATAGGCGATTAAATAAAACAAAAAATTA
>JBCCQK010000125.1:0-17397 GCA_039024375.1 Bacteroidota bacterium
AAGCTGTATTCCAAAATCTGCTAAATCTTGATTTTTGAATACAGCTTGGTATTCATATCCCATCACCACATAAGAAGAAAAAAGAAGAATTAATAGGTCGAATTATCTCTAGTATATCCATTTTCGATAAGAAAAAAATAAAAAGACTAAACTCTATTATTTCTAAAATGAGAAGTTCAAAGACAGAGCACAGTGATTTTTTTTCAAATTGGAATGATGCAATCAAAAATATGAAATTATAATGGCAAATATTTTTAATTCTGAAAATCTAAAAAATGATTATACTGATTTTAAGGCTGAAATATTTAAAACTAATAGGTTTGTTGTATCAAGAGATTTTGCAGATACAACCAACTTTAAGAAATTCCATCATCTAATTTACGCAATAGCTCTTATTCACACTAAATGCCAACAAAATTGGCCAAAATCACCTAATAGGCATGCATATATAGGAGAAATTCGTTCTGACGCCTTAGCTTTTTCCTGTATCGTCCTACAGGGTTATAAGCAATCTGGAATGATTCTTTTAAGAAGAATTATTGAAAATTTCTATAATCAGGTTTACTTTTTTGAACATCCTGTCGAATTTGAGCTGTTAAATCTTGGAAAGAATGAATATACGCCATTGAATGGCTTAAAGAATTATTTACAGAGCCATCCAGTTTTTATTGAGCGTAGCTCTTTTGTAAAAGACTATAATGAGAGTATATATAAAAACTATCAATTTTTATGCAAAACTGTACACACAAAAGGAATCTCTTTCATGGGGCTAGCAAAAAACTTAAAAGAATTAAAAAGGAATAGTGAGGTCGAGAGAAACTTCAAAATAGCCAGCATAATACTTGAAGCAATAATATTTATTTTGTACAAATTCCATTGTGATTTAAGCTATAGCAATTCAGAGAAAATGTTAATATCCAAGCTCATTCCAAAAGAAAAAAGAAGTGCACTCCATAACTAGAAATATTCTTTATCCAAAAAAGCTCTGAGTAAATACATTAAGGTAATGGCTATATTTCTTTCATTAATTTCACCTTTATCATTTACGTTTCTTAGCCCTAGCCTCTTCCCCACCTAAAGTCCCCGCCTCCAAATGCCGCCAACGAAATCGCTCCAAGAAAGGATTACTTACTCCTTCTAACATATCCGTTGTGATTTCTCCCAAAATCGGCGCCATTTTCATGCCGTGTCCACTGCCGCCACTGCTGACCGCTAATCCCCTCACCGTCGGGTGGTAATCTATCCAAAAATGGCCATCGAGCGTATCCGTATAGAGGCAACGACGAGTATAGACCAGCGGTGCATCGGCCAAAGTGGGCATTGATTCGCTGAGAAAACGGCGCATTTCGGCCATTTCATCCGCTTGCACTTGACGGTCGTCTTTATCGGGATGCAATACTAATCCATCGGCGTGACGAGCTATTTTAACGACGCCTTTTTTAGCGGAAAGCGGAAAGCCGTACCAGCCCGAATTAGCAATATCGGCAAAAAAGACGGGCAGTTTATCCGCCCTGAATTGAAGTGGATTAGTTGGCTTGAGCCAAAAAACTGGATGTCCCGTAGCTCGTAGATAGGGCTCTAAATCAGGAATTAAATAGGGTGTGTGAGCGCCCGCTGCCACCACGACCGTTCCTGCGGTAAACTGCTGCCCTTCCAGTGTCTTAACCGATTGGACGGTGTTGTTTTTGATAACTAACTCAATAGCCGTTTGCCCTTCGTGAGTATGAACGCCCAACTGTCGAGCGTAAGTAGCCATTTTTTCAATCGCTAAACTCGACTCAACAAATCCCGCTCGTGGATTAAAACTGGCATTAGCGTAAATAGTCTCATTAAAAACGGGAAATCGTTGGCTCAATTGGCCGTTATTCAATCTTTGGCTAGGGTAGCCATTTTGGGTAAGCTGGTCGTAACTCGCTTTCTCGAATCGACTATTGGAATGGTCAAATGGCGCTTTACTGAGCATCAAACAGCCTACTTCGTGGTAAACTCGTTCATCGAATAGGTCGTTCCACTCGTGCCAGCGTTCAATACAGATTTCTGCCATTTTAAAATAGCCTTCGTCCGTACCGTATTCCATGCGGACAATTTTGGAAATATCCGTCGAAGCGGCCAGATGATGCGGAATACTATCAGGATTGAGCAACCCAACTTTGTAGCGTTTTTTGGCTAAAGAAATGGCGGTAGAAAGTCCGAACGCCCCACCGCCAATGATTAGAAAATCGTACATATTTTCTTTAGATTAGAGAGTAGAGACCATTTCATTGAGAGAAGAGAGACTTACATTTGAGTTAATCGACTAACTTTTTTGTCTCAACCGACTCTCCGAATTCCTAACCTCACTTCTCTGTTCTCTGCTCTCTATTCTAAATAACTTACAGGGTCTTCGCTTCACTCACCAACTTCTGCAAACTCGCCTTGGCGTCTCCGAACAACATCCGATTCTTGTCGTGGAAAAACAGTTGATTCTGGATACCTGCGTACCCCGGACTCATACTTCGTTTCATTACAATAACGTGTTTCGCTTCCCAGACATTGAGCACGGGCATCCCGTAAATGGGACTACTCGGTTCGTCCAATGCTGCGGGATTGACCACGTCGTTGGCTCCGATAATTACGACCATATCGGTATTTGGAATGGCGTCGTTGGCATCGTCCAAATCCAATAATTTGGGGTACGGTACGTCGGCTTCCGCCAACAACACGTTCATGTGGCCAGGCATTCTTCCCGCTACGGGGTGAATGGCGTATTTGACGTCCACACCGTTAGAAGAGAGCAAATCATCCAATTCTTTCACTACTTTTTGCGCTTGCGCTACCGCCAAACCGTAACCGGGCACAATCATCACCGATTGGGAGTAGAAAAGTTGGATGGCCGCATCGTTGATGGAGACCGTTTTTGCCACTTGGTCACCAACAGCTCCCTTTGACGCCGTTGCACCACCGCCAAAACCACCAATCAACACGTTAAATAACGACCGATTCATGGCTTCACACATCAAAACGGTCAAAATTACGCCCGCTGCACCGACCAATATACCACCGACCAGCATGATATTATTATCATAAATCAGTCCAGCCGCCGCTGCCGACAATCCCGTAAAAGAGTTCAATAACGAAATGACCACGGGCATATCTGCCCCACCAATAGGAGCGACAAAGGAAAATCCGTAAACCAAGGATAAGGCCATCAAACCAATAGCGGCCGTCATTCCTAGTCCAACGCCACCGAAATAGACGTAAGCTGTTAATCCAATCGTACCAGCCAATAAAATATAGTTGACAATATTATGCTTGGGTAACGTCACTTGACTATCCCAAACTAAACCTTGCAATTTGGCGAAAGCCAGCATACTTCCCGTAAAGGCAATCGCACCGATGAGTAAAGTCGTTAATACGATAAACAACTGTCCGCTGGACATCGCCGTCGTACCATCGTAGTAATGTACCAATTCCGTCATGGCGAGCACCACCGCACAAGCGCCTCCCAATCCATTAAAAATCGACACCATCTGCGGCATGGCCGTCATCTGCACTTTCTTGGCCGCAAAGAATCCTACCAGACTACCGACCAGCATACCACCGATTATCCATCCGTAGTTGTTCGCTGCGCCCGTCATGGGCAAAATCATAGTCGCAAAAATAGCAATGCCCATTCCAAAAGCAGCTAATAAATTTCCCTTTCGGGCCGTATCGGGCGTACTCAATTGGCGCAAGCCCCACACAAAAGAAGTGGCCCCGACGAGATACGCTAAATTGACAAAAGAACCTAACATTTTTTATTGGTTGAAATCGTGGTAGTTAAAATGAGTTTGATTGTGAGTGGCAGTTGTTGCTGCTTTCGAAAATGGGTGGGATAGTTATTGGTTATTCGTTATTGGTTATTTGTCCAAACGTTGACCGTCAACATCTGAACAAATAACAAATATCTAATAACAAATAACAAAGTGTCACTTTTTCTTCTTCTTAAACATTTCCAACATCCTATCGGTCACGGCGTAGCCACCCACTACGTTGACCATCCCTAAAATGACGCCTAAGGTACCCAGACCGAGGGTTAGGAAATCACTTGGGTCTGCGGAACGAATCAGCAGGATAGCGCCAATGATGACGACGCCACTAATCGCATTGGCACCCGACATTAACGGCGTGTGTAGTACCGTCGGTACTTTAGAAATGACTTCAAAGCCCAGTATAATCGTGAATACGAGCAAATAAATCATTAATAAGTTACTTTCGAAAAATTGTAGCAAGGAATCCATTTTTATTTTGTTTTGATTGTAGTAAGGATTGCACAGACCCGTACGGGCAAGCTGTGTCCGTATGGAAAGGGCAGAAAGATAAAAGGATTGAAGGCATCAGTTGAAATAGGCCCTAACCTTTAGTCCTTCTTACTTTCAATCCTTCTCTCCCGTGATTAACGCCGACTGAATAATCTCATTTTCCATATCCAATACCAACTGACCGTCTTTAATAATCAATTTGAGAAAATTCAGAATATTATTACTGAACAACGTACTAGCGTCTTGTGGCATATCGGAAGCTAGTGCCGAGTTACCAATAATTTTGACATTGTTGTAAATAACGATTTCGTTGTCTTTCGATACTTCGCAATTACCACCCGTTGAAGAAGCCAAATCGACGACGACCGAACCCGGTTTCATTTTATCTACCGTTTCCGTTGGCAATAGGATGGGTGCTTTTCGACCTCGGACTTGCGCCGTTGTAATAATGACGTCCGCTTTGGCCGCTCGATTTTGCACCTCTGCCCGTTGGCGTTGGATGAACTCTTCACTTTGTTCGACGGCGTATCCACCCGCTGAAGTATCGTCCGCCGCACCCGCTACTTCGACAAATTTAGCGCCCAAACTTTGAACTTCTTCTTTAGCGGCTTTCCGGACATCGAAGGCTTCAACCATAGCGCCCAGTCTGCGAGCCGTCGCAATCGCTTGCAAACCCGCGACTCCTGCACCCAGAACCAGCACCTTGGCGGGGCGAATACTACCCGCTGCCGTAATCATCATCGGGAAATAACGAGGCAGATGGCTTGCTGCCGTTAATACCGCTTTGTAGCCCGCTACCGAGGCCATCGACGACAAAATGTCCATAGCTTGCGCCAATGTTGTTCGAGGTATCATGTCCATACTGACCCCCTGCAAGCCGTGGTTTTTTAACTTGCCCACAATACTATCGTCCACGTAAGGAGCAAACATGGAGATAAGCAACGTACCTTTTTTAACGGTTGCTAACTCGTCGCTATCTAAGGGATTAATGCTCACAATGATGTCCGAACTTTGAAAAATCTTAGCTCGGTCGGCTATGGCTGCGACCCCTTCAAAAGCCGTATCGGGTAAACTTGCCGTAACGCCTGCTTCCTGTTCCACTAGAAATTGAACTTGTTCCGAAGGCAGTTTTTTCATGGTGTCAGGCACCATTGCTATTCGGTTATCGTGGAGTTCTTTAGGTATTCCGATTGTCATAAAATACTGCTGCTTGTTTTAATAAAAAACGATTGGACTACTAATGTAATACAAATCTTTGATGGTCTTAACACCCGCTTTTTCTAAAAGTTGGTATAGAAGATACCTTTTTAATGGTAAGAGGGACATCTTCCAAAAGGTACGAACTCAAAGGTCTATATCACTCTTTCTTGAAAAAATATTATAAAAGGATAAAATTTGGAAATTGGTAAGGTTGGATTCTGGTGCAATATAGAGACAAAACATCAATTTTCAACAGTTCCTGCGGAAAAGGTTCGATTATTTTACGATGGCCAACGGTAATTTTCATAAAAAAATATTACCCACAATCCACTTTCGGTAAGACTGCACTAAAAGTTGCCGTTTCTGGATTTTTTAGTTTTAACACCCCGTTTACTTCGTGCAATTCTCCCCGTTTTTCAACTAACTGATTGTCTTCCAATCGAAAGACTTTTTCCTCTTGCTGATTGCTTCCTTCGATAGTGTAGTCATAAAGTGCAGTGATAATATTATCCGCTATCGTTCCCGACAACGTTCCTCTTCCCGAGTCTTTTCCTGCGGGAATCCAATCGTAGGTGCCCGTTACTTTATTGCCGATAATAGTTAAGCGAACGGCCGTTGTATCTTGATATAAAGAGTCCACGCCGTAGGAGGCGACGAAGCAGTAGTTACCGTCTAAACTGGTATTTTCGGGCAATTGAGGGGTTGATGCTGTGGGCGTTTGTGCTGGTTCATCCGTTTTTTGATTGGCATTATTTCCACAAGCAAATGATAGGCAAATGATAAAAAGAAGGAAAAGGTTTTTCATTTTTATAATTTGTAATGATGATACTATAGTAACTCAATTTTCCAGTCATCTACACTCTTGGAATTGCTATTAAAATTAATTCCAAAAGCCAGCAATTCTTGTGAACTACTCTTGTATTTAGCTGCGTATTCTTTTTGACGGATTTGTTCCAAAGCAATATCGGCACTTTCGTCCAGCTTAAATTCAATGAGGTACGTTCGGCTATCTGTTTTCACGACAGCATCAATACGACCATCAGAAGTGTGGACTTCGGCTTCAATGAATAAACCTAAATACTGAAAAACTAGAAAAACAATGGAATGATAGTAGGCTTCTTTTTTTGCGATAAAAATATGAGAAGGAATACTCTTAAAAAGTCCGTTGATTATACTGACGATTTTCTCATAGTTATTTTCTAAAAACGCTTTTCTCAAATGAATCACTATCGGCGTCGTCTTGGAATAGGAAGAGTTATGACTGAAGCCTGCCACTAAATATTGGAGCATACTATCCTTGACTTCCCGATTGGGGTAATCTAACACATACAGCCCGAACGGCTCTTTACGCTTAATAGTCAAATATCCCGTCTGAAATAGAAGTGCATAAGACTCTATGTGTTCAATGTCAAAACTGCTGAAAGCGGCTTGTCCAACTTCCGTTGCCGTCAACTCGTATAAATTTCTTTCTTTCAGTAAGTTGATTAGAAAGGTCGGCGTTCCCGTAGCAAACCAAAAATTGAGAAACTCTCTTTTATTAAAAAAATTAAGAACAGAAAATGGGTTATAGACAAACGTTTTTGCGTCCCAACTGTATCCATTATACCACTCTTTAACTTTGCTCAATAACTCGTTCCGAGTCAAGTCCAAATAGTCCATAGTTTGCTCGATGGAAGGTCGAAAGTTCACCTCTAGTTCCTCCTGAGTAATCCCCACTAAATCGGCAAAACGTCGGTCAATAGTGATGTCATCCAAGTTATTTAGTTCAGAAAAGATACTGACCTTACTAAATTTAGAAACGCCCGTAATCATCAAAAACTGAATATACCTATCCGAATCTTTGATAATGGAATAAAAAGATTTTAAAATTTTTTGATGAGCCTTAGCTTTCGGTATATCGTCTAAGTAGTCAATGATAGGCTTGTCATATTCGTCGATGAGTAGCACTACTTTTTCACCTTTTTTAGATAGCAAAGAAAAAAGTTCCCCAAATTTTTGGTCATAGGTCGTGGTAACTAACTGCAAATCATATTGCGCTGCAATGTTATCTAGAGCCGTGTTCAAAGCTTTTTCTAATCCCAGTGTTTTGTACCCAATACTGCTAAACCCAATATGAATTACTGGATGCCGTTGCGACCAATCCCAATGGTCTTGAATCCATAGACCGTCAAATAATTCTTTTTGGCCTGTGTAGATGCATTTTATAGTAGAAAGCAATAGTGACTTACCAAATCGACGAGGACGGGAAAGGAAGTAGTAGCCCCCGTGTTCCACCAACTGGTGAATCACTTTCGTCTTATCGACATAAAGAAACTTACCTTCGATAATTTTCTCAAATGTTTGAATACCAATTGGAAAAACCTGTTTCATACTCCCAAAGATACACTTTTTGGGAAGAATTCATGCTACTCATTCTTCATCTAATACACAAGTAACGCCAATTTCCGAATCTGCATTATCGCAAGCAAATTGAGCAGTTGATTCAACTGAACCGACACTATAACTATTTCTGATATCGCCTGTTCGGTCAAACGTGTAGGTGCAGATATATTCCTTGTCCCTATTACAGGCTACGGCAATACAGCAAGTTAGCAAAATAATTAGCCTTATTTTTCTCATTAGTTGAGGTTTACCAAGGAAATTATTACGAAAAATAATAGTCAATTTCTTGAGGAGAAAACCAGCTTTTGCATCATTTGTTGCTAAATTCGCCACTAAGTTCAAACCTTTTTTCGAGTCAAGGTATTCTATTTGCATGATAAAATGGCGCATTGTATTTTTTGGTCTTTTTTATTTGGCTTTGAGTAATGTACTTTTTGGCCAAGACGTCATTTTTACTGAACCCAAATCAGACCGCCCCGCCAATTACGACATTGATGTTTTACTAGATGCCGAAGAAAAGACCATCACGGCCATAGAAGCCATCCACTGGAAAAACTTATCGCCCGATACCGTTCGTTTTTTACAGTTTCATTTGTATTTGAACGCCTTCAAAAATACCCAATCGGTTTTTATGCAAGATGCGGGTGGATTCATGCGAGGGACGGATGCGGCTAACTTGCAAGACCGAGATTGGAGTTGGGTCAATGTGGATAAAGTTCAAGATTCTTTGGGCAACGATTTGACGAAGTATTTGGAATACATACACGCCGAAGATAGCAACGAACACGACCAAACGGTACTACAATTGAATCTACCCGAACCCATTTTACCGGGCGCTTCGATTCGATTAAATATGGGTTGGTCGTCTAAAATTCCTAAAGTAAGAGTGCGGACGGGTTTCAGTAAAGATTATTTTTTAAACGTCCAATGGTATCCTAAATTGGGCATCTACGAACCAAAGGGAATGCGAGGACGAGAAGAAAGCGGCTGGAATTGTCACCCCTACCACGCCTCGGCGGAATACAACGGTGACTTCGGCAATTACAACGTTAATTTGACCGTTCCTGCCAGCTACGAAGTCGGTGCAACGGGCGTTCTTTACAACGAAAAAGAGAACGAAGACGGCACCAAAACGTGGTCGTTTCACGCCGAAGATGTTATTGATTTTGCGTGGGTCGCTTCGCCCGAATTTGAGGTCATTGAAGACCAGTGGAAGCACGTACAAATTAAATTGTTCATTGTTCCCGAATACACCTGTTGTACGGAGCGTTATCTGAGTTCTGCTAAGTATGCTTTGGAATATTTGGAAAATAACCTAGCCGTTTATCCTTTCAATACCCTAACGATAGTCGTACCGCCTTTTCACGGTATCAACTCGGGGGCGATGGAGTATCCTACTTTCATCACTGCCCTGGGAACTTACGCCTTCCCCACCAATATCCGGACGCCCGAATATTTTGTCATCCACGAATTTGTCCACCAATATTTTATGATGATGATTGCGACCAACGAGCAGGAAGAAGCGTGGTTGGACGAAGGATTTACTTCTTACTACAAATCGAGAATTTTAGACCATTACTACGGAGAAAAAAATGCGGTCGTCGATTACGATTTTTTCCATCTGGGGGCGATGGAACTATTTCGTAGTCGCTATTTGGGCATGCCCAATCGGAAAATCGCCGAGATTACCCGCCCCGGTTGGGAATACGTGCACGGTGGCTATCGTGATTTGGTGTATGCTAAAGCAGCAATGGTTCTGCGCACCTTAGAAGGCATCGTTGGCCTTACGACGATGGATGCCATCTTGAAAGCCTATTTTGACAAATGGAGTTTTAAACATCCAGGCGGACAAGATTTTATCGACGTGGTCAACGACGTAGTTCGCCAACGACACGGCGACGAATTTGGCGAGAATATGGATTGGTTTTTTGAGCAAACCCTCTACGGGACGGACGTTTGTGATTACGCCGTTGCTAGTATCTCCAATACGCCCGTCGAACGAAATGCCTACGGTATTTTTGCAACCAAAGGGATGAAAGCCGAGAGCAAACCTATCAATCAAGACGTTGATTATGAATATAATGCAAAGGTCATTTTGCATCGGCTTGGCGAATTACAGTTTCCCGTTGAAGTATTGGTTCACTTCGCCGACGGCACGGAGAAACTCGAAAAATGGGATGGAAAAGCAAGAGCGATTGATTTTCAATATCCAACGAATACACCCATCGAATGGGTTAAAATTGACCCCGAGCAGAAGCTATTTATGGACATCAATTTTTTGAATAATAGCCTTAGAAAAGAGGTAGAGAAAAAGACCGTTTGGAAGTACGTGACCGAGTTTATGGTGAAGGTGCAGAATGTGTTGCAGGGGTTTAGTTTTTTGGTGTAGAATTATATCAGAATAGAGAACAGAGACCCCCGATGAAAATCGGGGCAGGCTATTTCATTGAGAGAACAGAGACTCAAATTCCAAGAAATTAGATAAAAATTTCGATTTCATTCCCATTTGGGAAAATGTAAAATTTAAAATTACAAATTCAAAATCTAAAAGTACTGACAATCAGCAATTTAAAATTTTGAAAATGTAAATTTATTTTTTCACTGTTCCTTGTCAACATTTTAAGTCTCTAATCCCTATTCTCTACTCTCGGTTCCGAATAGTTACGTAGAATTTATAATTAATGGCATTCTTTCAAGCATATACAACAGGACTTCAAACCATTTTTACCAAGGGTAAACTTTGGCTGTTGCTCTATGCGCTTAACTTCCTATTTGCTGTCCTACTAGCTTATCCGTTGTCCAGTTTTCTGGGAGACAAACTGGTCAATACAATGGCGGTAGATGTGCTATTGGAACGATTCGACTTTACCGTATTTATTGACTTTTTTAACGAATACGGTGATGTATTTGGCTGGTTGTTAAATCAATCAGTAGCGGCGATTCTCCTCTATTTATTACTCAATGTATTTTTAGTAGGCGGTATTTTGACCGTTTTTGTTCGACCGCAACGCACTAGCGTAACTAACTTTTGGAGCGGCGGCGCTCATTTTTTTTGGCGAATGCTGCGGTTGACCATTTATTTTTTACTATTCCAAGGTGTCTTACTCGGTATTTTTCTAACCATCGTCAGTTCTATATTTAGTAATTGGCCCGAAGGGTTTGATAATGAGGAGCAAATCGTACAACGGCTGTTTATAATTATACCTGTCTATCTGCTATTATCGACCGTTTTATTTATGGTACAGGATTACGCCAAAATCCGACTGGTCAATTCCAATAAATCGCTTGTTACTTTACCCATTTTACGGGCTTTTCGATGGACGTTTCGCCACTTTGGACAAGCCTTTCTTCTTTATCTCTTAAACTTACTGACCTTTGGCGTGCTGTTTTTTATTTATCTTCAAATGCATTTTGATAGTGCCGTTTTAGCTACTTTTTTGGTCGGTCAATTTTTTGTCATTGCTAGAATTGGAACGAAATTGCTGAATTTGGCGAGTGCGTCGGAGTTATATACTCAATCTCAATTACCTAAAGTTTAAGTAAAAAACGCTCATTATGCCTTTCCAGAGTATTGCAAATGTTCAATACCTTCGGCATTGTGAGGTCTGTATTTGTCCGACTTCTCCGCATTTTATACGGAGTTATTCACGTTTAATCACTCCGTGATTTTTAGCTTGGCGTTGTTCAGCAATCAGTAATGTCGCTAGTCATCTTCTTCCAAAATAAATAAATCTTCCACTTTTAAATTAAAAAACCGAGCCATTTTCAACGCTAGAATTGTAGAAGGTACAAACTTTCCCTTCTCTATTGCATGAATCGTCTGCCTAGAGACTTGTATCTTTTCCGCTAGATTAGCTTGAGTTAAATCGTGGCGTGCCCGCTCAACTTTTATCATATTTTTCATAAACTGAAACTCTTTTTTCTGTAATGATAGAGGATTAAAAATAAAGTCAATTGCAAGACGAACATTAACGAAGCATCAACACTTTGTCCCCCTAAAGCAATTGACAAAAGGAGTAATACGCCCACACTCAGTAAGAAAGCAATACTCATTGACTCCAAGCGAACTTGTTTTATCAATTCGTCTTCTACTTTTTCTTTTGAAATAAAGTAAATAATAACTCCTAGCAAAGCACCTACGTCGATTGCTTCGGACCAAAAAGGATGGAAACCAGATTTACCGTCTTCTTGGATAGGGTCAAAGAAGCCTAACAAGAAATGGCCGACTGGATAGGCGATAAAAAGGAATAGGCCGATTTTTTTAAAGACATGTGGCAGCACTTGGATATTCATTTGTGAGAGATTTAGATGTAAAGAAATATAGTCAAAATAAACTAAAAATTTACATTAAGTAAATTATACTTTACAAAAGTAAAGTACACTTAACAAAAAAGCAAGTTTTATAGAAGTATTCGATTGTAGAAGCTAGTAACTAGCGCCTCAGATAAAAAAGTGATAAAAATCCGCAGCTAACCAAAATCCGCAGCTAAAAAATTTAGAATTTATATTTTTCTTAAATTTGAGTTATGAAAAATCAACTCCTATCACTCTTTACCATTTGTACTTTATTCGCTTGCCAGCAAAGCGTATCCGATAGCTCAACAATCGCCAAAGCAGGTTTCGTAGCCAATCCACAACCTTTGGAGAAGCGAGCAGTCAAGACCTTACAAATCGGCGAATCCGCCCCTGACTTTAATCTACCCGACATAGATGGCCATTTTCGGCAATTATCGGATTTCACCAAAGATGTGCTCGTGGTCATTTTCACCTGTAACCACTGCCCTACCGCCCAAGCCTACGAAGACCGCATCAAAGCCATTGTAACGGACTACGGAGATAAAAGCGTTGACTTGGTAGCGATTACGCCCAATAGTCCTTTGGGACTCCGTTACGACGAATTGGGCTACACGGACTTGAACGACGATTTTGCGACGATGAAGCCAAGAGCGGAACATCATAATTTTAATTTCCCTTATTTGTACGATGGCGATACGGAAGCGGCTTCTTTGCAGTACGGTCCCGTTGCGACCCCGCACGCTTTTGTGTTTGACAAAGCAAGAAAGTTGCAATACGTCGGTCGGTTAGACAAAGTAGAAAATCCGAGTGGTGGAGCTAATGCCGAAGATTTGCGACGAGCCATCGAAGAAGTATTAGCGGGGCAGCCCGTCAGTACGCCAACTACCAAAACCTTCGGCTGTTCAACTAAGTGGGCGTGGAAAACGGACTATAATGACAAAGCCGACGCCGATTGGGCGGCCCGACCCGTGACCTTAGAAAACATCGACGAAGCGGGCGTCAAAGCGCTTTTAAAAAACGAGGATTCGGGAAAGTTGCGCCTCATCAACGTTTGGGCAACGTGGTGCGGCCCTTGCGTAATGGAATACCCCGAATTTATCATTTTGCAGCGAATGTACGGCAATCGAGATTTCGAATTTGTGTCGATTTCGGCCGATAAACCAAATATTGGTGATAAGGTGCTAAAGGTGTTAAAAGAGAAGCAGTCGGCGGTCAAGAATTATCACTTTTCGGAAGATGACAAATACGCCCTCATCGAAGCAGTGGACCCCAATTGGAACGGGGCGCTGCCCTACACCGTTTTGGTGGAACCCAATGGAAAAGTAGTTTGGTCGTATCAAGGGGATGTGGATTTTCTGGAGTTGAAACGAGCGATTGTGGACCATCCGATGATTGGGCGGTATTTTTAGTTTTGATGGCACTGAGGTGAAAGGTGCGATTTGACTGTTTTTTACACAGTTACACAACTCGGAGAGTTATGTTACGGTTGAGGCGGGTAACTATTTACGTCGCTTTTTTTTCATAATTTTTCCACAATCAGAAATTAACGGTTGGTCAATACAAACGATGGACATATCCGAACCCGTTGCCGCAACGGTAATTTGCTGGCTAACATTCGCTTTAGCTTTGTTAGGTGGGTAAAATGGGTCCGTGAAATTTTCCATTAACTCGATTAAGTTACCCGTACATTTACCCGAATTTTCAAACGAAAACAAAGGCAATTTTTCGCCAGCAGTATAGGTCAGTCTTCTGGTGCCCAAACTAGCTAGTCCAAAGACGATGTAATCGTAATCGGGTGCTTCTTCGGGCGCAATGGATTGACCGTTTTGACTGAATTCTACCCCTTCGACCAAATTTTTTAGGTTGTTCACTTTGAAACTTCCCGTTGGGACCTTCAACGTTACCTGAGCCGTAGCGGTCGTATTGAACGGTACTTCGATGGTTTTATTCGACAAAAGCGAAACAACGAAGGCACCGTCTTTCGCTTCTAACATATAAGTATAGACACAGTTACTTTCAGTAGCATTGGACTTTTCAGCAAAAACCGCTGACACTAGAAAAGTATAGATAAGTAAGGAAATGGGTAGGTACGCTAACAGGTGTAATAGTTGTTTTCTCATAAACGCAGCATTTTTTTTGGACAAATGATAGTCGAAGGTAGGCCTATTTGCAGCAACGAGATACTCTCAAAGACATCATACGCTATTTCTCTTTCAAAAATAGTGCCCTATTACTTGAATAGGACTACTGCGCATAAAAAATCCCGAAGCTGCTCCCACGTAGCTTCGGGTTAAGATGATTTTGCTCACCAACGGATGTCAAAACCAGTAGTATGTGAATAGTTCCAAAATTATTTACTCGAAAGTGCTTCCAGCATTCGAATGCTGGAAGCACTAAACCAACTAATTATCTTAAACTAAAGGCCGTCGAACCTAAATACCCCGCATCGGACCACAACGCTACATTGTACAACCCTGCGTCCATTTTATCCGTCGGCTGAAAGGCCATGCTCAATTTCTGATTCTCCGCTAAAGCAACCGTTTCCGTATCGGCTACCTCTACCTTTAGATCACCATCTGCGGTAGGTACATTTCTAAGCGTAGAAGGGATTTTCTTTACCGGAATTCCTTCGCCGTCGGTAACGACTAAATAAACTTCGTGTTCTTTTTGTAAATTGGCGGGTATGTTCAATAAGTCAAAATCAACCGTAATGGCTCTTGCTTGCTTAGCTTTTGCCGTCAACTTTTCTCGCTTGCCCGCTACTTGTACTTGAAAGCCCGTTGCTTGAAAACCTGCGGGGGCTAGGGTGAACAAGCGATTTTGCATTTGCTCGTTCTGTGCGGTCAAGTCTTCGATTTTAGCGGTCAATTGTGTGTTCTCTTTGTTAGCATTGACTAGCTCTCCGCTCAAAAAGGTTTTAGCGGTCGAAAGGTCTTGGTTATCCAATTCTAAGTCCGCAATTTGGGTAATTAAGTCCTCTTTGGCCGTATTCAATTCGGCAATGCGCTGTTGCATTTCTTCGTTGCTAATTTTGGTATCGGCCAATTCTTTTTTGATACGGTAAATCCGACCTTTCAAGCCCTTGATTTTTGCTTCTGCATCCACAATTTTAGCTTCCAATTCCGTATTTTTGACCGTTTCAGCCTCGTAAGTTTGAGTCAGTTGGCTGACTTCGGCTTCTAAGCCTAACTTTTCGTCGTTTAAAGCTGTTAGTTCGGACGTCAATTGTACTGTCTTATCAGCGTAGGTATCGGATTCGTTGCTGTAGTGATAAGCGCCGCCAAGCGCTCCCAGAAACAACAAGGCTAAAATAACCGCCGTGGCGATTAAACCGTTTTTGGAAGTATTTTCCTGCTTTTTCAAATCTGACATATTAGTACTTTTTAACTCAGTGGAAAACCGTTACTTTTGGTATTTTCCATTTAAGCCATCGCTGTCTTTTCAATCAATAGACGTCGATGGATTGAGTTAGGTTAATAATGAGGTTTCCGCAACAAATGGTATTGGTTAGGAAACCTAGAAAATCTGCGTAATCAGCATTTTTGAGTACGCAAGTTTCAAGGTTAAAAACTATTTGAATCCCCATTTATTTTGCTCCTTCCAGTGAGTTGAGTAATCTTTGAAGTGAGTTGCGCAGAAGCACGAAGTGAGTTTAAAACGTATGATTTGGGGGATAAAAAATAAATTTACAACTATCAACATAAAATATAACTGAATGAGTAAAATCCAACAGAAATACCAATCGTACGTCGCCACTATGCAGAAAAAAGCGGACGTAGAATACTCCATCGGCGTACTGAGTTGGGACAAAGAAACTTATTTGCCAGAAAAAGGCGCTCGATTTCGGTCGCAGCAAATCGCGACCCTTTCGGGCATCGCCCACGAGATTTCGACGGATAAGAAATTGGGTAGAACGCTTCGGCAATTGCACGAAAAAGTGGAAAAATTAGACGACCGACAAGCCAAGAATATCCAATTGAGTTGGAAGGAGTACGAACGGGCGACGAAATTATCTAAGGAATTTGTGGTCAAAAAATCGCAGATTATTTCCCAATCCTACCACGCTTGGATAGAAGCTCGCAAGGCCAACGATTACCGTATTTTTCAAAAAGATTTACAGGCCATCGTCGATATTTGTCGAGAAGAGGCCGACTTAATTGGCTACGAAGACCATCCTTACGATGCCCTCTTGGACATTTACGAACCCGATGCCAAAACTAAAGATTTGACGGTTCTATTCAAAGATGTGCGGGAACAGTTGGTCGATTTTGTGAAAACTTTGCAAGAAAAATCGCCCCCAAAAGATGCCTTTCTACACCAAAAATACGACAAGGATAAGCAATGGGATTTTGGATTGGCCTTGCTCAAAAATATGGGCTACGACTTCAAAGCGGGCCGACAAGACATTTCCGAACATCCGTTTACCATCAATTTCTCCCCCGAAGACGTGCGGGTCACTACTCGTATTGACGAACACGACTTTATGAACATGACGTGGAGTTGCATTCACGAAGGTGGCCATGCGCTGTACGAACAGGGACTGCCATCTGACCAGTACGGTCTGCCTTGCGGCACTTCCGTTTCGCTAGGCATCCACGAATCACAATCTCGTTTATGGGAAAATAATGTGGGTCGCAGTTTGGCGTATTGGAAAGCGCATTATGCTAATTTGCAAAAAGCGTTTCCCAAAAACCTAAAGGACGTTTCCGTCAAAAGATTCTACAAAGCCATTAATAAAATTCAGCCCAACTTAATCCGTACCGAAGCGGACGAATTGCACTACCATTTTCACGTGCTGATTCGCTTCGAAATCGAAAAGGGCTTGATGGAAGGAACGCTCCAAGTGAAGGATTTGCGAGACGTTTGGAACGATAAATACAAAGCCTACTTGGGCGTTGATGTGCCCGACGACAAACAAGGCATTTTACAAGACATTCACTGGTCGCACGGCAGTATCGGCTACTTTCCAACTTATTCGTTGGGTAGTTTTTACGCTGCTCAGTTTTTCCAACAGGCAGAAAAGGACATTCCCAACTTAATCCAACAAATCGAGGCGGGTAATAATCAACCTTTACTAGATTGGCTACGCACCAATATCCACCAACACGGACGATTGTACAACGCCGAAACTTTGTGCCAGAAAATAACGGGCGAAAAGCTGACTTTCAAGTAGTTCATGCGCTACTCCCCGCACGAGTGGGGGGGCCGGTATATATGGGGGCAGTGACTGGTGTGGAGG